>DASYXF010000067.1:0-9254 GCA_035935335.1 Candidatus Acidiferrum sp.
GCAAACTCCTGCGGCCCGCCCAGGTCCTCGATCGCCTGCCGGTCGGTGTACTGCGCCCGCGCCGCCGCCCCAAATCCCGAAAATAATAAAGCAACAATCAGAAGCTTTCGCATAGCTCTGGCCCTCGCTTCAAATGTAGCGGCGACATTGTAGGCCGCGAGGGCGCAAAAGGGAAACCGGCAGCAAGGACGGTCAGGCTTCGGCGGCCTTTGACTTTGCGGGCGAAAGGGCGAGGATGGCGATGCCGATGACGGCGAACAAGGCTACGCCGGCCAGGAAATGCACGCGCTCGGCCGCATCGTAGACGGATTGCACGGACATGACCGAGGCGTGGGCCAGGCTCGACCAGCCGGCGAAAGCAATCAGGCTGCGATGTGCGGCGGGATTGCGCGCCGCCACCAGCAGGAAAATCCCCAGTGTGACGTAGACGCTCAACATCATCTGCTCCGCCTCGCCGATGTGCATTGCCACCAGCGGGTAAGCCATTGCCACAAAAAGCAGCCCAACCACCACCAGCACGGTTTTCAGGGTCCGTTCGCGAGACATGGTGCCCTCCGGTCAAGCGCGGATACAGCGAAAATAGAAAATGGAATCTACCTATGGATACGCGTGCGGGGTGGGAATGTTACATGAACGCGGGTCAAAAGACATCGAAATCCGAGATGGAGAGAATTACCCTTAGTCCCGGGTTCCCTATACCCACGCGGAGCAGCCGACGGTTGACGCGATAGGACAAGAGGGGTAGGCTTCGGGTCAAGCAAGTCCAAAAAACAAAAATTCCGGTTAGTGGGCTGCACCGTACTTCTCGCGGGGCACGACGCTTGCGACCGCCCGCGAGGGAAAGGTCAAGCACCATGTACTTCGTGAACATTCCGCCCGGGAACTTCATGATGGGTTGTTCCACGGGAGATGCCGAATGCAACGCCGATGAAAAGCCGACTCATCCGGTATCGATCACTCGACCCTTTGAGATGGGCAAATACCAGGTGACGCAGGCCGAGTATGAAGCGGTGACGGCCGTCAATCCCAGCTATTCCAAGGGCCCGAATCTTCCGGTTGAGGGCGTGAGCTGGGATGACGCGCAGAAATTTTGTGAGGCAATGAACCGCAAGGGAGACGGCTACCTTTATCGCCTGCCGACGGAGGCGGAATGGGAATACGCGGCACGCGCCGGAAACAACTCCTCACGGTATGGACCGCTGGTTGAAATTGCCTGGTCACGGGACAATTCCGCCGGCAAGACCCATCCCGTGGGTGAGAAAAAGCCAAATGCATTTGGCTTGCACGACACGCTGGGGAACGTCTGGGAGTGGGTGCAAGACTGGTACTCGCTGACGTATTACAGCCACAGCCCGGAATCCGACCCGCAGGGCCCGGACAGCGGGGAGTATCGCCTGTCGCGCGGCGGTTCCTGGCGGGGAGTCGTCCGGGGGCACGCGAGGGTCTCCTCTCGTTACATGCTTAAGCCCAGCACGCGGAGCATCGTAGTCGGCTTCCGCTGCGCGCGAGAACGAGCAGCCTAAGGTTTTGCTGGTTCGGGTGAAATTTTTGGGGCAAGCCAGCGTACTACCTTTTCAGGAGGGAAACTCATGCGAACAATGTTGAGAATTCTGATGGTCTGTCTGCTTGTGCCGGCGGCTGCGGCCCTGGCCCAGGAGAAACCTGCCGCGGCGGCTCCGGACAACCCACTCAGTGCGTGGAACAAAAAGGCTTACACACGGTTGAAGGATATCCTGCTGCGTTCCGCGGAAAAGATGCCCGAGGAGAATTACAGCTTCAAGCCCACGGAGGCGGTCCGCAGCTACGGCCAGATCATTGGACACGTGGCGGACGCCCAGTACCTGTTTTGTTCGCTCGCGCTGGGGGAGAAGAATCCCGGGCTGAATATCGAGCACACCAAAACCTCCAAGGCGGATCTGATCGCGGCGCTGAATGCGGGGTTCGCGTACTGCGACAAAGCCTATGACGGCATGACGGACGCTTCAGCGGTGCAGACGATCAAACTTTTTGGGAATGACGCGCCGCGGCTGAGCGCGCTGACGGTCAACAACATGCACGACATGGAGCATTACGGCAACCTGGTCACGTACATGCGGCTGAAGAACATCGTTCCGCCCAGCAGCGAGGCGCCGCCACAGCAGCCGGCACAACCGAAAAAATAACGGGCGTCTATTCCGTTGAAAACGGCGCCGGCCCAAAACTGGCCACGACGCGATAGTGTCGCGGACGTTGGGCTGGCGCTTCCAATTGGGTTGAACGCGCCGGCCGCCTTTTAACCGGCGGCGGCCTCTGCGGATTTGGCTGCGGGCTCGTCTGTTGCCGTGCCGGCGGACTTAGCCGTAATTTCCAGTCCATTCTTGTTCATATCGAATCGCTGCTTGCGATCCAGGCCTTTGACGAACTGGCGTACCGCCTTACCGACTCCGCCAGGAAGGCTCGACGCCTCCACGTTCACCGTCGATTCCACGGTCTCTTCCTTGCGATCTTTAAAGCGAAATTGCACCGCAAATGTTTTCATGCTCGAACCCTCTCTTTTCTGATGACTAGAATAAAAAACTACGTTGCGCGCCGGAAACAGCGCGCGGCCTAACTCGAGCCTGAGTTTCAGGCCCGATGATGTTTTCGTGCGGCCTTTTTCCCCGAATGCTTCGTCTTCAGCGTCTTGATTTCCGCCTGAAGCGCCTCGTTCTGTTTCGTCAACTCATCCCGGGCAGCGGTCATGGCATCCAGATCGTTTCTCAATTGGCCGTTTTCTTTCTGAGCGTCGGCCAAATGAGCCTTCAACTGCTCGTTCTCTTGCAGAGTTTTTGTGTCCTTGCAGGCAGTCAAGGGCAGACTCAGCGCCAATGCCACTGCGAGCTTCACCCAGATGTTCTTGTGCGTCATAGGTCATCCTTCGCTGACAGGAAATGGAATTGCAACTGGGACAACGGATAGCGAGTGAGGGGGGAAGCCACCGCCGGCAACTGACTCAGCGTAGCGGAGTTTCTTGGCTCGCGCAAGGCGTGATGGCCAAGCAAGAGATTTTTGCGAAGGAATGTACCGCCGCAACCGGTTTTGGGCACCCGGAAGGAATGACCGGAAGAATGGAAAATATGCTCGCCTGGCAAGCGGTGCGCGAAAACACGCAATTGCAATCAGAAAAATAAGTCGCCGGAAAAGAAAATCTTAGCGGGGCGCAGCAAGAATCGCAGCGAGATTGGCAGCCATGGTGCAAATACAAGAGCGACCACCCGAACTCACTAGGAGGTCGATTATGCAAAAGTTTTCGATTGTTGGGCTGGTGCTCGCGGCGGCGCTGACGGCATTGTCGCTCGGCCCGGCCACAAAAGCCGATGAATGGGACAAAAAAACGATCGTAACGTTCGACCAGGACGTGGAGATTCCCGGCCAGGTGTTGCCCGCCGGAACGTACGTCTTCAAACTGTTTCGCAGCAGCTCGAACCGCAACATCGTGCAAATCTGGACCGAGCATGAGATGCACCTTCTTTCCACGCTCATGACTGTGGGGGATACGTATCCGAATCCTACGGGAGAAGCGTATTTCGTGCTGGACATGCGGGGAACGGATGAAGGATACCCGCCGGTGGTGACCAGTTGGTTTTTCGGCGGCGGAGATGAGGGACGCGACTTCATCTATTCCGGCTACTCGACCACCCGTGTCGCGACGAACCAATACCAGACGACCTACCCGAGCGACACGGAAAATCCGCAGCCACAGCAGTAGTGGTTTTTAGCCAAAAGAAAAAAAAGAGAGGAGGTGCCGGTTGAATCGAACCGGCGCCTCCGCCTGACTGTCCTCGCTGTTTCGAGGAAAGAGACCGTCCGTAATATTCCTGCTCAAGCCTCCGTAGATGCTAATAGAGGCGCTTGATCTACCTGAAGAAGCCGTCCGCCTCCACGCCAGGTCCTCTGTAGAATCACCATCTGCACGTGGTTCCCCTGGTTCGTCCCCTTGCTTCCGAGGAAACGAACCGAACAAAGGGGACTGTTCCTAAAGTCGGTTATCATGCAGATTTGGGGGGTCAGTTCACTCAGACGTCAGAATGCTTGCCGGCTGGAAGCCGGCGCTACCCTTGTAAGGGACTGCTGCACCGCCGAGGCCGAGGCATGGCAAAACAGAAAGGGTCAGCAAGGAACCGCACCGGCTGCATGGGTGAGGGATACGCGTTCCGGACGCTGCCCGACTATCTCCAGCCGGGGCTCGACCTGGTCTTTGTCGGAATCAATCCCGGGCTGTACTCGGTCGAACGGGGACACTACTTCGCGCGCTTGACCAGCCGGTTCTGGCCCGCGTTCTCCGCGTCGAAGCTGAGCGAGCGCGTGCGGCGAGCGCTCGGCACCGGCACCCTCCGTGCCGAGCACGATGCCGAGCTTCCGCGTTTTGGGATCGGTCTTACGGACGTCGTCAAGCGCCCATCCGCCAACGCCGCGGATCTCAACGCCGGGGACTTTAAGAAATGGGTGCCGTGTCTGCTCGGGAAACACCAGCGCCACCAGCCGCGCGTGGCGTGCTTTCACGGGGTGACGGCCTACCGGCCGTTCCTCGACATCGCGCTCGGATGCGCCGGCAGGGTGCCGGTGCTCGGTCAACAACCGGAGTTCGTCGGGGCGATTCGGCTCTACGTTGTGCCGAACCCCAGTCCAGCCAACGCCCATTTCACGCTCAGAGACCAGACTGAATGGTACGACCGCCTGGCCGAGTTCCTGGCGGGTGTGAGCCACAGCGACTGAGTGCTATTCGCGCTTCTGGGGATGTTTGGGCTATCCCGACGGTAGGTGGCGCTCTTAAGTGTTTCTGTTGTTCGATTTTGTAGTGGCCAGTCTTTAGACTGGCCATCCGGCGCCAGCGAAGAGCAAAATCACCGACCTGAAGGTCGGCCACTACATAAAAAACGCGTGCGCGACCGTTCCCTCCTGCGGCGGGCAAGCCAAAAACCGAATGGGAAGGCCACCCAAGAGGTTTTCGGAATTGAGTGCGCCACCCGCCGATGAGGCCGCCGCTCATGCCGTTGTCGGCGAGGATGGGAGTTTAAGGAACTGCGTCGGAAAGGGAAGGGCATGAAGCATTGAGGTGATCCCAGTTGATAGCAACTTTGGAGTGCGGCAGCCGGGCTGCCGCTTTTGAGGTTGACGATGTGAGTGGGCGGATCATCGGGGCTTGATGCTTGCGCCGTGAAAGCGAGAGCTTTGCTCTCGCACTCAAAAGCGCCCGCCTCGGAAGGCGGCCGCTACAACGACGGGAAATGGCGGGAAAGATTTTGGGTAAATCGCAAATGTCGGACATGAATGTCCGACCCCCCGGAAGAAGGCGGCATAAAGCCGCCCCGACACGAAGAAAATGCCGGGAGGGTTGCCTAATGGCTGGTGGCGCCGCTGCTATTGTAGACGATTAGGGAGGAGACGTTGACAGGCCCGAAGTCGGAGAGGGTGAGGGCCTAACGGACTTGCCAGCGGGTTGGGTTGCGCTTGCCGTGGAAGCAGGCGATTACCACAATCCGATGTTCCTGCACGTCGAAGAAGATTCCATAGGGGAACCGGCGCACTCCCGCGCGGCGTATGCTCCGATGAACGAGAGGGAATTGCAGGGGATGCTCGGTGATGGCCTCAACTGTAGCCGCGACCGTCAGGACGAAACGTTTCCCTAGCTCTGGGCGAATGTTGGAATACCACGCCCGCGCTTCCAACAAATCTTCATTAGCTTCCGGGATCCAAGCGACCGGGAGTGTCACGGCTTCTGAAACAAGCGAGACTTGACTTGCTCCCAGGGGAGAACATCGGAAGGGTTCCGCTCATGCCGAGCGATGCGATGATCCAGTTCGGCGCGTTGCGCTTCCGTGAGCGATACCGCGTCCGCTTCCAGGCTTTCCCAGACTGCGTCCAGCAGTTCTGCCTTCTCCGCAGCGGATAGGCTGTTTATCTGGTGTAGCAAATCGCTCATATGACCTTAAACCTAGCGCGGTTTTCGTCCTCGCGCAAGCGAAGAGGGCTGGCAGATAGGCCCTGAAAGCGGCCCGCCTCCCTCCTGCGGCGGGCGGGCAGAAGGCGGCCGCTACAACGAAGGGGAATGGCGGAAAAGATTTGTGTGTATAGCAAATGTCGGACATGAATGTCCGACCCCCCGGAAGAAGGCGGCATAAAGCCGCCCCTACACGAAGAAATGCCGGGAGGGTTGCTTAGTGGTTTGTGGCCCCGCTGTTGTTGTTGACGATTAGGGAGGAGACGTTGACAGGCTCGAAGTCGGAGAGGGTGAGGCTGGTGAGGCATTGGAGGTCGGAGTCGTTCCAGCGGGCGCCGGGGGTGCCGATGAGGCCGCCGCTCGACAGCGAAGAGGGCTGGCCCTCCTTCGGCGGGCAAGCTTCCTTCCTGCGTCAGGACGAGTAAAAGGCCTGCCTGCCGCAGGCAGGCCAGCGCTACATAGAGGAATGCAGAGATGCCCGTGAAACGTTCGAACGTCGATCCATTCGAACGGTGTACTATACAATTAACTATTGACTATATTACTAAACTTGTGCTATGATGACGTGTGAAAATTGACATCCAGAGCTGCCCTGACCTTCCTTGCGGTCGAGCCATCCAAAAAGCCTCCTCGCGTCAAAGTCCGTTTCGTTTCGGGAATTTTCGCGCGTGTAACATGTTACAGATTTTTCCCGTAAGTCCTTTCGCTGCGTCTCTTAGCCAAAAACAGGGGGGTAGGGGATCGTGGTCATACCAATTGAAATTCACGGCCTGCGCGCCGCAGCTTCAGCAAGGCGGGCCACTGGCCGTTCGGGCAAATTGCCGCCTGCATCCAAAGAGAATAGAATGGGCTTGTCCGCGCGGGTCCTGGCTGCTTCTGCTCAAAGCAGCAGGGAGGGTACAAGTATGACGCGCAAGGTCCTTCACGGTTCGATCTTCCGTAAAACGCTGCTCCGCAGTTTCGGCTTGAAAATTCTCGTCGGGATGATTTGTTTGCTGGTCGCGGTGTGCCTGCACGCGCCGGTGGCGCTGGCACAACATGGTGGCGGAGCGCACGCCGGCGGTGGGTTTGGCGGGGGCCACTTCGGCGGTGGCGGCGGACATTTTGGCGGCGGGCACTCTGGCGGCGGGCACTCTGGCGGTGGACACCCTGCCGGTGGAGCGCATGCCAGCGCGCCGCGCGGTTCTACACCTGCTCCCAAGCCGCCCGCGCCGACGTCTGGGATACGCACTTCGACGTTCGCTCCTCGGACGACGGCTCTTCCCCCGAGAACAACATCCTTCAACGGTGGCAACGCTGGCTTCAACGCTGGGAACGCCGGGAATCTCCGGCCGCGGCCGGTTCCGCACCCGAATCCGCCGCCAGTCTCCATCATTTACATTCCCGTCTACTATTCGCCCTTCTTTTACGGCGGATTCAATTCGTTCTGGGGCTGCGATCCCTTCTGGGGATTTGGCGGTTGTTATTCGCCGTTCGGTTTTGGGTATGGCGGTTTTGGATATGGTGGCTTCGGCTATGGCGCCTTTGGCTACGGCGGCTGGGGATCGGGATATGGAGGTTACGGCGGCAATTACGGAGGCGTGTACAACGGCTTGGGCAATTATTCGTCAACAGGCGCAGCAGAACAGGGCACGACGCCGCAAACCTATGTGTCTCCTTCGTATCCCACGGACACCCGTGCACGCGAACTGGTGGAACTGTTCTTCAAGGATGGCACCGTTTTTAACGTGACCGACTACTGGCTGGTGGACGGGCAACTTCATTTCCTGACCGTGAACGGGCGCGGCGAGAGCACCGTGGAGCACGTGCTGCCGTTCGACTCGCTGGATGTGCAGAAGACCACGGATGTGAATACGGACCGCGGCTTCAAGTTTCAGCTGCGAAATGAATCGATGGAGCAGTATCTGCGAAACCACCCCGAGGTGGTGCCGAAGGTGGATCCCGACGCGCCACACAATCAGTAAGGAGTGGAAGAGAGTTCGCCGCAAGCAGCGAACATCCTGCGCCAATTCAGCCACATGCAAAGAGGCTGAGGAAGCGTGTGGAAAAGTAAGATTTGGTTGTAATGCGGGGTTGACATATTGGGAGCGTGTGCTAATCTTAGTGAGTTCGTTGCAGGCCACTCTGCTGGACAGGGGGGTAGAACAAACGCTCTTTGACAACCTGATAGATGTGCCAGAATCTGTTCGACTCATTCATCGCTTCGAGCATGAATGAGACTTTGAGTAATTTGAGCGACTAACAATTTTGCTTGGCAGGCTGGTCTCGGGTAAAACCGAGGCTATTTTTTTGCGCCAAGCGACAGGCTTCAAACGAGAGTTTGATCCTGGCTCAGAACGAACGCTGGCGGCGTGCTTAACACATGCAAGTCGCGTGCGCAGTTGCCGTAGCAATACGGTGATGGGCGCACGGCGCACGGGTGCGTAACACGTGGGCAATCTGCCCTTTGATGGGGAATAACCCGCCGAAAGGCGGGCTAATTCCGCATAAGATTCCTTGGACTTCGGTTTGAGGATTGAAAGCAGCAATGCGTCGAAGGAGGAGCCCGCGCCCGATTAGCTAGTTGGTGAGGTAACGGCTCACCAAGGCAATGATCGGTAGCTGGTCTGAGAGGATGATCAGCCACACTGGAACTGAGACACGGTCCAGACTCCTACGGGAGGCAGCAGTGGGGAATCTTGCACAATGGGCGAAAGCCTGATGCAGCGACGCCGCGTGGGGGATGAAGCATTTCGGTGTGTAAACCCCTTTCGACTGGGAAGAATGCCTCGCAAGAGGAGTGACGGTACCAGTAGAAGAAGCCCCGGCTAACTACGTGCCAGCAGCCGCGGTAAGACGTAGGGGGCCAGCGTTGTTCGGAATTACTGGGTGTAAAGGGTTCGTAGGCGGTGCGGCAAGTTGGGAGTGAAATCTCTGGGCTTAACCCAGAGGCTGCTTCCAAAACTGCTGTGCTCGAGTGTGAGAGAGGCTCGTGGAATTGCAGGTGTAGCGGTGAAATGCGTAGATATCTGCAGGAACACCCGTGGCGAAAGCGGCGAGCTGGATCACTACTGACGCTGAGGAACGAAAGCTAGGGGAGCAAACAGGATTAGATACCCTGGTAGTCCTAGCCCTAAACGATCAGGACTTGGGGTGCCGCCCGTTCGGGCGTCGTCCCGGAGCTAACGCGTTAAGTCCTGCACCTGGGGAGTACGGTCGCAAGACTGAAACTCAAAGGAATTGACGGGGGCCCGCACAAGCGGTGGAACATGTGGTTCAATTCGACGCTACGCGAGGAACCTTACCTGGGCTCGAA
>DASYXF010000068.1:0-27787 GCA_035935335.1 Candidatus Acidiferrum sp.
GGCCCCACCCGACGCGTCACCTCGTTTTCCAGAATCGTGCCGATGATGCGCAGCCCGGCCGCCCCGGTTAACTCCTCCACCTGCGCCTGCAACTCCTCCCACACCTCGACCATCGGCAGCGGCACCTCCAGCAACTCCCGCCTGCCGAGCACCTCGAACTTCCCCTTGGACTTACCTTGCGTTCCCTGATAGCTTTTCTTCACAGCGGTTCTCCTCTCAAAATAGAGTTTGCAACCCGAACGCTATCCGAGTTCGGGTCGAGAACCGCTGCTTCCTTTTTCACGTTTCAACTAAAGGCGGGACAACTTCCCGCAGGGAAACATTCTGATCAACAGCGATCTGGAAGCTAATGTTCCGATGATCCAGGCCAGTATCGAAAAGCTCGGATTCAAATTCAAAGACACGAAGATTCTGCTGATCAGTCACGTGCACTATGATCACGACGCCGGCAGCGCCAAGATCAAGGAGCTGACCGGAGCACGCTACATGGTGATGGATGCCGACGTGCCTGTGGTGGAATCGGGCGGCAAGGCCGACTTTCAGTATGGCAACCGGGCTGAATTTCTTTATCCGCCGGCCAAAGTGGATCGCGTGTTGCATGATGGCGACGAGGTGAAGCTTGGCGACGCAGTGCTTGTCGCGCACCTGACACCCGGCCACACAAAAGGCTGCACCACGTGGACCATGAAGGTGACCGAGGGCGGCAAGACCTACAACGTGGTGATTATTGGCAGTCCCTATGTCAACCCGGGCTACAACCTGGTCCACAACGACGCTTATCCGCAGATCGCGCAGGACTACCAGCGCATGTTTGAGGTTTTGAAGGCGTTGCCTTGCGATATTTTCCTGGGCGCCCACGGCAGTTACTTCGGGTTGGAAGAAAAATATGCGCACCTGGAGGAGGGAAGAAGGCGGCCTAAAGCCGCCCCTACATCTGGCAACGCCGGGGCCGCCAATCCATTCATCGATCCTGGAGGCTACAAAAAGTTCGTGGATGAAACGGAGAAGGAGTTCCGCACGGAATTGGCCAAGCAAACCTCCGCCGCGAAATAGCCGAAACCGGATGTAACTATTGCAGGGTGAAGGTTCCCGTCCCGAAGTCTCCCGCGCAGGCAGTCGCCGAAGAGCCCACCTGGTAGTAAACGTTGAAATTGTTCGATCCAGTAGGCACGCCGAGAATAAAGACATCCTTCGTGGTGTCGGTCAGGGTGAACGCGCCGCCGATGGCCGTGCCCTGGGAAAAGTCGAGTGAGACGAAGCACAGAGAATTGGTGACCGAGGCCGAACCCGTCAAGGCGAAGTTTTGCCCCTCGGTGATCAAAGCCGAAATGCTTGGAGAGATGGGCTGCGGATTCGGCGTGGAGTTTATAGAGCCGCTGTAGCTGCCGGAGACGGATCCGGCGAGCGTCGCCAACCAGGTGCCCGCGTCGCCCTGCGAGTCCGTGTAGCTGCCACTGAGCGTGGTGCCGCTGACCGCGCCTGTCAGCGTCACGGTATCGGGGCCGCTGGCATTGTTGAACTGCAGCGTGATCTGGACGTTGTTGCCATTGACGGTTCCCGTCATCGTGTACGCCACTAGCGGCGGGTTATCGCCCGTGCAATTCACCGCGAGATTCCCCGGGCAGACCAGCGTGTTCTGAGAAGCCGAGAACGAGGAACTGCTTTGCATGCTCAGGTTGGCGTAGACGTTTGTGGTGGCGCCGTTTCTGCTGGATGTGGCTACGGCAGAGTAAGGACCCGAGATGTTGGCGTTCTGTGTTGTTCCGCCAGACGAACCGGCATTTTTCACTCCCGAACAACCTGCGGCAAAGAAAGCGCAGAAAAGCAGAATTTTTCTCACGCGGCTACTCCTCAATCGATGTACCTGGATTCCCCTATTCTTGCAGGACTGGAGGAGGCAGGTAAGTATCTACGTGAGAACAAAGGGCCAGGCTGTGCCCAATGAGAACATTGCACGGATGGACAGGTGCCGTGTGCTCCGGTCTTGCCTAAGAATCGCTGCCGGGGCCGCCGAGCGCGCCGCACTCTTTCCAGAGCTTTTCCCAGTTCCAGAGGCCGTACATCACGGGTTTCGGCAGCGGGTAGCCGAGTTGGTGGGAGAGAATCAGCACCTGGCCGCGGTGGTGTGCTTCGTGAGCGAGCATGTAGCACAACATTTCCGGGCCAACGGGCCACGGGCGAGCCCAGCCATCTCTGATGAACTTCGTGATGCGGCCGCCGCTGCCGCCGAGAGCCTCCGCGAGCATCTTCTGGCAACTGGCGGCGCTCTCCGCCAATCCCGCGCTTGCCTGCTTCGGCGTGCAGTGGGCGCGCTGCAGGTGTCGCGGAACTTTCAGGTGCGGAGCCGTCAGCCGGACCCACTTGGTGCGGACGTTGTGCACGTGCGTGAAGATGGCGGCGATCGAGCGCGCCTTTCCCGGCGGCTTGGCGTTCCACGCGGCGGGGTTCAACTGTTCGAGTATCATCTGGTTCATCCGCTCATTCGCCGCAAAGATCCGCCCCGCGGTTTGGCCGAGTTGCGTTTGAACCTGTGGCTCGCGAATCTTTGGTTGACGCTGCCTCATGGCTCCGTGCTCCTTGGACTAATCATACTTCCAGGCCGGTTACCCGGAAGCAAAACTGCCAGCCGTGTCAGGCCGGTTTCCGGGCAATCCTCAATTGGCCCGATGCCGTGCCTTGCCGAATACCGGAGCCAGGGTAAGATTGGCCAGGCGACAGGGCCGGCCACGACCATGACTAAAGATGACATTCAGCTACTCTTCGAGTACGACCGCTGGGCGAACAACAGGATCTTCCACGCGGCCTCCAGTCTCGGCACTGAGGAGTTCACGCGTGATCTGGGCGGCAGCTTCCATTCTGTGCGCGACACGCTGGTGCACATAATCGGCGGCGAGTGGGGTTGGCTTACAATTTGGAAGGAGCCCTCCCTTAGTTCCGCCTTCGTGACAGATTTGTGGACCCGGCTCGACGCCCGATTTCCCCCGGATGCATTTCCCGACGTCGGCGCGGTGCAGCTAAAGTGGGCGGAGGTCGAGAGAGAGCAGGCGGAGTTTGTGAATCGCGTAACAAACGAATCCTTGCGAAGGATGCTCCCTATTCGCGAAACACAAATCAGCCTGGCGCACCTGATGCAACATTTGGCGAACCATTCCACTTACCATCGAGGTCAAGTCTCGCTAATGATGCGGCAGCTTGCCGCTGAGCCGTTGGCCACGGACTTCGCCCTGTTTTTGATGGAGGGCCGCCCAGAGCCCCGGGTTCCGATTTACGAAACCTGAGTTGCCGATTCGTTCTTTCTGCTTGTCGCTGTGAACCGCCGGCTGTAGGCTTTCTTCTCAAACTCCAAACTGCCGCAGGTGATGATCCACATGCTTGTACATCAGTTGTGCCCACTCCTCCGGAGTCATTTGGCCAAAGAAAGTATGCGGATTCTTCGTGCAACCCGCCGGGCCGCCCGCGCAAAACCGTTGGACCAGCCCGGACAACCGCGCGCATTCCTTTCCGAGGTCGCGATCGTCCTTTATTACCAGGCTTTTTGCCGTCGGCGCATTTCGCCCCATCGGTTTCTCGTCCTTCAGCAGTTGCGACTTCACCAGCGGCCCAATGATCCGCCCCATGAACATCCGCGGCGGATTGCTGTCTCCCACCGCCCATTCCAATCCCACTGAACAATGCGCCATCGCCTGCGGCGCCGTCATCTTGCCCCATTGCCTCTGGCTGGTTGCACACAGCCGCCCGATCCGCTCGGTAATTTCTTTTGCCGTCGCGGGTTCAAATAAGTTCTTCATGCCAATACCTCCCTAAGCCACCGACACCAGCATGCTAAACCAAAAATTCCGTGTGGCCTATCCTTCGCCCTAAACGGTAGACTGTTGGCTGTTGAATTCCCGTTGTGCGCCCGTTCTCCATGAAACGGAAACAACGGACCGCCTCCTGGAAAGCGGGCAAACGCGATGAGCAACCCTCCACGGCAAGTCACCTCGAAAACCAGCATCGAGCCGATGCTTTCGGTTCGCCGAGGCGCGCAAGCCGTTGAATTCTATCAAGCCGCTTTCGGGGCCAGCGTGCTCTACCGGATTGATGCGCCGGATGGTGCAGTCGTCGCGCGGCTCTCCGTTGCCGGAGCCAAGTTCTGGGTTGCCGACGAATCTCCCGAGCATCAAAATTTCAGCCCGGAAACGCTGGGGGGCAGTACCGTGCGCATCGTCATGGTCGTCGAAGATCCGGATGCCGCATTCAGCCATGCCGTCGCCGTTGGCGCCAAAATCGTCAATCCCGTCGCCGATCAATACGGCTGGCGCGTCGGGCGCGTCCTTGATCCCTTCGGCCACCACTGGGAAATCGGCAAGCAACTCGCGGAAAACGCCTGAGCGCGGAGCCAAACCGTGATATATTGAGTGAAGTGGCCCCGATCTTCGGATTGGGGCCTTTTTCTTTTCCACGACAATTTTTGCTGGAGAGAGGCCCCGATGGAACTCAACCTCGGAACTGCGCCCCTGAGCGACCATGATGTCCTGCTTGCGTTTGAAGCTTACCAACTGGATCCCGGCAAATTCCACCACGACGACCACATCCGCCTGGCGTGGCTCTGTGTTGGACGCTACGGCGCGAGTGAAGCCGAAACAAAATTGTTGGACGGAATCCGCAGGTTCGCCCGGCGCGCCGGCGTCCCACAAAAATTCATGTACACGACCACGGTCGCCTGGACCAGGCTCGTCGCTGCCGCCCGGACCGCCAGCCCAACGGCAATCGATTTTTCAGAATGGATTCAATCGCATCCGCAATTGCTGGACCGCAAGCTGCTCGCGGACTACTACTCTCCCGGCCGCCTGGAAACAGAAGAGGCGCGGTCGGGTTGGGTGGAACCGGATCTCGCGCCTCTTCCTGTTTAGGTCTTGTTGGTGATCAGTCGTTAGCCGAAGCCGAGCCAAGCTGTGGCCGGACAACTGGTGGCGGCAGCGGTACCTCGTGAAACTGTTCCGCTTCCGTCGAACCGGCCAGTGCCGTGGTCGAAGCGGTTCCGCTGCTGATCACGTTCTGCACCGCGTCGAAATAGCCCGTGCCGACGAAGCGTTGGTGCTTCACGGCGGAATACTGGTATTCGCGCTCGCTTGCGAATTCCGCTTCCTGCAGTTCCGAATAAGCGGTCATGCCGAGCGTCTTGTATTCGCGTGCCAGCTCAAACATGGTGTGGTTCAGAGCATGGAATCCCGCCAGCGTGATGAACTGGAACTTGTAGCCCATCGCCCCAAGCTCGCGCTGGAACCGCGCGATGTCTTCGGTGCTGAGGTGCTTTCTCCAGTTGAAGGACGGCGAACAGTTGTAGGAGAGCATCTTGTTCGGATAGACGGCGTGAATGCCTTCCGCGAATTCGCGCGCCTCTTGCAGGTTCGGCTTCGAGGTTTCGCACCAGAGCATATCCACGTACGGCGCATATGCCAGCCCGCGCGCAATCGCCGCATCAATGCCGCTGCGCACTTCAAAGAATCCTTCCGAGGTGCGCTTCCCGGTGCAGAATTCCCGGTCGCGCGGGTCAATGTCCGTTGTCAGGAGTCCCGCGCTATCGGCATCCGTGCGCGCCATGATCAGCGTTGGTACGCCCATCACGTCAGCCGCCAGCCGAGCCGCCACCAGTTTCTGAATCGCTTCGGTTGTGGACACCAGAACTTTGCCGCCCAGGTGCCCGCACTTTTTCGCCGAGGAAAGCTGATCTTCAAAGTGCACGCAAGCCGAGCCGGCTTCGATCATGCCCTTCATCAATTCAAAGGCGTTCAGGTTCCCGCCAAATCCCGCTTCGGCATCAGCCACCATCGGCGCAAACCAGTATTTCCCGTTCTTGCCTTCCGCGTGATGGATCTGGTCCGCGCGGGTCAGCGCCTGGTTGATCCGGCGCACCAGATTTGGCACGCTGTCCGCCGGATACAAACTCTGGTCCGGATACATCTGCCCGGAATTGTTGGCGTCCGCCGCCACCTGCCAGCCGCTCACATAGATGGCCTGCAGCCCGGCTTCCACCTGCTGGATCGCCTGGTTGCCTGTCATTGCGCCCAGCGCCGCCACATAGGGTTCTTGATGGAGCAGATGCCACAGCCTCTCCGCACCCAACCGCGCCAGGGTGTGTTCCACCTGGACGGTGCCGCGCAGCCGGACGACATCTTCGGCTTTGTAGGGCCGCGTGATGCCGTTCCAGCGGGGATTCGTCCGCCACTGATTTTCAAGAGCAGCGATTTGATTGGCCTGGTTGGTGGACATCAGCAAATCTCGCTTTCTTAAAACGCAAAGGCCGGGAAACCCGGCCCCGCGCAATTCAGGTTCAAGGTGGAACCATTTTGCGGAAAGGGAGGTGGTCAGTCAAACGGATTGTAATTATCACAGTGATAGACAATTTCTATCAGTACGTCTAGGATGGAGGTAACGGAGGCCCGGCGCCCATGGAAATACTCCAACTGGAAACTTTTCTGGCAGTTGCGACCTATGGCGGCTTTCACCGCGCCGCCGAGGCCCTGCGCATCAGCCAACCGGCGGTAAGCGCCCGCATTAGTACTTTGGAGGAGGCGCTTGGTACCCGGCTCTTCGAACGAGACCACGGCAAATTTTCGCTTTCGCTGGCGGGCAAGGCCTTGCGCCCCCACGCGGAGCAAGTCCTGCGGCAAGTGGCCATCGCTCGCCAGGCCGTTCATGAACTCCACCCCATCGCCGGCGGAGCGCTTCCCATTGCCGCTTCGCTATCAATCTGTACTTATCTCCTGCCGGAAGTGCTGAAAAAATATCAGGAGAGCCATCCAAACGTCGTCGTCAGCGTGCGCAGCGGAAACTCCGCGCAAGTCCTGAAAATGGTTCTCGACGGCGAAGTGGACCTGGGACTCGCGCGCTCGCTGAATCATCCCGAAGTGGAAACCATCCAACTGCGCGACGACCCGCTGATTCTTGTCGGCCATCCAGGGCATCCCGCGCTGGCCCGGCGAAAGGTGCGGCTCGAAGAACTCGAGTCCATGCCCATCATTTCCTACGACCGCGGCTCCAGCGACTGGACGTTGATGAACGGCCTGTTCCGCCGCGACGGTTTGCTGCCCAACATCGTGCTGGAAGTTGAAACCATCGAGGCGTGCAAGCGAATGGTGCTGCGAAAGCTGGGCCTGGCGTTTTTGCCGCAAATCGCGGTGGTGGAAGAATTGCGCCGCGGAAAACTCTGCCCGCTGGAAATCTCCGGGTCGGAGCCGCTGCGGCGCAGCCTCGACGTGATCCTGCCGCGGCGGCGTCCGCTTTCGAAAAGTGCGAAGGAACTTGTGGCTGGTTTGCGCGAAGCGGCGCAAACTCCCGTCAAACTTCCGCTTGTTCGCAATAGGCCGCGCACCGGCTGATATTTCTTCAATCCGGCTGGCTTCCGGGCACCCCCGTGCGTAAAATGGGCCTCTCGACAGGGGAGAATCATGGGCAACGCGCAACAGACGGTATTGATTACCGGCGCAACGGATGGACTGGGCCGCGCCGCCGCGCTGTTACTGGCGGAAAAAGGTTACCGCGTGTTTGCGGCGGGGCGTTCCCCGGAAAAGCGAGCCGAACTGGACCGGCTCGCAGCCAATCAGAAACTTCCCCTGGAATCTCTGGAGCTCGATGTCTGCGACGACGCCTCCGTCAACCGCGCGGTCCAGCAGGTTCTGCAAAAAGCGGGTCACCTTGACGTCCTTATCAACAATGCCGGCGTTGGACTGATGGCCGTTGCCGAAGAACTTAAACTGGAAGACTTGCGCCGCCTGTATGAAACGAATATTTTCGGACTGCTGCGCGTCACGCAGGCCGTTCTCCCGCACATGCGCGAACGCAAATCCGGCCGCATCCTGATGCTCAGCAGCGTCGCGGGAATCCTCACTCCACCCACGTACGGCGCCTACAGCAGCAGCAAGCACGCCGTCGAAGCGCTTTCCAACGCGCTGCGCCTGGAACTCTATCCCTTCAACGTGGATGTGATCTTGATCGAGCCGGGCTACATCATGACGAATTTCCAGCAGACCGCGAAAGATTTTGCGGAATCCTATATTCAGGGCTCCACTGCCAGCCCGTACGCAAAGATCTATGAAGGCGCGATCGCCGGCGCGACCAGCAGCCGCCGCGAATCCAAAACCACGCCGGAAGATTGCGCCCGAGTGATTCTCCACGCCATCGAATCCGGCCATCCCCAAGCGCGCTATACGGTCACGCCGCTGGCGAAGTGGGCAGCATTCGGCCGGCGCGTGCTTCCCGACACCCTGATGGATTCCTTCCTGCGGCGCAAATTCGGCATCGAGCGCGAAGAAGAAGACTAGGTATCGACCGGCGAGTCGTGATGTCCCAGCCAAATTGGGATTCGTAACTTGAACCGGGTGGCTTCCACGAAGCCGCTGCGGATTGTAAGCTGCTTGGAGCATCACACTTCTACGAGGTTCTCTTCATGAAGATGGAAACTCTGGCTGTTCATGCCGGCGCGGCAGCGGATCCAGTCACGGGAAGCGTGGCACCGCCCATTCATCTCTCCACCAATTTTATTCATGGTCCCGCGAGCGAGGAAATTCACGGGTACACGTACGTGCGGGACAAAAATCCCACTCAGGATCGCCTGGAAGCCGCGATGAGCGCGCTCGAAGGCGGCGAAGATGCCCTGGTTTTTTCCTCCGGCATGGGCGCGACGGCGGCTTTTTTCCAAACCCTGGAGCCTCAAGCCCACGTGATCATTCCGGAAGATGTTTACGTCCACATGCGGGTCCTTGCGGCCACATACTTCGCGAATTGGCAGCTCAAATTCACAAGTGTGGACGCGCAATCCGCCGCCGCTATTTCCGCCGCTGTTTGCCCGAAGACCAAAGTCATCTGGACGGAGACCCCGTCCAATCCACAGATGAAAATTATGGATATCGCGGCGGTTGCACAAATCGCACGCGAGGCCGGAGCATACCTGGTGGTGGACAACACGTTTGCAACGCCCGCCCTGCAACGGCCATTGGATCTTGGCGCGGACGTGGTGATGCATTCCACAACGAAGTATTGCGGCGGCCACGGTGACGTGCAGGGCGGGTGTCTGGTACTTAGTAAGCGCGCGCCGCTATATGACACGCTCTTTCACGTCCGCATGGTTCTGGGAGCGGTCTGCTCGCCCTTTAATTCCTGGTTGATTTTGCGCGGCCTCCGCACGCTGCCGTGCCGCATGGAGCGCCACTCCGCGAATGCCATGGCGGTGGCCAAGGCGCTTGCGCAGGCAAAGGAAGTTGAACGGGTCTTTTATCCCGGACTGCCATCGCATCCGGGACACGAAATTGCGGCCGCGCAGATGAAACAGTTTGGGGGAATGATGTCGATACTCGTGAAGGGCGGGTGGGAAGAGGCGGTTCGCGTGGTTTCGCGCGTGAAGGTGTTTCAAGCGGCCACAAGCCTCGGCGGGGTAGAGAGCTTGATCGAACACCGTGCCTCCGCCGAAGGGGAAGGCTCGACGTCACCGCGGAATTTGCTTCGACTGTCCATCGGCCTGGAGCATCCAGACGATCTCATCGCGGATCTCCTGCAAGCGCTGGCCTGAAGATGGAGCCGCCTGTAGCTCGGGCCTTCACGCCCGAGGGTTTTCATCACCACATCCACAATCTTGCGGGGGTACGGGAAACCCTCACCCCTGAAGGGGTGAGCTACAGTTCAATTCGAAATCTGGAAGGAGACGCTGGTCTCGCGCAACGCCTCCCACTTCTTGCGCCATGTTTCGTGCAGCGGGCTTTCCGCATAATCGGCCGCGGCTTCGGGACTGGCGAATTCGATCACGTAGACGCCGCTCCAATCGCGAATCTGGTTCCGCTCGGTCTTCAGCCAGATATTTTTGATGCCGGGAATTTTCCCCGCCATTTCGCGGATGCCGTTGATAGCCTGGTCCTGATCATTTTGAGAAGTCGCTGCGCGGAACTTGTAGGCGACCACGTGAATCACCGTCTTCGGTTGGCCGAAGCGGTTCACGGCCGATACCTTTTGCGTGAGCGCGCTTCCGGCAACGCTTCCGGCCAAAAACAGCCCGATTCCTATCCCGATCCGCATCCAGCGGCGCTTGCGCGATTGCATCGAATTCCTCCTTCAGGATCAAAAGACTTAGCGGTAGCGCCGGCATCTTGCCGGCAAGCTTTGCGCGGGGAAGATGCCGGCTGGAAGCCGGCGCTACGCGATTGCAAAGCTGCTTAGCCAGTCTATGCGACTCTGCGTTCCCTCGGCAACTTGCCTCCAATTTGACGCGGCGCAGGATTTGCCGTTAGGCTGAATCGCATATTTACAGCGCATTTCCAAGGAGAAGCGAATGGTCCGAGGCCTCGGCGTGGCGGCGGTTTTTTGTGGCTTTGCATTCCTCCCGGCAACGCTAAGCGCGCAGAACGACCCGGCGATCAACGCGGAAGCCCGCGCGATCTTTCAGCAACTGATCGAAACCAACACCAGCGATTCCGTCGGCAGCGTCACGAAAGCCTCCGAAGCCATGGCTAAAAGGCTGCTAGCCGCCGGATTCGCTGAGAATGACGTCATCGTCGCCGGGCCGAACGAGCGCAAAAAGAATCTTGTCGTCCGCTACCATGGCTCTGGCACGAAGAAACCAATCCTTTTTATCGGCCACCTGGACGTCGTTGAAGCCCGGCGGGAAGACTGGTCCGTGGATCCCTTCCAGTTCATCGAGAAAGATGGATTTTTCTACGGCCGGGGCACGCAGGATATGAAAGAAGGTGACGCCATCCTTGTGGAAACTTTTGTCCGCCTGAAACGCGAGAGCTTTGTCCCCGACCGCGATCTGATTCTGGCGCTCACGGCCGACGAAGAAGGGGGCGATTACAACGGCGTCGACTGGCTGGTGAAGGAGCATCGAGATTGGATCGACGCGGAGTTCTGCATCAATCTGGACGGCGGCGAATTTGAAAAGCTGAAAGGGAAGCGCGTGCTCGCCGGCATGCAGGCCAGCGAAAAGGTTTATGCCGACTTTCAATTTGAAACCAGGAACCCAGGGGGCCACAGCTCGGTTCCCGGTGCGGAAAATGCGATTTATGAACTATCCGCCGCGTTGCTGAAAGTGCAGGCGTATTCTTTCCCCGTCGAGATCAACGAGATCACCCGCAATTATTTCGGGCACGCCGCCACGCTCACCACTGGTCAATTGGCTGCGGATCTTCGCGGGGCGGCAAAGGAACCGCCGGATGCGGATTCGATCAAGCGACTATCGAATAATCCTTATTACAACTCGCTGTTGCACACGACTTGCGTTGCCACGATGCTCTCCGGCGGCCACGCGCCGAACGCGCTGCCGCAGATGGCGCGCGCCAACGTTAACTGCCGCATTTTCCCGGGCGAAGATCCGGAGCATGTCCGCAAAACGCTGGAGCGGGTCGCCGCGGATCCAAAGCTGATGGTCACCTCCGTCGTCCAAAAAACGGCGGACGGGCAAATCATCCCCATCATCACGGTCCCTCCCTCGCCGCTGCTGCCGGAAGTGACCGGGGCGCTTGATCGCACGCTGGCCACGATGTGGCCCGGAGTTCCCATTGTCCCGACGATGTCCACAGGCGCCACCGATGGAAAATATCTGCGCATCGCCGGCATTCCCACTTACGGTATCGCCTGCATGTTTTTCGATATGGAGGACCACCGCTCGCACGGCAAAGACGAGCGCGTAGCCGTCCAGGATTTCTACGACGGCGTGGAGTTCGGCTACCGCTTTCTGAAATCCCTCTCTACGGTCAATTGAAGGTTTGGATGAGTGGGACTGACTTGGTGGCTCCCCTTAACGGGGACGATAGCGGATGGAGGGCTCGGCACTTTTCCCGGCGACACTTGCGGAGTGATGCGATAATCGGGATACCTGCAGGAGGTTCCCAATGGCCAGCGGCTCTGAAAGCGTGATTGTCCAAGATCCTGAAATCCACAGCGGCGAACCTGTCTTTCGCGGCACACGCGTGCCGTTCCAGACATTGCTTGATTATTTGGAAGGTGGAGAAACGCTGGATGAATTCCTGGAACAATATCCCGGGGTGAGCCGGGAGCAGGCCATCGCAGCGCTGGAAGAAGCAAAAGCACTTGTCTTGGCACGCTTTGGGAAATGAGGATCTTGATTGATGAGTGCCTTCCGGCCGCACTGAAGGGAACCCTTAGTGCGCTGGGCCATGAGTGTGAAACTGTGCGGAAGGCTGGACTTGGAGCCAAGAAGAATGGTGAGCTTCTCCGCCTGGCTGAGGGCCGATGGGAAGTTTTGCTAACCAGCGATCAAAATATTAGATACCAGCAAAATATGACGGGGCGGAACATCTCGATCGTGATTCTTTGCACGAAATCGAATCGCATGAAAGATCTGCTGCCTCTCATCCCGGCTTGTGCACAAGCTCTTCAATCTCTCCTGCCCGGACGAATTGTCGAAGTGAGACCCCTGTAGGTTTGTAATTTAGCTCGAACCAAGCTGAGTTGAGATGTAAACACAAATAGAAAAAGCCCCCGGGATTCGGGGGCTTTTCTGCTTCAAGCTTCTTGTAAGGGACCCCTACGGCTTGGTTGGATCCGGCGCTTCACCGGGCTTCGTGTCCTGCGGAGCGGTCGTGCTGGCCGCGACCGGCTTCGAAGCATCGGCGCCGTAGCGCATCAGGTAGGGCATGAACGGCGTCACTTCGAACGGCATTTTCTCGCGTTCCGCCACCGTCCCGATGGGTTTGCTCTTGATGAGTTCCAACTTGTCGTTCCACGGATCGATCTTTACGCGGCCGCCGATGGGCAGCGCGGCGATCTTCTGCGGATTCTGCTTCGGATCCGCTGCCATCGTGGATTTCAGGTCGTTGATCTGCGGCACGCGATTGCCCAAGTGACCGCTGATCAGGTTCGGAATTTCCTTCTGGCGGCTGTCGAGCGCCTGCAGGAAGAGTCCCGCGTTCGCCAATTGGTTTTTATACGGCGAGTTATTCAGGATCTGAATGGCCTTCGCATTGGCTTGAGCTTCCTCATCCGGCGTGCGCTGAAAACCAAAGTGCCGGAACGTGTCTTTGTCCTCCACCAGCAACTGATCGAAGAAGGCATATTGCGAATCCAGGCGATGGCCCAGCACAACGTGACTCAGTTCGTGAGCCAACATGGTTGCCAGACTGGCTTCATCGGGCAGCACGTCAATTAAGCCGCGGCTCAACACAATCGTGTGGCCCAGCGTGAAGGATTCGAGAGTGGAGGTCATCAGCACCCGGCAGCGCACATCGGGCTCCACGTCAATGTTGTTGGTCACTTCCAGGTTGTTGACGACGGTTTCCAGAACCTTGTCGACTTCACCCTTCGGCGCCATCAGTCCGATGCGCTCCAGGCGATCGGCGATATTGTCTTCGGCCTGGCGGTCCCAGGAGCGTTGCGCCTGGATCGGGGTCAGGTCGTTGGCGGTCTTGGTGTCGTCCTGCATCGGGGTTTCGACCAGGATCTTGCTCAGCTCCTGCTCTTGCGAAGCGCCGCCGAGGTTGTAGCCCCACAAGCGGGTCTGCGCTTTGAAGTCGAGCTTCTTCGAAATCGCATAGTGCAAATCCTTTTCTTCGCTGTACACAAACGTCGGCATCCACAGCCCCGGCTGCACGTTGGTGCGCCAACTGTCAAAGTGGAAATACCAGCTGGAGTGGCCGTTGCCGCTGTAAGCGCCGTTGAAGCGCACGATGTGATAATCCTGATCCTCCACCCAGATGCGGCCCAGGAAGCGCCCGCCGTTTTTCTTTTCGAGCGGGGTCACGTCGAACACCAGGCAGCGCACTTCGCCGAGGAATTCGCGGCGAACGTAGTCGAACTTGTAGTGCTGCCGGTCAAACCCGTTGGTGTCGATGAAGATCATCTGCAGGAAGCCGTCGGGCAGAAACTGCATCGCGAAGCTGAAGAAGTTGCCGATGGCCCCGAACGCCTTTTTGCCCTTGCTGGAGGTTTCGGTCAGGGGCACCAGGCTCACACCCTTCGCGAAGTTCGCGCGACCCAGGAAGTATTTGTCGCCGGCCGGCACCTGGCCGAGGTCCTTGTCCGGTTTCAGGTTCTGGATGTACGTCTCCACCAGCGGAGAGTAGCTGCGGATCTGGCCGTAGAGCTTTTGCTCATTGCCGGTGATCCGGTCCACCACCTGCTCCATGGTCCGCGGTTGATCCGCATCGGGAGCCGGCGCGGCGGAGGCAATCGTGCCGGCATATGCGCCGAGCGCCAGCACGAGGATGTAATTCGACAACTTTCGCATGTTCATCTCCCCTTCAGTAAGCCAAACGAAATTCGATACGCACCCGGGCCGGAAAATCCACGGGTTGTCCCTGACGCAGCGCCGGCTTGAACTTGATCTGTTGCGCGGATCGCACCGCCGCCTCGTCCAGGCCGTGACCGAGCCCGCTGATTACGTGATTGATCTGCACGGTTCCATTCGCCAGAAAGACCATGTCCACAACCACGTCCCCTTCAATCTTCAAGGAACGTCCTTCGGCCGTGTATTCCGGTTTCGGCTTGTCCAGAATCGTCGGCGAAGTATCCGCCGCGCCTGCGGCCTGTTGCTTCTTCTTCGGCGCTTCCGCGGCCGTGTCGGCCGCATTGGCAAAGCCGGTTGAAACGACGGAACCCTTCCTGCCGCTCGGAGGAGGATTCGCCGTACCGTTGCCAAAGCCCGTGCTGGCTACCGTGCCGCGGATTCCTTCCTTGCCGCCCGTGCCGTTGCCGTATCCTTCGCCACCGGGCAACGCGGGTGAACCCAGACGCGCCACGTTCGTGGCGTGCTTCGGATCGCCTTTGCCGGCCACGCCGTTTGGATCGCCAAAACCGCCCGTCTGAACCTTTTCGACAGGAGCAACCACCGTTGCCGGTGCTGCGCTTCCCGAACTCAGGTTGTTCACCTTCACGTCCTCTTTCGGACGCTTCGGGCCGTTTTCTTTCACATCAATTTTCATCGCCTCGAACTTCGGCGACATGTCCGGATCTTTGATTTCGACTTTTTCCACCTTGGGCTTCAATGCCTTGGGCGCTACCAGGTTGGCAAAGATGTGCGGTTGCTGGGGGTTCAGCTTCGGCGGCTCAGGCGGTGGTGGAGTCGGCTTGGGCACAGCTGCCTTCACTTTGGGAGGTGGAGGCGGCGGTGGGGTCGGGGCAACCGGAATCTCGGTGATGGGTTGAGCGATGGCGGTGTAGGAATACTGAATCGCCGTCTTCATCTTCTCCGGGTAGAGAATAGGAACAAGGATGAAGAATCCCAAAATGGTAAGTTGCACCGCGGCGCTGAATCCCACGCGGCGCCAGTTGGGTTTTGCTTCGGGAAGCAAGGCCAGGCGGGCGGGCACCTGCTTGGTTCCAATATTTTGCTTCCAGGCGTCAGAGTTCGCCGACCGGCCGCGGTTGGCGCTGAACCCCACGCCAAGCGACCTGCTCGTTGGTGGATCTGCAATCATCGTGGCCATCCGCTTGCCGCCTCGTGCAAAAATTCGTCCTGGAACCTCGATTGGATCTTCGGGGTTTCGGTTTCTCGAGCACAGAACGTGTGATTTACCAGTACGAGCGTACTGAGGGGCTTCGGGCCCTCGAATAGAACTTTCGTACTAAAGACGCGAACTCGCTAATGCTAAAGCGAGTGCATCCCCTCACGCGATTTCTGTATCTCGGACAAACCCGCCGAGGCGTAAATCGTTGCGGGCGAGGTCGCAACTCAACATAGATTAACCCATTCAGGGCAGGACGGAACCGGGGAATCGCTGGGGACACGCACCGGTCACTCCTTTAGGGTACTCTTTAGGATGCAACCTTGCCAGAGGGCGTTGGTTATTTGTTCGGCAGCCTAGGATGCTGAAAGAAGGAGCCTTAGGCTTCCGGCAGGAGGATTGTGCCGCAACCTCCCCAAGAAAAGAAACCATCGACCGGGACGGCTTCCCTGCTGGGCCGCTGTGCGCCTCTTCTAGCAACGCTCTATGCCCAGTCCGGCGCCGGCCGCTGGGGCCTCTCCCAATCTCAATTCGTCGCTGGCCTGGAGTACAGTGCGGGCAAGCGCTTTCACGACGGGGTACCCTCATCCGAACGCCTCGAGGAGTATCTCCTGACCCTGCATATCGAAGATCTGGCCTTGACGACGGCTTGCATCGCAGGCTCAGAAGCTGCCTGGGAATACTTTGTTGCGGAATATCGCGGCTACCTGCGCGCCGCCGCCGGAGCCATCACGAAAGCCAGCCGGTATGGCGCGAATCCGCAAGAGTTGGCCGACTCGTTATTTTCCGATCTTTTCGGACTGATGGACGGAAGACGCGGCGAGCGCTCGCTGTTCCGGTATTTTCATGGGCGCAGTTCGCTGAAGACCTGGCTGCGCACGGTGCTGGCGCAGCGCCATGTGGATACCATCCGCTCGCGGCGGCGCATGGACTCGCTCGATGCCGAGGACGGCGAAAAGCCGGCGTTGCCCCCCGAACGGGTTTTCCAGCAACCGCTGCAGGATCCCCACCGGGCCCACTATCTCTCCTGCTTTTCCGCCGCTTTGCAGCACAGCTTGAAGCTTTTGCAAGCCGGCGACCGGGAACGCCTGGAGCTTTATTACGTTCGCCAGTTGAAGCTAGGGGAAATTGGCCGCCGGCTTGGGGAGCATGAATCGAGTGTCTCCCGCAGCCTGGAGCGCATCCGCCAGGAGTTGCGCGCGCTGGCGGAACAGCGCCTGCGCAGCGCCTTCTCGCTCAGCGATGCGGAAATTCAACAATGTTTCGAGTATGCCGCGGAAGATGCGCCCATCGATTTCCGGCAACTGTTTCCCAAGCCCGGCGCTTCGCCGGTGAACCGAAAGGAACCCACGTGAAGCGTTGCAAGAAATGCCTTCGCGGCCGTTCTAAGGAAGGAGAGCGCCATGCCGTTTGACGATCGCGATTCAAAATTCGAACGTGCGCTCGCGCAACATTTGCGTGGCGGCCCGGCACAGGCGAACTGCCCCGATGCAGAGACGCTGGCCGCGTACCACGAGCGAAATCTTTCGCTCGAAGAGGTGGCCCGGTGGAGAGAGCATATCTCCGCTTGCGAGGCCTGCCAGGAGGCGCTGGCGTTGGTGGAAACCACGGAAAAGCAGCTTGCCGAGGACTGGGAAGGGGAGCGAGTGCCGGTGCTCGAATCCATTTCGATGGCCGGGGCAGAAGCAGGGCGCGCGGTGACACGGCCGGCTCAGCAGCCCGCGTCTGCTGTTCCGCAGGCGGCTGATTCTCCGCTCGCCCTGATTCGCCGCCGGCCGGCGCTATTGCGCTGGGCTATTCCGCTGGGCGCCATGGCCGCCGGAGTTCTGGTGTTCATTGGGATTTACGAACAGAAGGCACAGAAAGTCGTGCCGAGCTCCAGCGCCGTGGTAGCCCGGCGAGAAGTTCCCGCCACACCGGGCCCCATGCGCGACCAGCAGCAAAGTAAAGTGCGGGAGCCGAGCGAATCTAAAGATAAGGAGCTGGAAACTGCCGAACGATCCGCCCCGAAAAAGGAAAAGGCAATTCTCGCTGCGCCTTCGCCGCGGCAGGCCAACGGCATAGGAAGCGGTTCCGGCACCGGATTTGTGAATGCGAAGCCCGACTACGACGCGGCCGCGAACAAAAAGGCGGCAACGCCGCCCTCTTCTGCGCCAGACATTTCCGCGGGGATCTCTGCCGGAGACGCTATCTCCCAGAACGCACCCGTTCGTGCGGCTGCTCCGCGTCCTGCGCCGCCACCTGCGTCGATGCCCTACGGTGCGGCAGTGGGCGGAGCAGCAGGTGGACAAAAGGCACGCGCCGACGCGAAGAGTGCTCCTTCCGCAGTAACAGAGTCCGTTACTGTGGAATCGCAGACCGCGCCGTTAAACGGACGGAACGAGTCCCTGATGTCAAAGCAGGGTGTCTCGAACGAGCTTGCGGAATTATCCCCCGGCTCCCTCGACGGCTTAATTCTGACGCCGGACAACCGGGTCTTCTGGAAACTGCAGCCCGCGGGAACGGTTCAACTGACCACCGACGGCGGCAAGGATTGGAAATCCCTGGAAACCGGCGCGAACGAGGACCTGACGACAGGCTTCGCGCCTTCCTCAAACGTCTGTTGGATCGCGGGGAGATCCGGAACGCTGCTGCTGACCAAGGATCGCGGCACTCACTGGAGCCGGATCAACACTCCGATTGCCGGCGACCTCGGCGGCGTGCATGCCGCCGACGCGAAGCATGCCTCCATCTGGGACGCGGCCCGGCACACCAGTTATGAAACGTCCGATGGGGGCTCGACATGGAAGCAAACCACCAACCAATAATCCCGCTGCAAGAAACGCTGGTGGCGCCGTTCTAACTCCGAAGGCAAATACCGAAGAGAGGTGAAGCAAGATGAAATCTCCACGATTTCCCAAGAGTGCGGCGCACCGCTGGGTGGCAGCTACGGCAGCGATTGCCCTGGCCGGCGCCGCCGCGTTTGTACCGGAATTTCACGCCGGAAAGAAGGACCCGGGGCAGGAGAAAGAGTCCAGCCGCGCGGCCTCGGCGGATCAGTCCACCAGCTTGTCGGATCAGACCGATCTCGCGGTCACGGTCTACAATTCCAACATCGCGCTGGTCCGTGACGTTCGCGAACTACAGCTCCCGCGGGGAAATTTCCGCCTGAAATTCATGGATATTGCCGCGACCGTCAATCCCGCCACGGTGCACTTTCGTTCGCTGACCGAGCCGGACAAGGTCGGCGTGCTCGAACAGAATTATGAGTACGACCTGCTGGACCCGACGAAGCTGCTGAACAAATACGTCGGCAAGGAAGTTACGCTGGTGCGCAGTTACATGGAAAACGGCAGCACCAGGCGCGAAGAGATCAAGGCCACGCTGCTGGCAAACAACAACGGCCCGGTCTGGAAAATCGGGAATGATATCGTCACCGGAGGTTACAGCGAGAGCTATCGCTTTCCGCAAGTGCCGGCAAACCTGTACGAGCGGCCGACGCTGCTGATGTCGCTGGAAAATTCAGGGTCGGTGAAACAGAAAATCGAGTCATCGTATCTAGCCAGCAACCTCTCATGGAACGCGGATTACGTTCTGACCGTCGGCCGGGACGATAAGGCCGCTGATCTCGATGGCTGGGTCACCGTCATCAACAACAGCGGCACCGCGTTTCGCAATGCCAGGCTGCAGCTCGTTGCCGGCGATTTGAATCGCCTTCCGCAACGCGACCAATATCGAGCGATGGAAATGATGGCCAAAGCGGCCCCCGCGCCCTCTGGCGGACAGTTCCAGCAGGAAAATTTCAGCGAGTATCACCTGTATTCTCTTGCGCGCCGCACTTCCGTTGAGGACAAGGAGACCAAGCAGATCAGCCTTCTCGAAGGCTCGGGCGTTCCCGTGGAAAAACTGTTCGTTGTGAACGGGCAGAATTTCTACTACCACAATGCGCAGAATCCCGGTTCACCGCTCAAGGACCCCGTCATGGTCTTCTACAAATTCAAGAATGAAGAGAAGGCCGGACTAGGTGTTCCACTCCCGGCGGGCAATGTGCGCGTTTATCAGAAGGATTCCAAAGGCGGCCTGCTTTTTATCGGCGAGGATCACATTGACCACACTCCGAAAGACGAATTTATCACCGTGAAGATCGGCAATGCCTTCGACGTGGTCAGCGAGCGCAAGCAGACGGACTACAAGAGCCTCGGCAGCCGCACGTGGGAAATGGAATTTGAGATCACCCTGCGCAATCACAAGGATACGCCCGTCACCGTTCAGGTGAATGAGCCGATAGGCGGCGATTGGGAGATGCAGTCTTCGTCGTACAAATTCACAAAGACAGCGGCCTTCGCGGCCCAGTTCGATGTTCCGGTAAAGGCCAACGGCACGTCGGTCCTGAAGTACCGCGTCCGCGCCAAGTGGTAATCGGATGGGCAACCATCCGTCGGCTTTCACCATGAGAGGGTTGTCATTCTGAGCGCATCCGACGAGGATGCGCGAAGAATCCCAACGTAGACACCTTGCACACAAGTTAAGTTGAGATCCTTCAGCCCGCAAACTGCGCGGGCTTCAGGATGACAGCTGGGACTTATTAGTTTATTGGCCGGGCCGCGACCTGAAGGTCGCCGCTACAAATTCATTCCACGATTGCGTCGGCTTCGATTTCGAGCAGAATCTCCGGCGAGATCAGCCGGCTCACTTCCACCATTGAGGTCGCGGGGCGAATGTCACCAAAAAACTGGCCGTGCGCTTTTCCGATGGTTTCCCAATCGGCGATGTTCGTCACAAAAATCCGCGTGCGAACCACGTCTTTCAACCCAGCTCCTGCACGCGCCAGGGCGGCCTCAAGGTTCTTGATGATTTGCACGGTCTGGGCATATGTATCGCCGATACCGACGATCTTTCCCTCCGCGTCCGTTGCGGTGGTCCCGGAAACGCTGATGTGGTTGCCAATGCGCACGGCGCGTGAATAGCCGACAATCGGCTCCCATTTGGTTCCTGTTGCTATGTTCTGGCGTGGCATTCTGGTTCTCTCCGGCAGGCGGAATAGCGAATCGCCGCTGGCCCGCATGCTAAACTTATTGGAAGTATGGCACACGCAGGCCGCGCTTTGGCCCCGTGCCGGAAGACCAACCTATGCGCTGCAACAATATTCTGGACGCGGTGGGACGTATCCCGCTGATCCGGCTGAACCGGATTAATCAGGGCTTGAAGCCGCAGATGTGGATCAAGGCGGAGATGCTGAATCCCGGCGGCTCCGTGAAAGACCGCATCGGCATCACCATGATTGACGAAGCCGAGAAGAAGGGGTTGCTGAAACCGGGCGGCACGATCATTGAAGGTACCTCCGGCAATACCGGCATGGGACTGGCTCTCGTCGCCGCAGTGCGCGGATACAAGTGCGTTTTCACCACTACCGACAAGCAGTCCAAGGAAAAAGTGGATTTGCTGAAAGCGCTCGGCGCCGAAGTGATTGTTTGCCCCACCGCGGTTGAGCCGGAAGATCCGCGCAGCTATTACAGCGTGGCGAAGAAACTGTCGCGCGAAATTCCCAACGCCTATTATCCGAATCAGTACGACAATCCATGCAACCCGGAGGCGCATTACAAAACCACCGGCCCGGAAATCTGGGAAGACAGCGAAGGCAAGATCACCCACTTTGTTTGTGGCATGGGCACCGGCGGCACGATCAGCGGCGTCGGTAAATTTCTGAAGGAGAAAAATCCGAACGTCAAAATTATAGGCGTCGATCCGGAAGGCTCGCTGTATTTCGATTTTCACAAAACCGGAAAGATTACGAAGGCGCGCACCTATGTTGTCGAAGGAATCGGCGAGGATTTCTTTCCCACGACGATGCACATGGACATCCTGGACGACGTCATCCAGGTGAACGATGAAGAGTGCTTCGTGGTGGCGCGGCGCCTGGCGAAGCAGGAAGGCATTTTCACGGGCGGCTCCGGCGGCGGCTGCCTGAGCGGCGCGCTGCGCCTGGCAAAAGATCTCGGCCCGCACGATTTTGTCGTTGCGCTGCTTCCCGACACCGGCATGCGCTATCTCAGCAAGGTCTACAACGACGAGTGGATGCGCGAGCGCGGCTACGTGGAATCAAGCGTGCCTATCACGGCCGCGGAAGTCGTCAATGCCAAGCGGCAGTCCGGCAAAGTGCGCGAACTGGTGATCGCACGGCCGTACCAGACCGTTTTCCACGCGCTGAAAACCATGCAGGAACAGGACATTTCGCAGATTCCGGTGTTCGAAGAAAACTTGCCCATCGGCACGATTTACGAAGACCAGATCTTGACGCTCGCGTTGCAGGGCAAGGACCTGCGCAAACTGGTGGTGCGCGAAGTGATGAGCAAACCGCTGCCGCGCATTCCGGGTTCTTCACCGGTGGAGCGCGTCACCTATATGCTCAGCCACGAAAATCCCGCCGTGTTCGTGGAGATGGACGAAACGAAGTTCGAAATCCTCACCAAGTACGACCTGATGAGCACGGTTGCCGGTTTAATGGAACAGAAACGCTAAATATAACTTTTCAACTAGAGTGCGCTAGTATCTTTCAGGCAGGTTGAATCTAGATGAAAAACGGATCTCACAAGGGAATTCGTTTCACCAAGTTGAGGCTGGAGAACTGGAGAAACTTCACGCGCGTTGAGGTTGATCTTCAATATCGAGTGTTCCTTGTTGGGCCGAATGCTTCCGGGAAATCAAATCTACTTGACGCATTCCGATTTCTTCATGATATTGCTTCTGTCGGTGGCGGATTTCAAGCAGCCGTCAGAAAAAGAGGCGGCATTCCCGGCTTGCGATGCCTCGCCGCACGTCGTAACCCCGATTTGGTGATTTCCGTGAGGCTCGGAACCGACGAAAATCCCAACGCGTGGGAGTACGAGCTCAGTTTTTCACAGAATAACAACCAGCGCCCAGTCATTAAGCGTGAGCGAGTACTAAAGGACGGTCAGGAGATTCTAGACCGGCCCCGTCCTTCCGAATTTGACGACCCAGAACTCCTGACACAAACCTACCTCGAACAAGTCACGGCCAATAAGGAATTTAGAGTCTTGGCAGAGTTCTTTGCGTCTCTCAGGTATTTGCATGTGGTGCCCCAGCTGGTTCGTGAGCCGGACCGCTCCGTGGGTAAGAGCAATGATCCCTATGGTGGAGATTTGTTGGAGCAAATTGCCCATACACCTGAGAGGACACGAGCGGCGCATCTGAAGAAGATCGGCGAGGCTCTGCGTGTAGCGGTCCCACAACTGACAGAATTGGAGCTTACCCGAGATGATCGAGGTACGCCTCATCTTAGGGGGAAATATGAGCATTGGCGGCCACAAGGTGCTTGGCAATCCGAGGACCAGTTTTCCGACGGAACGCTCCGGCTCTTGGGGCTGTTGTGGGCTCTGTTGGAAGGCGGAGGGCCATTACTCCTGGAAGAGCCTGAGCTTTCCCTCCATCCCGAGGTGGTTCGGTTCATTCCCCAATTATTCGCCCGTGTTCAGTCCAGAACGGGTCGTCAGACTCTTGTTAGCACCCATTCACCCGAACTCCTATCCGACAATGGTATCGGCCTGGATGAAGTACTCCTTCTTGAACCCAGCGAAGAGGGCACCCAAATTCGGAAGGCCAGTGAGTTCAAGGAAATCGAAGCGCTTTTGAAAGGCGGCCTCAGTTTGGCAGAGGCTGTACTACCGCACGGAGCGCCAAAAGGCGTCTATCAGCTTTCTTTTTTTAACGAATGAAACCTCAAATGCTCGGAGAGCCATCCACATACTTTTCTCTGGCGGTGGAAGGGGATTTGGATGCTGTTGTAGCTGCTCGCATTGTCGCCCTCGCGGGGGGAGGCATCCACAACATTTATGGCAAGAGGGGCAAGAGCCTTCTGAGGCGCTCGATTACAGGGTATAACGAAGCCGCGAAGTTCAGTCCCTGGCTTTTTCTGGTTGATTTGGACCATGACTTCGATTGTGCTCCGCTATTGCGAAAGGAGTGGATCCAAGAGACTGCGCCACTCATGGTTTTTCGTGTGGCTGTACGTGAGGTGGAGTCATGGCTCATGGCAGACGGTGAAACTCTTGCAGAATTTTTGGGTGTCGCAAAGGCGAGAGTGCCTGTTGATGTCGAAAGTGTTGCAGACCCGAAGAGGGCTTTGGTTGATATCGCAGCACGATCGAGGATTAAGAAGATCCGGGATGACATTGTCCCCCGCCCAGGGAGCGGAAGAGAGACGGGTCGAGCGTACTCGACAAGAATGATTCAATACGTTGAAACTTCGTGGCGACCGGATTTCGCCGCTGAGAGCTGTGCGAGCCTCGCAGCATGCAGAAAACGGGTTTCTGAGTTGTGCAACGGGTGAGATCAATCGACCAAAACATATGAAAATTCAGGATTTCAACGATCGGCTGAAGAATTCCATCCTTATCGCGGATGGCGCCATGGGCTCGATGCTGCATGAAGCGGTGGGGTCGGTGCGCTGCTTTGATGAATTGAACGCCACGGAACCCGAAGCTGTCTTTCGGGTTCACCAGGCCTATATCGAAGCCGGGGCGCAGATCATCGAAACCAACACCTTTGGCGCGAATCGCTTCAAGCTCGCGCCTCTGGGGCTTGCCGATGAAGTGCAGCGCCTCAACAGCAGCGGAGTAAAAGTTGCCCGGGAAGCGCGTGAAGCGGCTTCGCGCGAAATTCTGATCGCCGGTTCGATGGGGCCGCTCGGCATCGGCGTTCAGGCGCGCCACCCGGAGCCGGACCAGATTCTCGCCATTTTTCATGAACAGGCCATGGCGCTGGAAGAGCGCGGCGTGGACCTCTTTATTCTCGAAACGTTTTCTTACGTCGAGGAAATTCTCCTGGCGATCGAAGCGATCCGCTCGTTTTCCAGTCTCCCCATCGTCGCGCAGCTGACTTATTCCGAAGAGGGCACAACTTTCGGCGATGTCCGCCCCTTTCTGGCCGCTTCGCTCCTGAAAGATAAAAACGTGCAGGTGATTGGCGCGAATTGCACGCTTGGCCCGCAGTCGCTGCTGCCCGTTTTGCAGGAACTTTCCAACACGCAAGACATCAGCATTAGCGGCATGCCCAACGCCGGATTCCCGAAACGCGAAGGCGACCGCATCGTGTACCCGAAATCCTCGCCGCAATATTTCGCCGAATTCGCGCGTGAAGCCGCGGGTCTCGGTGTCCGCATTCTCGGCGGCTGCTGCGGCACCACGCCGGCGCACATCCGCGCGATGGCGGAAGCGGTCAAATCGCTGCGGCCGGCCAAACATCACTCCTCGGCGACGGTTGTGGCGGCGGTGCAACCTGCCGCCCCTGCGCAGGAACGCGACCCCGAAAGCAAGTTCTGGAAGCGGCTGCAGAAAAAAGAATTCACGGTGTGCGTCGAAATCGATCCGCCGAAAGGCATCTCCCTCGATCGCATCTACGAGCAGGTGGACCGCGTCATGGCCTCAAAGAAGGTGGACGCCATTGACATCAACAGCGGCGCGATGGCGCGCGTTGGCATGGACGCGATGGTCGTCGCCGGGGCCCTCGAATCGCGCGGAGTGGAAACCGTGCCGCACCTGACGACGCGCGACCAGAACATCATCGGCTTGCAGGCGATGCTTTTGGGTGCATGGACGGTCGGTGGCGTGCGCAACGTGCTGGCGATTACCGGCGATCCGCCGTCGGTTGGCGACTATCCGGAAACCAGTGGAGTTTACGAAGTGGATTCCGTCGGCCTGGTGAAAATTCTGCACCGTCTGAATCAAGGTACGGACTGGGCAGGAAAAACTCTCGGCGGGCAAACCAATTTCACCATCGGCGTCGCGGTGAATCCCGTCGCCGACGACCTTGACGCCGAAATCGCGCGCTTCCACGCCAAGGTCGAAGCCGGCGCGCACTTTGCAATGACCCAGCCGCTCTTCGATCCCGAACACTGGCACGCTTTTCGGAAAAAACTCGGCGGCAAAGTTCCCATCCCCGTGCTCATCGGGATTTGGCCCCTCAACAGCTACAAGCAGGCCCTGCGCTTGAACAATGAAGTTCCCGGTATTGTGATACCGGAGCCGCTGCTGAAATCCATGGAAGCGGCGGGCGCTGCGGCACGCGACCGGGGCTTTGAAGTCGCGCGTGAAATGCTGGCCTGGGCACGGACGGAGTTAGCCGGCGCCTATCTGATTCCGCCGTTCAAGCGTTACGAAGAAATTCTCGAGATTCTGTAGCTCACCCCTTCAGGGGTGAGGTTTTTCCGCGCACCGGCACAATCGTGCTGTCGCAGCGAAAACCCTCAGGCCTGAAGGCCTGAGCTACATGTGGCGTTCCTACTTTGTTTCAGGCGGGCTCTGCGTGGTGTGGTCGTGCACGATGCGCCAGCCTACGGGGAATTTCTGAAAAACCAGCGTGAAGATTCCGCCGACGTCTCCGGCTTGCCGCTGCAGGTGCCATTTTCCCAGAACGAGCGCCGCCCCCGGACCAAGCTGGCGGATTTCCAGCTCCGAAAAATCCAGCGTGCCCATGGCGGCTTTGTCGGCGTAGTTTTTCTCGTAGCGGGCCAGCACGGGTTCCCAGCCGCGCGTAAATCCGCGCGTTCCCGCAAAGGTCAGTTCGGAAGAGTTCCAATACCCGGCCATGAAGCCGCGGATATCGCCCTTGTTCCATTCGTTTTGCTGGAAGGTCAGCACTGCAAGGATGGCTGCCCGGTCGGATTCCTTCCATTTTTCGGCGGTTGCCCTGCCTGAGGCGGCCACGAAGAGGGCTCCCAGAAGGGAGGCAAGAATGAGGCAGGGAACCGCTAATCTCATGGTCATGGTAGCTCCTCTAACTGCTTGCGTAAGAATAGGATAGGAGCAGGCCTCGGGGCAAGACCGGAGGGACTATCCCGGTAGTACTCGGGAGCTATTGGGGGAACAGGGCGCAAAAGGAATAATCGTGCACGAGGGAAAGCGATGTTCTCCGCAGCTCTACTTTCGATCGCGGTCGTGGCCATGGGCCAGTTCGCCGTGTATTACTGGCGTGCCGTGTTCACCGGGATGGCCAGCCTGCCGATTTCCAGCCGGGTGCTGGAGGCCGCGCAGGTGGAGGAAGCGTCCATCTGCGGGAACGACTTTGAAAAGTTTGCCAGCCTGCTTACGCTTACCCCGGAACTGAAGGAAACCAAGGGCGGGCTGGGCATGGTGAAGGCCTATTACTCCGTGGTCCAGCATGCCGAGAAAATTTTCGCCAGCTTCTCTCCGATGCTGGCCGGCTGGGCGGAAAAAGAACGCATGCTATGCGCGCGCATTGCCGCAGTGCACATTGACCGGCGCCTGGAAGCGAACCTGGTACAGGCCGCGTCGATCCGTTCCATCTAGTTTTATTCTCTCAGAATTTCAAACCACAACATTCAGGCAACAGGATTAGTATGCCCAGCGGATCAGGGTGGCGCCGGAGGTGAAGCCCGCGCCGACGGCGGCGAGGAGGACGAGGTCGCCCTTCTTGAGTTTCTTCTCGTCGAGGGCGGTCTGCATGGCGAGGGGGATCGTGCCTGCGGTGGTGTTGCCGTACTCCTCGATGTTGATGATCACTTTGTCCAGCGGCATGCCGAGGCGTTCGGCGGTGGCGGTGATGATGCGGCGGTTGGCCTGGTGCGCGATGAAGCAGTCCACGTCCTTGCCGGTCAGCCCGTTTTTCTCCAGCACGCGCTCCGTCATTTCCGCCATTTTCTTTACCGCGTATTTGAAAACGTTTTTCCCGTCCTGGTGGATGTAGTGCATCTTCTTGTCCACGGTTTCGTGCGAAGCGGGGTTCAGGCTGCCTCCGCCCGGCATGTAAAGGAACTGGCCGCCCATGCCTTCGATCTGCGCGACGTGATCAATGATGCCGGGCTCGCCTTCCTCGGCGGGCTCCAGCATCACGGCTCCGGCGCCATCGCCAAAGATGATGCAGACGGCGCGGTCGGTGAAGTCTGTCATGGAAGAGTTGACGTCCGAGCCGATCACCAGAACTTTCTTGTATTGCCCGGATTCGATGAACTTGGTGCCGACGTTGAGCGAATAGAGAAAGCCGGAGCAGCCGGCGGAAACGTCGAAGCCCCAGGTGTTGTGGATGCCCAGCTTGTGCTGCACCAGGCAGGCGGTCGAGGGATACATCATGTCCGGCGTGACCGTGCCGACGACGATCAGGTCCACGGACTGCAGATCGAAAGGATGCTTGCGCTGCAGCTTTTTCACGGCTTCGACGGCCAGGTCGCTGGCGGCTACGCCCTTGTCGGCCAGGTGGCGTTCGCGGATGCCGACACGTTCCATGATCCATTCGTTGGTGGTGTCCACCATTTTTTCGAGATCCGAGTTGGTCAGGAGGCGCGGGGGAACGTAACCGGCTACACCCGTAATTTTTGCGGCGATGCGGCGAGGCATGTCTCTCCTTGC
>DASYXF010000069.1:0-16288 GCA_035935335.1 Candidatus Acidiferrum sp.
CGATTTGCGGGGAGCAAAATCAATCACCGCCAGCAATCCGTCGGGACGCAGGGAACGCATTAGACTTCTATCCATTTCGTTGGGTGCGGTGAAGTGGTGGTAGACGCGGCGGAGGACAATAGCATCGCAGCAGTTGTCCGGGAGTTTTGTTTCTTTTTCAGCAGCCGTCAGAATTTCGACGTTTTCCAATTTCCTGCCGCTCGCGGCCTTTTGCAGCGCGGCAACTTTATCTTTGTCCAGCTCCGTCAGGTAGACCTTGCCGGATTCACCGACCGCAGCGGCGGCGGCAAATCCAATCTCCCCTTCGCCTGCGCCGACGTCGGCAATCACCTGGCCGGCCTTCCAACTCATTACCCGCGCCAGGCGCTGAATTTCACTTTCGGAGATTGCGGAGCAAAGGGAAGCAAAAACGGCCAGGAGCAGCACACCGGAAAGGAGAAATCTCCGTTTTGACATGTTAACCCCCGCTGTTAGACGGATGGCCGGCCAAATGGTGTCAATAGCGGGCGATTATGCACGCCGGTTGCGGACTAGCGACAGGAACTCGTCGCGGGTCTGCTTGTTGTGGCGGAAAGAACCCAGCATCGCGCTGGTGACCGCCTGGCCGTGCTGCTTTTCCACGCCCCGCATCTGCATGCACAGGTGGCGCGCTTCGATGATTACGCCCACTCCTTCGGGACAAATCTTCTCCGAAAGCGCCGCGGCGATCTGGCTGGTCATCCGCTCCTGAATCTGCAGCCGCCGTGCGTACATGTTGACGAGCCGCGCGATTTTGCTCAGGCCGAGCACGCGCTTGCCGGGCAGATAGGCGACATGAGCCTTGCCAAAGAACGGGAGCAGGTGGTGTTCGCACAAACTGAAAAACTCGATGTCCTTCACCACCACCATCTCGTCGTAAGAAACGCTGAACGTGGCGCCGTTCAGGACGCAGTCGAGGTTCTGGTGGTAGCCACTGGTGAGAAACTTGAACGCCTTTTCGAAACGCTCGGGCGTCTTGCGCAGGCCTTCGCGCTCGGGATCTTCGCCAACCAGCGCGATTACCTTTCGCATCAGGTCGGCGATGCACTCTTTCGGCTTCTCGATTTTCTGCTCGTTCAGGAATATCTCCGTTGGTTTCGTCACTGGGCCCTCTCCCGTTGCCGGATCGCCAAGCGATCCTAAAGTTCTTCCCCTGCGTATTCGAACGTGTTGTTGCCGGTCTCTTCAACCCGCACTCGCTCGAGCTTCGCCTTCGGGAAGTGTTTCAGGCGCGCGAAAACCTCTTTGCAAACGTTCTCCGTGGTCGGCACATTTTCCCGGAACGCGGCAACATCCTCGTTCAGCGATTTGTGGTCGAACGGCTCAATCACTTCCCTTTCCACAAAGCTGTCGAGGTCCGCGAGATTCGCAATCATGCCCGTGGCAGGGTCCACCTTGCCGGACACGCTGACCTCCACCACGTAATTATGGCCGTGCCCATGGGGATTGTTGCATTTCCCATAAACGCGCCGATTTTCTTCCTCGCTCAGTTTCGCGCTGTGCAGTCGGTGTGACGCCGAAAACCGGTAGCGCCGCCCCAATTCGATTTTAAGCTCGCCGCTCATGCGCCGTGCGCCCCATTCCGGTAGCATTCGGCGTACAAATCCGGCGTCTCGTACAAACGCACCTTGTGCAGACGTCCCTTGGTGATTCTCGGCTCCAGCAGGTTCCAGATCACCCGGGCAATGTTCTCGCATGTGGGAATCTGGCCCTTCAACTCGGCCACCTCATAATTCAGAAACCGGTGATCCATGCGCTGGGTGATTTCCCGCTCCAGAATCTCTTTCAACTCTTTCAAGTCCAGAACCATCCCGGTCACCCGGTCGGGTTCCCCCGCCACAGTCACTTCCAGCGTGTAGTTGTGCCCGTGGCCGTGCGGGTTGTTGCACTTGCCAAAAATCCGCTTGTTCTCCTCCGCACTAAGCGCGGGGTTGTGATACAGGTGCGAGGCAGAAAACTCCAGTTTTCGCGTGAGATAGACCATGTCGTCTTCTATCCTTTGGATGCGCGGGGGGTACCCGCAGGATACTCGCGTCCTTTCCATTCCAGCCGGCCGTTGCGGTGGCTGCGATAGGAGGCCCACAACAATCCGGCGAACAAGACGCGCCCCTGAATCGCATAGGCCAATAGTCGCGGCGAAAAGCCACTGGATTCAAGCTCCGCATCATAAGCGATCAGAATCCCCAGAAGCCCCATTGCAAGTACGCCGGCGATAAGGATAATGGATTCCGTGATTCCACCGACCGTCACCCCGGCCAGAAGCGTCAGCAGAATCGGCAACATAGCGCGGGCTAGCTCCGCCCGTACGGTTTCCAGATTTCCGCCAATCAGCGCGTAAAGATTTTTCTTCCACCCTTCCCACATCGCCCTGAAGGAACTGTACATTCTCACCGACACAATTCCCTTCCCGCTGCCAAACCAGAGGCCATACCCGGCAGCCTTCACCCGCGCCGCCAGCGCCACGTCTTCCAGCACCTCACCGGCGATGCTCGCATGGCCGCCTATGGTATCGTAAGCGTCGCGGCGGATGAGGATGAATTGCCCGTTCGCGGCTGCCGCAGCGCTCTCGGGGTCGTTCACATCCGCAAAGCGAAATCGTTTATTGAGCCGTGTGAACACATACGGAATGACGGCTTTTTCGTACCATGTTTCCATCACCTGTTCCGGCGAGAACGAAACCAAGGCCGCGTCATTTTCCGCCGCAATCGCGAGGGCCTTGTCAGCGGAATCCGCTGCGTGAACCGCATCCGCATCCGTGAAAAGAAGCCAATCGCCGCGCGATTCGCGGGCGCCGATCCATACGGCGTTATTTTTCCCCACCCAGCCCGCGGGCAATTCGGTCGTCGCCAGCAATCTCACGTTGGAATATCTGCTCGACAGCGCGCGCACAATTTCCGCGGTGCGGTCCGATGACTGATCGTCGATCACCAGGATTTCCGTAATTCCCTTTTGCACGGCGAGGGATTCCACGCACGCGGCTATCACCGCTTCTTCATTGCGCGCGGGGACGACGGCGCTGACACCTTCGCTGGCAGTCGATAATTGGCTCATGGCTGTCGGGACGTTTCCTGCTTTTCGGCGCGGGTTCTGTGCGTTATTATAACGTTATATGAGCAACGTCCTCCGAAAAATCATGGCCTGGGGCAGCATGGGCTTTGCCTTCGCCGTCCTGGCCTTCTTTACTCTTCCCCACTATCGCCAGGGCGAATCCTCTGTCGCCGGGAAAACCGCGGAAGACATTCCTCTCGACCTGAACGGAAAGCCCGCTCACCTTTCCGACCTGCGCGGCAAGGTAGTGGTGTTGAACTACTGGGCCACCTGGTGCCCGCCGTGTGTAGAAGAAACGCCGTCGCTGATCGAATTGAACAAGCGGCTTGCATCGCGCAATGGAGTGGTTCTTGGCGTCAGCGTGGACGACGACGAAGCCGCCTACCGCAAGTTCATTCAGGACCACGGCATTAATTTCCTGACGTCGCGCGACCCTTCGAAGAAATCCGCGCAGGACTATGGCACCGTAATGTATCCGGAAACCTATATCATCGATCGCAAGGGAAAAATCGCCAGAAAAGTGATCGGGCCTCAGGACTGGAATTCCGCGGAGATGTCCGCCTACTTTGACGCGCTGCTCGCTCAGAACTAAACAGCCTGTGTGATCACGTCACGTCCAGGTGTCATCCCGAATCCCCGCTTGCCCTGAGCGAATTTTGCGATGGGCGCCTTTTGCGGGGTGACGGATCTGCTTCACTTGTGCCCTGGGTTCGGGCGAGGCCTTCTAGCAATGCCGGATTACTTCTCGGCTCCCGCAAGCTATTCCACACCACTGATCCTATTTCGCCCCCGCAAGCCACGCCGCCGAACTGCTCAGCTTTACTCCCACCTGCCGCAACTCCGCCAGCACGTGAGGCACTTCTTTGTCCTGCACGGCTCGAATCAAATCATCCAGAACCGTGGTGTCGAATTTCGCTTTCAAGGCATCCAGCGCTGTGGCTCGCACGCAATACTCCGTGGCGATTCCGGCCACGCCGACGCGGGTTATCCCTTTGCCCTGCAATTGCCGCTGCAAGGAAGTCTCGTCAAACCCGGAATAGCCCGCGCCGTTCACTCCGACTCCCTTATGAATCACAATATCGTCCGTCCGCGCCCCCACTGGCGGCATAAGCTCCGCGCCCGGTGTCCCAGCAACGCAATGCACCGGCCACGGCCCGCCATTCGCCTGGAACGAACTGTGATTGGCCGGATGCCAATCCTGCGTGAACACCACCAGCGCGCCCCGCCGCTTCGCCTCTTCAATGAATTTCTGCAGCGGCGGCAGCAGCGAAAGCGTGTTGGCCGCCGCCAGCGCGCCGCCTTCGCAGAAGTCCCGCTGCACATCCACCACCACCAGCGCCGACTTGCTCATGCCATCCCCTTCCCTTCCGCAGTGCCAACCCCTCAACCAGCACACCCGCCGCAGCACCGAATTTCTTGATTACTTCTAACTTCTGACTTCCAACTTCTGACTTCTGCCCCCTCACGCCTCGTGATAATCCATCAGGATCAATCCCACGAAAATAAAGCACACCGGCCAGACCCATGCCAGATATTTTCTCGTGCTGTTCTCCTGCGGCAGGCGGAGTTCCAGCCAGCGCGCCCAGCCCGCCACGACGCCAAAAATAGCCAGCGGCGTGTGGCTCAGCTCGATCAACATTTCCTGCTTGATGTTCGTCACCGCATGCATATGGGTCAGCAACACGATGCCGCCGATCGCGCAAACTCCGGGAAACACCAGCGCCGCGGCATGGGATTTGACCCGGTTCGTTTCCACCGCCCACTGAAACAGCGCGAATACGATGATCAGGAGCACAGCCGCGCGGTGCTGCAACACGTCTGCTTCGCGAAAGCTGGCCCAGAAGCCGTTGGGCCCGAGCGGCCAGTTTTCCGGGTCCGCGCGCAAGAATAGAAAGACCGCGAGCCCCAGGAACATCAAGGGCCAGATTTTGGCCCAGGCAAAATATTTGTTGCGGGAAAGCAGCGCCAGCAATCCCATAAAAAGGACGATCAAGCCGGCCCAGGCGTGGTTGTATTCCGACCAGGCAATGTCCCCCGGCGTATCCGGATGAGCGAAACTCTCTCCCGGCATGAACGCGGCCGGAACTTTCACGCCGGCAAGTTTCGCCTTCCGTTCCATCTCCTTGCCCGCGGGCGAAAGATCGCCGAGCGGCGGGCTTGTGAATTCCGGAATGCGCGGCGCGTAGCGCACCGCAATCTCGTGCAGGCTCACGCGATCCTCGGTCAGGTCGGCGCCCGGAGGCTGAGAGGTCAGCGAGGCCGCCGCCAGAATCACGGTCAAGCCGATGCCGAGTTCCACTTCGCCGAATCGGGTGAGGCTCGTTGCCCCGGTTGCGGAAGCGGCGCCGCCCCCGCGCACGATGAAATAGTTTGCTGCGCCCAGCAGCAGCAGGCAGCCGAACAGCACCACCTTCGTTCCCACCATAATTCCATATGCCGTGCCGTAGAGCGCATTCCACGAACCGACGAATACGAGGCTCATGCCCATCCCGGCAAGAAACAACACGGCCACGCTGATCTGCGCCAACCCGGAAAATCGCCGGCTGATTCTGATCCGAATGCCTTGCTCGGGAATGCGCTTCATTGCCAGCAGCAGGTAAGGCAGCCCGCCAATCCAACTGGCGGTCGCCAGATAGTGCAGCGACGTCAATCCAACGAGCACCGCGCGCCCTTCCATCCGCGAGAACGAATGGCTGGTGACCACGGATGAAGCCAGGATGAGCATCGCCGGAATAAGCACGGCGCGGTTGACGCTTTTCTGCAAACCTGCAGGCCACAAAGCAACGGCGAGCGAGGCCACAATCGCCACCATCCCCGCAATCGCGAAGTTTGCGCCGAGCATCTCGCCTATCGAAATATTGGTGGAATTACCCAGAACCAGCGAATTGACAACCAGGAAAGCAATTTGGCAGAGCGCGAGCCCGGCGCCGCTCCAGCGGATAACTTTCCACGCGGGACGCGTTAATTCTTCCGGCCTCAAACTTTCGTTCGACGCCACGAACGACAGAAAGATTACTCCGCCGGCGAGAATCGTTTGACAGCAAAGCGTTGCGGCGCGTAACAGCACCACAAGGAAGCCGAAAATGCCAAGCAGGTCCGCCATTCTGCGCTCAGGATGCCTTCACGGAAAACGGAACCACGCCGCGCGTGATATGCCCATCGGGCGCCAGCACCTGCCACTCCAATTTGTATGCCCCCGGTTTCAATCCCGTGGCTTTCGATGACAACGTGTCCGGCGACTCCTGCTTCGCGATAGGCAGTTCGATGACGCTTTGGTCCGGGCAGGACAGCTGGATCTTGGATCGTGCCGAGTCGACGCGAACATTGTATTTCAACGTGACGGATAGGTCCGGCCCCGTGATGGTCGAGTTCGCCGCGGGCGAGCTTTCTTTCAAAATAGCGTGCCCTTCAATGAAACGCCCACCGGCAAGCAAAACTCCCAGGGCAGCCACCCCCGCAACAATTCGAATGATTGCAAGCCTTCGATCCATAATTCTCCCCTCACAAGACATGTAGGGGCGGCTTTATGCCGCCTTCTTGGGCGTCCGCCAATTCAGCGCGAAACTCTCCTTGTCTACTATAGCAGCGTGAGAAGTTCCGCCCCAACTTCACAGCCACGCGCAATCACCAGGTTTTTAAAGGAAAAGATGCGTAGGGGCGGCTTTAGGCCGCCTTCTTCCGCCGTGTTGAAAGGAGAAACTGAGAAACTATTCGTAGCGCAGTGCTTCTACCGGGTCGAGTTTCGCCGCCTGCATCGCGGGCATCCAGCCGCTGATCACGCCAACGACGATCAAGATCAGGCTGGAGAGCACCATCGTAGTGACAGAAAGGGTCAGGTGGATATCCACCTTCCCGGATTCATCTTCATACGCAGGACCAAGAAACGGCAAAGTTCCAATCGCCGAGGTGAGCGCCGCGGATAAAAGCATCCCGATCGCGCCCGCGGCAAGTGTGAGCACCAACGCTTCCAGAAGGAATTGCCATCGGATATGCGCTTTTCTGGCGCCCAGCGCGCGGCGAAGCCCGATTTCGCGCACGCGTTCGTCCACGGAGACCAGCATGATGTTCATCACCCCGACGCCGCCGATCGCCAGCGTCATCGAGCCAATCAGAAACAGCAGGCCTTCGATGCCCAACGTGATGCCGTCATAGATCGGCTTGAACTCCTGCCGCCCAAACATGGTGATGGCGCGTTTGTCTTTCGCCGAAAAATGTTGCCGGTTCGCGACCGCGTCGCGAAACTGCTGCATCGCCGGCGCCTCAAATTCGGGTGCCACGGGTTCGAACACCATGACGCTGGCATAGCGCGCGTCCCAGATGTCCGCAGCGGCGGGATACGGTATGAACGCGGACTCGTCGTCGCAGTTGAAATAGCAACTGTCGGAAAATTTCATGTCCATCGTCCCGATCACAGTAAAACGCACACCATTGATGCGGACGGTCTCCCCGACGGCAGGAGTGCCACTGAAGAGTTTTTTCTTGAGGCGTGCGCCCAGGAAGACAACGCGGCGCCGCTCGGCAATGTCGTCCGCGGAGATCCAGCGGCCTTCGGAAGGAACTTCGTTGCGCATCTCACCATACTCGGGATAAACCCCGCGGATAGCGGTGTCCGAAAGCCGCTCGTCATGGGAGATCCCGCGAAACTTCACGGTTTCCAGAGTCACCCGCTTCACCAGCGGCGATTGCGCCTTCACCCAATCCGCATCTTCCTGCTCGAACCTCACCGCTTTGCCCGCGCGCTCCCCGCCCGCTTGCTCGCTCGTAGTGCCAGGCCAGCAGATCACGGCGCCCTTCCCAAACACTTCGAACGTGTACAGCAACACGCTGCGAAACCCTGAACCATAGCTGAGCAGCAGCGTCACCGCCACAATCCCCCACGAAATTCCCGTCATCGTCAGCAGGCTGCGCACCCGATTCCGCCCGAGCGCTATCCACGCCTCTTTGAAGACCTCAATCAGCATTAGCCGCCTGCCTCAAAACGCAACGCTTCAATCGGGTCCACCGACGCGGCTCTATTCGCCGGGTACAACGCCGAAAGCACCGCAATTAACCCAAGCAAGCTGACAGTGAGCGCGGCAAGCTTCCAACTGGCGTCGAGGCCGTCGAAATACGGAATCTTCGGCAGCAAGTTCACCAACCCACAGAAGCCGTAGGAAATAATCAGGCCCACGCCGCCGCTGATGAACACCACGATCACCGTTTCCAGGAAAAACTGCTTCAGGATCGATTCGCGCGTGGCTCCCAACGCTTTTCGGACTCCAATCTCCCGCGTCCGTTCGCGCACGCTGACCAGCATCACGTTCATCACACCCAACCCGCCCAGAAATATCGTCGCCACGCCCACCGCACCCATGAAAATTTCCATGCCCACGAAAATCATCCGGTTCGCCTGAGCGTTCTTCACCGTATCCCAGATGCTCGCGGCCTCTTCGTCGCGCGCATCGAAATTGTGCAAGCGTCCGAGTGTGCGCCGCACCTGCTTCACGCAATCCCGGTGCGTCTCCAGCGACCACGGCGCCACCAGCAGACGGTCAATGGTATGCTCCACGGCCGGCGGCTTGTTTGGAAAATCCCGCTTCATCGAATCAAACGGGATGAAGATCTTGCGAATGTCCACGCCGTCATAATCTGAGTTCTGATCCTTCGCCTTCATCACTCCGATCACGGTGTACGGAATCCCGTTCATTTCGATCGTCTGGCCGATCGCCTCACGTTCCGCGAAAAGCTGCTTCTTGGTGTCGCTGCCGAGAAACGCCACCCGCCGGCCCGCTTCATTGTCTTCATAGTTGTAAAAACGCCCTGCAGCCGTCGCGACGCTGCGGATCTCGGTGAACGGCGGCAGCGATCCCACCGTATTGATGTCGCCGCTGTTGAACGCGCTGTGCACCTGCACCTGGTTGCCCAGTTCCGGCAACACGTACTTGCACGCGGGCGCTTCCAGAGCCACCTGCTTGTAGTCGTCTTCCATCCAGTGGATCACCCGGCCGGAACGCGTGCCTCCGGCCTGCATGCTGGTGCGCCCGGAAAACACGATCATCACGTCCTTGCCGAAATTTTCCTGTTGTTTCTGGATGCCGCGGCCCAGACCTTCGCCCGCCGCGACCATCAGAGTGATGGAAATAATGCCCCAGGCGATCCCGAACATGGTCAGCAACGTCCGCCGCTTGTGGGCCAGCAGCGTGGCGATGGTGTCTCTCAGCAGGTCGCGAAACGTCATTGGCGCCTCGCTATTGCAGGACCACTTGCTGCTTTTCGGTCAAGCCGGAAGTGATTTCCGTCTTCACGCCGTTGGAAATTCCAAGCTGCACGGGAATCTTCTTCTTTCCCTTTTCAGACTTCGCATCGGGGATCTCTACCGACGCCTTGCGGTCCTTGTCGTAAATCAGCGAAGCCTCCGGCACCATCAGTACGTTCTTCTTCTCTTCCAGAACGATTTCCGCGTTCGCGCTCATGTTGGCTTTCAATTCGCCCGTGGGATTCGAAATGGATACGCGCACCTCAAACGTCGTCACATTGTCCTTTTCCTTGCCAAACGGCGAAATGCGCGTCACCTTACCGATATATTTCTTGTCCTTGAACGATTCCACAACGATTCGCGCAGCTTGCCCCAGATAGACTTTGCCGATGTCGGCCTCGTCAACCTTCCCTTGCACATAGACCTCGCTTGTATCTCCCAGCGTCATGACCAACGTGGCCTGCGAACCCAGAATCAAAATCGAACTGACCCCATCACCCACACTGACATCCCGCGACAACACCAGCCCGTCAATCGGGCTAACGATCGTTGAGTTCCTCAAATCCTCTTGCGCGTTTTCCAGCGCCGCCTTCGCCTGCGCCACTTGTGCCTCGGCCTTAGCGATCTCCGCGCGCGATACAATCAGGTTGCGTTGCGCGCTCATCTGCTTGTTCAACGCCATCTGATAATTCTTCTGGGCGTCCTCCACAACGCTCTTGGCCATCACGCCGTCTTTGTACATTTGCTCCGCGCGCTCCATACTCAGCTTTAGAAACGGCACGTCGGGCCCTTCCGCATCCACCTTATTCCGTTCCATGGCGGCCGCCGCCGAGTCTCGTGACGCCTGGGCTGCCTGGAAATTCGCCAGCGCTTCACGAACTACGGCTTCCAGCTGCACCTTATCCAGCTCGCAAAGCACTTGTCCCTGCTTCACGCGATCGTTGTAATCCACGTATAGCTTCTTGACCATACCGCTGGCTTTGGATTTCACTTCAACTTTGGAGAGCGGCTGAATCTTTCCCGTCGCGACAACGACCTTCGCCAAGTCGCCGCGTTCCGCTGCCGCAAGCTTGGAAGGATCAATTTCGTGGGTCGGCCGCAAGGCGGCGTACACGCCGTACCCTCCGCCAATCAGGACAAACGCCGCAACACTGCCAATAATGATGCGCCGGCGGCGCTTCTTGGCCGCCTTTCCATTGGTTAAACCATTGCCATTGCTGGACATAACCACCCCCGGCACGCTGCTCATTTGCGCTACTGCTCATTGATACGCAGTTCCGCGCAAAATGTTCCCGCTCTGAAGGTTATAGACGAACAAGCGTGGCCCGTGGTCAGGTGACAGATAGTCGAAGACTAGAAACCATCCCCCAATTGCTTCTCGGGGGCCGGAGCTTTAGCTCCGACATTTCGGGTGCTAATCGGTGGGCTTTAGCCCCTGAGGACACTTTACCCTCGTTACGAACTCTACTGATGAGATAAGTTCTAGAGCTTAACGCCCCGTAACCGCAGCGCATTACTGATCACCGACACCGAACTGAAGCTCATCGCCGCGCTGGCAATCATCGGGCTAAGCAGCCAATGAAAGATCGGAAAGAAAACTCCCGCCGCAATAGGGATCCCCAGCAGGTTATAGACGAAGGCAAAAGCCAGGTTTTGCTTAATGTTGCCAACCGTCGCTCGCGACAACCGCCGCGCCCGTACGATACCTCGCAGGTCGCCTTTCACCAGCGTGATTCCCGCATTCTCCATCGCAATGTCCGTCCCGGTGCCCATCGCAATTCCAACGTCCGCCGCGGCAAGAGCCGGCGCGTCGTTGATGCCGTCGCCGGCCATAGCCACGACGCGTCCTTCTTTCTTGAGCCGCTCAATCACCGCCGCCTTTTGTTCTGGCCGCACCTCGGCTTCAATCTCCGTTAGCCCCAATTCCTTCGCAATCATCGTCGCTGCCCCCCGCCGGTCTCCCGTAAGCATCACTAGCCGCAGCCCCTCGCTCTGCAACGCCCGAATCGCCTCCGGCGTCGTCTCCTTCAACAAATCTGTCAACGCAATCGCTCCCGCCAGTTTCCCTTCGATCGCCACAAAAACGGGGCTGACCGCCGCGGCGCGCAGCTTCACAACATCAAGCTTAAGACGTCGGTCTCCGGACCCAGTCGTTCCCGTTACGCCCCGCTCCCGCAAGAACTCCAGCGTGCCAACGACCACTCGGTCGCCGTTTACAACAGCTTCTACGCCTCCCCCGGGACTCGAACGAAACTCGGTAGCTTCCGCCAGCGCTACTGGAGAGTGGGCCGCAGCGAATCTGCTCCAAGGTATTAGGTCTTTTCCCTCCGCTGCTCTCACAATCGCTTGAGCCAACGGATGCTCGCTCGGCCGTTCGGCACTCGCCGCAACCCAGAGCAGCGCCTCCTTCGACATTCCGCTCTCTTCAAATACCGCCACATTCGCCACCCGCGGCTTTCCTTCCGTCAGCGTCCCCGTTTTATCCAGCACCAGCGTATCCACACGCGCCAGAGTTTCCAGCGCTTCGGCGTTGCGAACCAGCACACCAGCTGTAGCACCGCGCCCAACCGCAACCATGATGGACATTGGCGTGGCCAGCCCGAGCGCGCACGGGCAAGCAATGATGAGCACCGAAACCGCAGCGATCAACGCATGCGCGAATCGCGGCTCGGGGCCAAGAAACTCCCAGCCGAGGAACGCCAAAATCGCCGCGGCGACGACAGCTGGCACGAAATATCCAGCCACTTTGTCCGCCAACCGCTGCATGGGCGCGCGGCTGCGCTGCGCTTCGCTGACAAGCTTCACGATTCGCGCGAGCAGCGTCTCGCTGCCAACACGCTCGGCCACCATCACGAAACTTCCGCTGGAGTTGAGCGTTCCCCCTGTGACGCCATCGCCCGCTTGTTTTTCCACCGGCAGCGGCTCGCCCGTCACCATGGACTCGTCCACCGCACTCGTCCCATCGCGCACGGTGCCGTCTACCGGGACGCGTTCGCCCGGCCGCACCCGCAGCAAATCCCCGCGCTTCACCTGCTCCAGCGGCACGTCGTGGTCACCACCGCTTGCAACCACGTGCGCCGTCTGCGGCGCCAGATGCAACAATTCTCGAATCGCCCCGCTGGTCCGCTGCCGCGCTCGCAACTCCAGCACCTGGCCAACCAGCACCAATGTTGTAATCACCGCCGCAGCTTCAAAGTAAACGGAGACATCGCCGTGCACGCCGCGAAACGAGTCCGGAAACATTTGAGGGAAAAGCGTCGCCACCAGGCTGTAAAGATACGCCGCCCCCGTCCCCAACCCGATCAGCGTGAACATATTCGGGCTGCGGTTCTTGAGCGAAGCCCAAAAGCGTTCGAAGAACGGCCAACCTCCCCAAATCACAACCGGCGAAGCCAGCACAAGCTCAATCCCATTCTTCAGTGCCGGATCGATACGCAAACCCAGCGTGTCCGCGGCCATCGAAAGCACCAGCACGGGCAAAGATAGCGCAGCGCTCACCCACAACCGCTTGCACATCGAGTCGTACTCGGGATCCGCCTGCTCTCCCGCCACAATGTCCATCGGCTCCAGCGCCATTCCGCAAATCGGGCAGCTTCCTGGGCCCATCTGCACAATCTCCGGGTGCATCGGGCAGGTATATCGAATGTTCTGCGGACTCGCCGCCGATGCTGGCTCATGGACACGCTCCATCCCGCCCGTTCCCGGCGCCGCCAAAAATTTCTCCGGTTCTTTTTCAAACCGCTCTTTGCAACGTGGCGAACAGAAGAAATACGTTTTCCCGTCGTGCTCCGCCTTTCCCGCAGCCTTCTGCGGGTCAACCATCATTCCGCAGACAGGGTCCTTCACCCGCGGCGTCGCCCCCAGGATGGGCAGCGTCCCCATTGCCGGCTTCCCCGCCGCCGCGATCTGTACCGGCATTGCACCTGCTTTCACTGGCCCCGCAGCTTGCAAAAGGTATTTCTCTGGCTCCTTCTCAAACTTCTGCGCGCACCCGGCGCTGCAAAAATAATAGCTCGCGCCCCCGTGCTCCACCTTTCCATTGGCCTTCACGGGGTCCACATTCATCCCGCAAACAGGATCGCGCTCCATCTTCTTCTCCATTCCAATATCGGTGTCATCCCGAATCCCCGCTTGCCCTGAGCGAATTTTGCGATGGGCGCCTTTGCGGGGTGAGAGATCCGCTTTTCTTCTTCCGCTAACCTGGACCTTCCACTCACCGCAAATGCTTGTAAACCAGCTCCAGCAATTCGTCGTACATCGCCGCGGCTTCCTTCGGCTTTCCGCTGCTGATGGCCTTCGTGGCGCAATGCCGCAGATGATTCTTCATCAGGTTGCGCCCAACGCCGCGCAGCGCCTCTTGTACCGAGGCCAACTGCACCAGGATGTCCGCGCAGTAGCGCTCGTCTTCCACCATCTTCTGCAGCCCGCGAACCTGCCCCTCGATTCTCTTCAGCCGGTTCAGATTCGCAGCCTTCAACTCCGTGTCCACCCCCACTGCTTTCCGTATCCCGCTCATCTGCTCAGTATACCCCCGCCCCCTATATATACCCCCCATCCCTATGTCGTGTCAACCGGTGCAAATCGTGGCGCCTCACCCATTTGCCTTCCCCGCACCTTCAGGTCTCGGACTCTTGAACTCTTGAACTCTTGAACTCTTGAACTCTTGAACCTTCACCCAGTCCAGCTGGCTATTTTCTATTTTCATCTTTCTATTTTCGTTTTTCCTCACAAGGCTCGCCGCTGGTATAATCCTCCCATGACCCTTCTCGAAATCACCTTCGAACTTCATTCCCCGCCGAGCTTCGATCAACTCGAGCGCCTCGGCGCCTTCGCCAACACCTACGGCCTCCGCCGCTTCCGCGTGGACGAAAAACAAAAGCACCTCACGCTCGAATACGACGCGTCAAGGCTCCGCGACACCCAAGTCGCCCACGTCCTCGGCAAAGCCGGCATTCCCATCGTCCAGAGAGTCTCCGCAATGGAAGCCTCGGATCCACTCCCCGTGGAAAAAGCCGCCCTGCCCCGCTAAATCGCAATCCCCATCTCGCAAAAATGACCCGCCTTAGCTGAGGTCAGCGCAACAAGCGAAACCTCCCGCCGGAAAACGCCTTTCCGCGTCCTGTAGTTAGTCAATCCTTGTGCTACATTCAAGCGCAAACCTCAGCTATGGGTGGAGACAAAAATGGATAATCTACGGGGAAATGCGCAGAGACACGGCCAGCCTGGCACATCCCGGCTGACACGCCGCGAGTTCGTTGCCGAAGCGGGTGGAGCATTGGGATTGGCGATGATGGCGCCAATGGTGTCCTCGATAGCGAAGCCGGCAAATGCGCTGCCGGAACTGGTTTCACTGAACGCTCTCGAACTCTCCCGGAAAATCAAGGCAAAGCAAGTTTCGTGCGTCGAGGTGATGCAAGCGTATCTGGCGCATATCAAACGCTTCAATCCGAAGGTCAATGCGATTGTGTCGTTGCAGCCGGCAGATGCACTGATTCGGCAGGCCGAAGAGCGAGATACCCAATTGAGTCGCGGTGAATATCTCGGATGGCTGCACGGATTTCCACATGCGGTGAAGGATTTGGCCGCCACTAAGGGCATCCGGACAAGCAACGGATCGCCGCTATTCGATTCCATTCCCGATCACGACGAGCTATTCGTAGAGCGGCTGCGGCGCAACGGCGTGATTCTGATCGGAAAGACAAACGTTCCGGAACTCGGTTTCGGCTCGCAATCGTACAATCCCGTATTCGGCACTACCTTAAACGCATACGACCAGACGAAATGCGCCGGGGGCAGCAGCGGCGGCGCAGCCGTATCGCTGGCGTTGCGCATGCTGCCGGTGGCCGACGGCAGCGACATGATGGGCTCGCTACGGAATCCCGCGGCCTTTAATAATGTTTTCGGTTTCCGCCCGTCCTTCGGCCGGGTGCCCAACGCTGACAGCGAACAATTCCTTCACACCGTCAGCGTGGACGGACCGATGGGGCGCTCAGCTACGGAAGTGGCGATGTTGCTCAGTATAATGGCGGGACCCGACCTCCGCGCGCCCCTTTCGATTGATCAGGATCCCGCAATCTTCGGCCAGTCGTTGAAACGAGATTTTAAGGGCACGCGCATTGGCTGGTTCGGCAATTTCGACGGTTACCTGGAAATGCAGCCCGGAATCCTGGAGTTGTGCCAGAAATCCTTCGGCGCGTTCCAAGCATTGGGGTGCCTCGTAGAGCCCGCCAAACCAGATTTTCCAATGGCGAAACTCTGGGATGCGTGGCTCACCCTGCGGCATAGCTTGACGGCGGCAGGCTTGGCGGCGCTTTACAACGACCCCGCGAAACGAGCCAAGTTGAAGCCCGAAATCCAGTGGGAAATCGAAGGTGGATTGAACGTGACGGCGATGGAGTTTCAACATGCGTCGCAAGTCCGGTCGGATTGGTATCGCGCCTTGTTGAAACTATTTCGCACGTATGACTACTTGCTGCTCCCGAGCGCCCAGGTATTTCCGTTTGACGCGCAGGAACACTGGCCCAAAGAGATCAATGGCAGGAAAATGGATACATACCACCGCTGGATGGAAGTGGTAATTCCCGCCACCATGGCGGGTTTGCCGGCGATGAGCGTTCCCGTTGGATTTGGCGCGACCGGCTTGCCAATGGGAATGCAGGTGATTGGGAAGCCTCATGCGGATTTCGCTGTTCTGCAGCTGGCTTATGCGTACGAACAGGCCATCCCCTGGGTCCGGAACTATCTGCCAGCGTTGCTGAATACGACCGCATGAAATTAGGCGCGGCGCTGAAATCGCGCTAAACAGGATTTGACGCGAAGCGCGGCTCATCTGCAATCAGGCGCCGGCCCAAAAAAGTGGGGCCCCCGCTTGGGATCGGGAGCCCCGGAAGGCGCATCTCAGATGCCAGTGTCGTTTTCACACCGGCGCGTGGGGTCATCCATCCTAGCTTCCCTCTCAGAGGCAGGTGGTAACGATTCGCAAAAACA
>DASYXF010000070.1:0-12364 GCA_035935335.1 Candidatus Acidiferrum sp.
GCCGGAGTATTTTTTTCTGCCGGTGAAATCGATTTTGAACAAGTGTGATTCGGCGCGCGTGCCGTTTGACTGGACGATCAATCCCTACCGCGGGTGCGAGTTTGCGTGCAAATACTGCTACGCGCGGTACACGCACGAGTATATGGAAATTGACGGCGGGGAATTCGAGCGGAAAATTTTCGTGAAACAGGATGCGGCAGGAGCTCTCAGGAACGACATGGATCGGAAATATTCGCGTGCGTCGAAGGCTTCGGGATATACGAAGGCGGAACACATCGCGATCGGGACGGCGACGGATCCCTACCAGCCGGCGGAGCGAGAGTATGGCGTGACGCGGGCGTGCCTGGAGGAGCTGGCCCGGCGGGAAGGGTTGAGCGTTTCGATCATCACCAAGTCGAACCAGGTTGTGCGCGACATCGACATTTTGAAAGTGATCGCCGCGAAGTCGGCGTTGACGATCAATATCACGGTGACTACGCTTAAACCGCGATTGGCGCGCTTGCTGGAGCCGCGAGCGCCGCGGCCTGATTTGCGCTTGGCGGCAGTGAAAGAATTGCGCGAAGCGGGATTGCATGTGGGCGTCTCGGCTTCGCCGCTGCTGCCTGGGATTACGGATGCGGACGGGGAATTGGAAGGAGTGGCCGCCGCAGCGAAGGAAGCGGGCGCCGAGTGGTTCTGGTCAGGCGTGCTGTTCCTGATGCCCGCGTCGGCGCGGCAGTTTCTGCCGTTCATCGAGGAGAAATTCCCGCGGCTGGCGAAACAGTATCGCGAGTGGTACGCAAAAAACGCCTACCCGCCGGAAGAGTATCGCAAGAAAGCTTCCGAGCGTGTCGCGCGCATCCGCCAGAAATTCGGCTTCGCCTCCCGCCCCTGGGAAGGCGACCGGCCCGCTGCTCCACAAGCTCAACTCACGCTAGGCTGGGACGCCGGCGCTATTTCGAGGGACTTAGTATCACATAAATAATAATACTCAATAAATAGCAGCACCGTCCGCTGAAGCAGGATATATTCAAACCGAGCAAAAGTGCCGTACAGCGCTAACCCGTGAATCTTTTCCCGGGTGGAGACTAGATGGGCGGACACATATTCGGTGGTGGCTGGACGGAAGACAAGTTGGATTGTCTCGGGAAGTACCTTACGGAATATCGCAAGATTTTTGTGAAGAACGAACGGGCAAGATATTTCAAGACATGGTATGTGGATGCATTCGCCGGCACGGGTTCCCGTTCGATTCAGAATCGCTACGCCGGGCCGGAGCCTTTGTTTGACGGGGACTACGAAGACCCGGAATCGCAAGGGTACAGAGATGGGAGTGCAATGATAGCGCTTGGGCTTGAGAGTCCATTTGATGAGTACCTGTTCATCGAAAAATCGAAAGTGCGACTCAAGGAACTTAAAGTTGATATCGGAAAGCGCTATAAGGAGTTGCTGCCGCGCTGCGAGTTTAGTTCGGAAGACGCAAATAAAGCGCTGAGAGAGTGGTCAACGAAGCGTGATTGGAGAAGAGAGCGTGCTGTAGTTTTTCTCGACCCCTATGGAATGCAAGTGGAGTGGGAAACCCTCACAACGCTTGCTGCAACAAAGGCGATCGACCTTTGGTATCTTTTCCCACTCGGAATCGGTGTTGCGCGGCTTCTCCCGCGAGACGGTATAATCGAAAAAGTTTGGCGAAAGCGCCTCGATCTCGTGTTCGGTACGAACGAGTGGAAAGATCATTTCTACGAAACTCGTGTCAATCCCGGTCTTTTTGGCGACGAAGAGACAATGGAACGGGCGGCCAGCGAGGAAAAAATCCAAGAGTATATTGAGAAGCGGTTAGGGACCTGTTTTGCCAAGGTCGCCAAAGGCCTGGTGTTGAGAAACTCTAGATCTAGTCCACTCTACTTGCTTTGTTTCGCCGCAGCTAACGAGCGAAGCGCCCATAGCACTGAAGATAGCACAGTGGATTCTGGGGCACTCAAAGGGTAATCGTCGGTAATCGATCGGAGGGAAGATGGCAACCGTATCGAACATCGAATGGACTGAAATGACGTGGAACCCGGTGACCGGTTGCCACAAGGTGAGCCGCGGGTGCAAGCATTGCTACGCGGAGAGGATGGCGAAGCGACTCCGGGCAATGGGGGCAGTGCGCTATAGAAATGGGTTCGAACCCACCCTACATGCGGATCTTGTCGACCTTCCAAGACGTTGGAAAAAACCGCGCGTCATATTCGTGAATTCCATGAGTGATCTCTTTCAAGAGGATGTTCCGGACGACTTTATCAGGCGTGTATTTGCGACAATGAGAGCATGCCCGCAACACACTTTCCAAATTCTTACCAAACGTAGCGAGAGACTCAAGAAACTCGGTGAGAGTTTGCCGTGGACTGACAATATCTGGATGGGAGTCAGTGTCGAAGATGCGAGGGTCGAGGGAAGGATAAATGACTTAGCGTCAGTGCCGGCGCACATTCGTTTTCTATCGTGTGAGCCTCTAATCGGGCCACTTGAAAACATCCCATTGAAAGCCATTCATTGGGTAATCGTCGGCGGGGAGTCTGGACCGGGAGCTCGGCCGATGAAGCGGGAGTGGGTAGAATCAATTTATCGCCAATGCAGACGCAGCGATGTTCCTTTCTTTTTTAAACAATGGGGGGGCGTTCGGAAAGATATGACTGGGCGAGAGTTGTACGGTCGAACGTACGATGAAATGCCTTCAATCAAGCCCGTCCTCAGTTATGGCAGTCAGAATTCTAGACTGGTCCAGATCGCAACGTCCTAACGAAAACATCCAATCAAGGGACGATGATGCGGGATTCTTCGCGCTTTAATTCGTGGGCGCCGGGGAACTGGCCGCGGAGAAATTCGAGGAAGCGGCGGGAGCGTGGGCGTCCGTTGGTGCGCAGCAGGCCCATGCGATAGAGGAATACGAGGAGTTGGAAGATTTCGGAGTCCTTGGGGCGGCCCTGGGGAGTTTGCGCAGGGGATTGCTTGGTCTCGTTGAGGAACGCGGCGAGAGCGTCGTAGAGTCCGCGTTGGATAGGCGGGACTGGCGGTTGTTCGTAGACGATGCCGGCCGCGAGTGTTTTGTAGGATTCGGCTAGAGATTGCAGCGCGGCGAGGACGTCGGGATCTGTGGCGGCGGGCTGGGCAGCGCAGAATTTGGCGATGGTGAAGGCGATGGCGGAGAGAAGTTCGGGGTGGATGCGCACGAGATCCGGGGCTAGGCGGACGTCGAGTAGCCGAGTGTCAGCAGGCAGTTGGCGCGGATGCTGTTCTTCGTAGCGGTGCGCGGCCAGGAGATAGGCGCAGTCGGGCGGGCAGTCGAGCGTGACTTCACGTTCGGTGCCGCAGCAGACGGGGCAGATGGTTTCGGCCTTTGCGGGGCAGAAGCGGCCCGGTTTGCGTTTTTGACAGATCGGACAGGACAAGCAGTTCCCCTGGAATGAAGAATAGAACCAAAAGCGCCCGCCTCAGAAGGCGGCCGCTACACAAAACAGAGCAATGGCACGACAGAATATCACGCCATGATGACTTTGTTCTGGAAGCGGCGGGCGGCGATGACCAGCAACATGGTGCCGAAGAGGAAAAGGGCAACGGCGTCGATCCAGAGATGCACCCAGCCGGCGCCGCGAAGAATAATGCCGCGGGTGATGTCGATGAAATAAGTTGCGGGCACGAAGTAGCTGAGAACGTAAAAGAATTTGGGCATGGTTTCCCGCGGAAAAATGTAGCCGGAAAAGAAGATGCTGGGGAGAATTGTAAGAAACGCCAGTTGCATTGCCTCGGCCTGGGAATTGGCTTTGCTGGAAATCAGGATGCCAAGCGAGAGCGACACGAAGATGTACGGCAGGGAAAGCAGCGCCAGAAGAATAACGCTGCCGTGAATGGGCACGCTGAAAATGAATCGCATGAAGGTAAGGATCATGCAGAGCTCGAAGAAACCGATCATCAGATAAGGCAGCAGTTTGCCGAGCAGCAGCCCCATGGGTCGCACCGGGGTGACGAAGAGTTGCTCAAGAGTGCCGCGTTCTTTTTCTCGCACGATGGAAAACGCAGTGAGGAACGTAGTGACGTTGAGGAGAAGAATCGCGGTCAGGCCGGGAAGAAAGAAATTGGGCGAGCGCGAATCGGGATTGAAGAGAATTTTTGGCCGCATGTCCACCGCGAACGGGGCGTCGCCGTTCGCTAGGACGCGGCGGAGCGATTCATCGAGGCCGATGGCGGTGGTGACGTTGATGGCTTGGCCCGCGACGGAGGAGTCGGAACCGTCGATCAGCACGAGAACCTGTGCGCTCATCTGGTGCAGGAGCTTGTCCGAATAGTCCACGGGAATTTTGATGCCCACGCGGCATTTGCCTGAAACGATGGCGTCGGTCAGGTCATGATCGGTTTCCACGAAACGGACCAGGTGGAACGTGTCCGAGTTGCGCAAGCGGTCGAGCAGTTCGCGGCTTTCGCGGCGGCCGTCGGCGTTGTAAACGACGGTGTTGATCTGGCGGATGTTGGTGTCAATGCCAAACCCGAGCAAAAACATCTGCAGCAAGGGAATGATAAGCGAGAAAAAGAGCGTGCCGAAGTCGCGGCGCACGTGCAGCGCTTCCTTGTAAAAGACAGCGCTGAAACCGCGGAACGGATTAAGCACGGGTGGCCTCGGTGTCCGATTGATGCTTGTAGGTTAGTTCGACAAACACATCTTCCAGCGAAGGCGCAAGGGGACGAATCTCCGCGACAACAATGCCTTGTTTCATTAGCTGTTCGCGCAGGTGATCGAGGTCAAGGTCATCTTGGATCAGCGCGTGAACGGATTGTCCGAAAATCGTAGCGCTGCGGATGCCCGGAATGGTGCGTGCAACGCGCAGGGCGCGGGTCACTTCGGGCGTGGTGATTTCGACGCGATAGGTTCCCGCAGGCTGCACTTCGGGCAATTCGCGGAGTTTATCCGGCGTGCCGTCGGCGATGATTTTCCCAAAATAAATATAGGCAACATGGCTGCAGCGCTCGGCTTCGTCCATGTAGTGCGTGGTAACGAAGAACGTGATGCCGTGCGCGGAAAGTTCGAAGAGCAAGTCCCACAACTGGCGGCGCGCGACGGGATCGATGCCGGCGGTCGGCTCGTCGAGGAAAATGAGTTTCGGTTCGTGCAGCATGGCGCAGCCGAGGGCCAAGCGCTGCTTCCAACCGCCGGAAAGCTGCGCGGAGAGACGGTTGAGGTACGGGCCAAGACCGTTGAGCTGAACGATGTCGTCCATCCGTTTGCGCAGCCGATCGTTGGAGAGACCGTAGATGCGTCCGTAGAAGGTGAGGTTTTCCGTGACGGTCAGGTCGGAATACAAACTGAAATTCTGCGACATGTAGCCGATGTTTTCGCGGACAGTCTCCGGGTCTTTCCGAACATCGATGCCCAAGACGGAGGCTTCGCCGCCCGAAAGCGGCAGCAAGCCCGTGAGCATCTTGATGACCGTGGTTTTTCCACTTCCGTTGGGCCCGAGAAAGCCAAAGATTTCGCCTCTTTGCACACGGAAGCTGACGTCGTTCACCGCGGTGAAACTGCCAAAGCGGCGCACAAGATTTTGCGCGGAAATAGCGGGTAGTTCGAGGTCGGCCACGGCTCAGCTCCCCGGCGCCAGCGTGACGTCCGCGGCCATACCGGCTCGGACGCGGCGCGACGTGTCGTCGATGCGCACCTTCACGCCAAAAACCTGGTGGACGCGCTCTTCCACGGTTTGGACATTGCGAGGAAGAAATTCCGCCTGTTGGTTGATCTGGTCCACGGCACCGTCGAACACCTGATTGGGGAAAGAGTCCACGCGGATCTGGGCCTTCTGCCCTAGATGCACACGGCCGATCTGCGTTTCGGGGATGTAGATGCGGACGTAGATCTGATCGCGCTCCAGAAGCGTGGCCACGGGCGTGTTGGGAGCGATCAGGTCGCCTGGGCGAACGTCAAGCACTTCGATGGAAGCAGCGGCGGGCGCGAGGACCTGGCGTTCGCGAAAACGCGCCTCGTCGTAGGCCAGCGCCGCCCTGGCAGCCATAACGTCCTCCACGCGATTGCCGTGTTCCAGTTTTTCGAGGGTAGCCTGGGTCTGACGATAGCGCGCTTCGGCGGCGGCAATTTCCTCGGCGCGATAGCCCCGGCGCAACTCATCCAGCTTGTGCTGGAAGTTCGCCAGTTGCGCCTTCGCCATTTTCCAGTTGGCATCGGCGGTATCGCGCTGCTGTTTCGAAACCAGATCCTTTTCGGCCAGAGCGTCGTAGCGTTGAGCATCCAAGTGCGCGCGAACTTCATCCGCAGTAGCGCGATCGAGATCCGCTTGCGCTGCGGCTATGTCTTCCTGGCGGTAACCGTTTTTCCGCTGGTCGTATTCGGCTTTGGCCTGGGCGGCGGCGGCGCGGGCTTCGGCAATTTCCTCGGGCCTGTATCCGCGCTGCGCCTTTTCGGCGGCGGCGCGGGACTGTGCGAGTGATGCGGCAAGTTCTTTCTCGTCAAAAGTGATCAAGACTTGCCCTGCTTCCACAGGATCGCCTTCGCGAACGAGGACCTTGTCAATGCGGCCGCCGATTTTAGAGCCGACGCGAATATTGCGGGCCTCGACCGTGCCGGAACCATGGAGAGAAGGGTCTCGATGCAACATGCCGGAGGTGTAGATAGCCAGCCCGATGAGAGCGGCCAGGATGAGAACGGGAATCATTATTTTGCGATTCATAGTTTCCATTCGCTACGTGGATCTGAGCCCCGCCGAATCCGCCGGCGAAGATTCGCGCGGTGCGAGCCCCGACCAGAGCACCTTGAAAGAGTCCTCCATGCGCGAAAGCAGCGTGCTGTCAGCATGGAGGGTCCACATAAGCAGCGTGCCGAAAATGGTTTGCCGAAAAACGTGGGCGATCACTTCCGGCGGCAGATCGTTGCGGATTTCCCCGCGGCTCTGGCCGATGCGGATCATTTCGGTGTGAATGGCGATGACGCGGTTTTGGAGATCCAACATGGGTTCGCGGACAGACGAATCGGTGAGAAACGCCTGCAGCAGAATGCGGATGATGGCCGGATTGCGCATGGGCTCCTGGGTCATGCGCGCGCCGAGCGAACGCATGAATACGGGGACGGGCACATTGGCGCTGCGCATTTCTTCGAAAGCCGCTTTCAGCTTCGCAAGTTGCATCTCGCCGAAGGCGAGGAGGATGTGCTCCTTGCTCGGGAAATAATTAAAGAAGGTGCCCTTGCCGAGGTCGGCAGCGTTGGTGATGTCCTCGACGGTGGTTTCGGCGAAGCCTTTTCGGGCGAAGAGCTCCATGGCAGCGCGGAAGAGGCGTTCGCGGCGCTCAAAAGACTGGCGCTCGCGGCGGTTAGGGGAAAGGGTCGAAGAGACAGATTGCATAAAAGTGACCTTAAGACATAAATGACTATAAGTCATGTTTGTGTAAAATGCAAGAGAAAAAGCCCCAAGGGTTACCCCCGGGGCTTTCCGGTAAAGCATGGGACACGTTTAAGTTATCGGCCTAGATTTCCTTGCCTGAGGAAAGATTCTTGGGCGATTTCTTGTTGAGATAGGAGATGAACTTCTGGGCGGAGGCCGGAACCGGCACGGCGCCTTTGAAAACCACGTCCTGCGGTTCGATGGCTTTCTTGTAGAGCCGTTCGTTGGCTTTGTTGTCGGGCCGCACGGTAGAGCCGGCAAGGGAGATTCCGGCGAACAGGCCGCGGGCACGCGAGTAGGACAGAATCTCGGCGCGCAAGGTCACGTCGGTGGAGGCCTCGGCGTTGCGGCCCTTTGGACCGGCAGCAGCGGAGGCGTCAGCGCCGAGTTTTACCTTGGAACTGAGAACCGAGTTGGCGCCGCGGCCGTTCATGATGAGTAGAACGAAGTCCGTGGCCTGGCCGCCAATCTGCAAGCCGAAACTGCCGCCTTCCAGCGCCATCATGGTTGGGGCGCTCCACGGACCGTTGAAATGTTCGCCGCTGCGGCAGGTCATCGCACCGCGGCCATAGCTGGCGCCGAAGATGAAGGCGCCTTTAACGACGGATGGATAGACAATGATGCAGTAGGATTTGTCGATCAGATCCTGCGGTATGTCGTCGGGTATGTCCATGATTTCCTGAATCACCACGCCGCAGTTTTCAAGGCGTCCGTTTTCCTTGCGGTCGTCGGCGAGCAGCGGCGGGCACAGGAAAGAGGCCGCCAGCAAATACGAAAGAATCTTTTTCATTCGAATCCACCTTTTCGGAATAGTGCTTCTTAATCAGTGATTGAGCCCCAATTAATGAAACCGTACGGGCGGCGGAAGTTGCGGGGCGTGGCTGGATGTGGCGATGCGCCCTGCTCTTGCTCCTCGCGTCGCTGCGGAGGAAGCGCCCACTGACTTTCGACTATACTTTCAGTTCATGGGAATTGCCAAGAGCGGAATTGCGCGGAGTTTGGGGCGATGGACGATTTGCGCGCTGATCGGAATCGCCTGGCTGCCGTTCGTGGCGGCGCAAGAAAAGGGCTCGCAGGAAAAAATGAGCCTGGCCGCGGCGCGTTTTGCCGGGCGCGTTGAGAGTTTGCTGGGCGCGGCCCCTGTAGACAAAGGGGAGTGGGGCTTGCTGGTGGCGGACGCGGAGACCGGCGCGACGCTGTACGAAAAGAACGCCAACGATTATTTCCTGCCGGCTTCGAATATGAAGTTGCTGACGACGGCGCTGGCGCTGGATACGCTCGGACCGGAATACAGGTTTCGAACGACGGTGGAAACAAACGGCACACTGGGGCCGGATGGAAAATTAGCCGGAGATTTGATTCTGGTGGGCCGTGGCGATCCCAATCTTTCGAATCGCAAATTTCCCTTTGAGACGAAAGAAGAGTTCGACGGGCCGCCGGAGAAAGCGCTGGCGGAGCTTGCGGACGCGATTGCCGCGCGCGGAGTCAAAGAGATTTCGGGAGACGTTGTCGGCGATGACAGCTATTTTCCGCGCGAGCGTTACCCGGACGGCTGGGAAATCGACGACATGGTGTGGGAGTACGGCGCGGCCATTTCCGCGATCGTGGTCGACGACAACACGGTGACGCTTACGCTGATGCCGGGGGAGAAGGCCGGCGGTTCGGTGGCGGCGGTGGTTGAGCCGGCCACGCGGGAATTTGTCGTAAAGAACGAAGTGACTACGATTGGCGCGAAGGAGAAACCGGACTTGCGGCTGACGCGCGAGCCGGGTGGGGACACCGTGGTTGTGAGCGGTGTGATGCCCGCGGGAAGCGCTCCGCGGAAGCTGGTGCTGGCGATTCAGGAGCCGGCGCTGCACGCGGCGAATCTGCTGGCGCAACTGCTCAGGGATCGTGGAATCAAACTCGACGGGACGCTTCGCGCTGTGCACGAGCCGGATCCGGGCGAAGCGACGAAGACCGTGCTAGCCGAGCATCTGTCCATTCCATTGAAGGATTCGGTAAAGCTGGTGAACAAAATCAGCCAGAACCTGCACACGGAGGTTCTGCTACGCACGGCGGCACGACAACAGGGACGCTGGGCTACGCCGGAGGATTTGGAGAAGTTTCCGGCGGCGTTTTATGCGAAGGCGGGACTTCCGGAAGGTGACGTGATCCAGACGGACGGGTCGGGATTGTCGCGGCACGATTTGGTGACGCCACGGGCGTTTGTCGCGCTGCTCGTCTATGCGCAGAAGCAGCCCTGGTTTCCGGCGTACCTGGCATCGCTGCCGGTGGCAGGCGCGGACGGCACGCTAAACGAGCGGATGAAGGAGCCGCCGCTTGCAGGAAAGATTTATGCCAAGACGGGTTCGGTAACGCATGTGCGGACACTCTCTGGATATGCGGAGACGCCGGGTGGAAGGAAGCTGATCTTTTCGTTCCTGAGCAACAATCAGGGCGGAAAAAATCATGAAGTGCATGTGGCGATTGATGGAGTTTGCCTGGCGATGGTGGAAGAGTTCGATCAGAAGAAGGAGGTAATGAAGTAAGGAAGGAAAGAAGTAAGGAAAAGAAAAAAAGGAAGAAAGCCGGATGAAAGCGGAGAAGATTGTCACGGTGTTTGGGAGTTCGCGGCCGAAGGCCGGTGATGCGGAGTATGAAGAGGCGCGCGGGCTGGGGAAATTGCTGGCGCAACACGGGCTTGCGGTTTGCAGCGGCGGGTTTGGCGGAGTGATGGAAGCGGTTTCGCGAGGGGCGAAAGAGAGTGGCGGCAAAACTTATGGCGTGACCGCGGAGTTTTTCAAGCGCAAAGCGAACGCGTGGGTGGATACGGAAGTGCGGATGGAGACCTGGGACGAACGGTTGTTTGAGCTGATCCGGCTGGCGGATGGATTCGCGGTGTGCAAGGGCGGAACCGGGACGCTGGTGGAACTCGCGGTCGTGTGGGAGATGCTGAACAAATCGGTGATTGCCGGGAAACCGATCGCGGTGGTGGGCGATTTCTGGCAGCCGATTCTGGAACGCGTTCGCGAGGTGGAGCAGGGGCCGCGGCCCTCGACGGAGGACCGGGTGTGGGGCGAGGCGAATGGGAATTTGGTTTACAGCGCCGCGAATTCTGAGGAAGCGGTGCATTACTTAGCGAGCAGATTAGGGATTTAAAGGGAAAACTTAAACAGAGTTCACAGAGGGAAGAACTCGGAGAGCACAGAGAATGTCGCGTTTGGCGCAAGACGTTTTGGAGTTCGACAAGCTGCGTGAGTTGCTGCGGCTGCGGACGACGTGCGCGCCTGGGCGGCGGGTGATTGATGGGTTGGAAATGAGTACGAACCGCGCGCAACTTGAGGGCGCGTTTGCGCTGATTCGTGAGGGGCGAGAATGGCTGCGGCTTGGGCGAGACCTGGGCTTTGGCGCGCTGGCGGATCCGCAGTCGTGGACGGCGCGACTGGAAGCGCCGGGCGTGGTTCTGGAGCCGGCGGAGTTTCTGGACGCGGGATCTTTGCTGGAGACTTCGGGCTGGCTAAAGCAGCAGTTCCGTGAAGATGCGGACAAATTCCCGCTCCTGGCGGCCCGTGCTGCGTCCCTTGACGATTTTCGAGACTTACAGGCAGCGATCCGGCGATGTGTGTTGCCGAACGGCGAAATCAGCGATGACGCGTCGAGCGCGCTGCGGCGGATTCGCGCGAGCATCCAGCAGACGCGCGACTCCATCCAGAAAACTTTGCGGCAAATATTACGCTCGCGGCAGGCGGAGAGCGGCGAAGACTATGTGACGTTGCGCAACGACCGGTTTGTGATTCCCGTGCGCTCGGAACACCGGCGTAACGTGCCGGGCGTAGTGCACGGGGCAAGCGGAACCGGGCAGACGGTCTTCGTTGAGCCGTTCGAAACGGTGGAGACGAACAACCAGCTGGTGCAGCTGGCGGAAGATGAAGCCGCAGAAATCTTTCGCATCCTGAAAGAGTTGTCCGACAGGTTGCGGGCGATGATCGGGCCGCTGCAGACCGCTGCGGAAACAATCGCAGAGCTGGACAGTATATTTGCGCGGGCGCGATTCGCACGGGACTTTGACGCATGTATGCCGGAGTTTGCGGAGACGACGGAGATGCGGCTGGATGCGGCGCGGCATCCTGTGCTTGAAGATAAATTGCGGCGCGAAAATCGCCCGATTGTGCCGATGTCTCTGGCGTTGGGCGGCGAGGAACGGTTGCTGGTGATCAGTGGGCCAAACACTGGCGGAAAAACCGTGGCGCTGAAAACGACGGGGATCGCGGCGCTTTCGGCGCAAGCGGGGATTCCCGTGGCGGCGCAACGGGCGTTGCTGCCGCTCTTTGACCGGGTGCTGGTGGATATCGGCGACGAGCAATCGATCGCCGCGGACCTTTCGACGTTTTCCGCGCACATGCTGAACCTGAAAGCGATGCTGGCGGAGGCGACACCGAAGTCGCTGGTCCTGGTGGACGAAATGGGCACGGGAACGGCGCCGGAGGAAGGCGCTGCACTGGCGGTCGCGCTTCTCGAAGAGTTTCGCAAAAAGAATTGTATCGTGCTGGCCACAACGCACCACGACCGGCTGAAGACGTATGCTTCGAAGACTCCGGGAATTGTGAACGCGGCGGTGGAGTTCGACGAGGCGAACCTGCGGCCAACGTACCGGCTGATGGTGGGCGTGCCAGGCGGGTCAAGCGGGATTGCGATTGCGCAGCGCCTGGGATTGGCCGGGGAAATCATCGAGCACGCGCGGTCGCTGATGACGCCGGAAGCGCACGAAGCCGCGGACCTGATTGCGTATCTGCATCGCAGCCGCGACGAACTGGACCGCATGCAGAAACAGATGGCGGAGGAGCGGCACGCTCTGGAAGCGGAGCGTCAGAAGCTTCGGTCGGACTGGGTGGAGCGGCAGAAGCAGCGGATTGCGGATTTAGAGAAGCAGTTCGCGGAGATGCAGAAGCGGTTTGAAGAGAACGTGGCCGGCGTCGTGGCCGCCG
>DASYXF010000071.1:0-14523 GCA_035935335.1 Candidatus Acidiferrum sp.
TCCAACTGACCGACTCCTCCATCCCCGCCATCGCAGAAGGCCAGGCGTTAGCAAAAGTAAAATACCTTTCCATCGACCCCACCATGCGCATCTGGATGACCGACTTCCCCCAATACATGCCTCCCGTTCAAATCGGCGAAGTCATGCGCGCCTTCGGCCTCGCCGAAGTCACCGAATCCCGCCATCCCAATTTCAAAAAAGGAGACAAAGTCTCCGGCCTCACCGGCCTCCAGGAATACTGCATCCTCGCCGGCGAAGGAAAAGGTGCCTTCCAGAAACTTCCCAGCATCCCCTTCCTCTCCGACACCAATTTTCTGAATCTCCTCGGCATCAACGGCCTCACCGCCTACTTCGGCCTCCTCGAAGTCGGCAAACCGCAACCCGGTGAAACTCTCGTTGTCTCCGCCGCCGCTGGCGCTACCGGCAGCATCGTCGGTCAACTCGGCAAAATTCACGGCTGCCGTGTAGTCGGCATCGCCGGCACCGATGAAAAATGTAAGTGGATTAAAGACGATCTCGGCTTCGACGCCGCCATCGACTACAAGCATCCCGACTGGAAAGCCCAGTTGGCCGCCGCCACTCCCAAAGGTGTCGACATCAACTTCGAAAACGTCGGCGGCGAAATCATGCAAGCCGTTCTCGACCGCATGAATCTCCACGGCCGCGTCGTCCTCTGCGGCCTCATCTCCGGCTACACCAAACACGATCCCGGCCTCGCCAGCTTCGGCCAGCTCATTATCAAGCGCCTTCGCGTCGAAGGCTTCCTTATCATGGATTACATTCCAAAGTTCATGGACGCCGGCCAGAAACTTGGCATGTGGAAAATGACCGGTAAACTGAAAGACCGCCAAACCATCGTCAAAGGCCTCGAAAAAGCCCCCGAAGCCATCAACATGCTCTTCCGCGGCGACAATATCGGCAAACTCATCGTCGAACTCTAACCCGTTCGCCAAACAGGTAGCATAGGCTTCAGCCTGTGCGCTTGCTCTTTCCTTGTCATCCCGAACCCGCTTGCCCTGAGCGTTTTTTGCGAAGGGCGCAGTTTGCGGGTGAGGGATCTGCTTTTGCGGTGAACAACCGGATTCTGGCTTCAAGAAACCCTGACGGTCGTCCTCTTCTCCAGCAAAGCCAATTTCTGCTCCTGATTCATCGGCTCCCACGGGACCAGTTTTTCGGCCAGCACATCCATTCTGTGAAAAAGAGTTAACTCAAGGAAAAGCTCCAGAAAATCCAGGTCCCGGAAGACCACCGAGCCGGCCTCTCTCATCCGGTCCCGAATCCGCTCAAAATGGTCAGGCATCTCCGTCCAGTGAAGGCTGGCACGGTGGTGATGGCACAGGTGGTATCCCTCGTTCAGAAAGTTCACTTCGTCCACCACGGTCACCGTATTCGCAAAATAATCCTCAGGACGTTCCGGGTCGCAGAATGCGTGCTGTACCCATGCGGTAATGGCGTTGATGAAATTCATGCAGAGTATTGGAACCAGCACGAACAGGATTCCAATTCTCCAGTCGTAAATAAAAACAGCCGTAAAGTAAGCGTAGTAGCGCGTCATTCCCCACAACATGCGCTTCCGGTTCTTTTCGTCTCCCCGTGTTTTAAAGTAAGCGTAAGGGGCAATCCCCAGCACGGTCCACATGTTGTCGGAGAGATACCACAGAAAATCGAGCCGGCTCGTCCGGTCGTAGCACATATTGTGGCGGGTATCGTCCGGCCCGCTGTTCTCCCGGTGGTGAAGGCACACATGTGCCGTCCGGCCCAGTTCCGGAGCGTTTCCATACAAATACCCCAGAAAGAATTCAAAGTAGCGGCCGAAAACCTTGTTGTATTTCTCCGAAAAGTAGCCTTTGCGCCGGTGCGCTTCCACGTGGCTGGCGCTGAACATCCTCACAAATCTCTGGAACCTCGCGCCGTAAAGCGCAAGGTAGAAAGCGATCACCAGCAACAGCCGGGGCTTTCCTAAAATCAGTTGGGTTGCGAAAATTGGCACGGCGGTAAGCGTAAGAGAGACCATCACGCGTAAAGCGGGCGTATCTCGCGGGTCTTGCAGAACTTCTTTTCCCAGCCGCTCGATGACCCGGTCGTACGCACGGAACAACAACTCATACGCGTCGCGTAACGCGCGCACCTTTCCGAGGAGCATCGCCACGCCACCGCATCCAAAGGAAAGTACAGCTACCGGCAACGCGGCAACCGCGCTTGCCACGCCCATGACGACCGCCCACCACCGAAATACGAATCGGAGCTTGGAATCGGCTCCGAAACTCATCGCCATCGAGGCGTCGCCTATTCCTGGGTTTTCAATCTCCATTAAAGCACCGTGCCCCACGGTTTGGTTGATCACCTTCGCGGCAATCTTAGGCCGCACTATAGAAGCGAGTCAACATGTCACATCGGCTCGATTTTCTGGGCAGCATCCGGCTGTTTTTGTTGTATTCTCTGCCTGCCGAAACATTTTTGCGTTTCCACCCATCCGGGCACAACCTATGAGCACCGCGCCATTTCAAGAACAGTCAGCCAAGCCGCTGCGCCACAACGATAAGCGGAAAATTGTCGAGCATTATGATCTTGTCAGCCCCTACTACCAATCGCTTTGGGGAGACAACATTCATCACGGTTATTGGATTCGCGGCGACGAATCGAAGGAAGTCGCGCAAGTCCAACTCACGGACCACCTCGCGCAGTTGGCGGATATCCAGGCCGGTTCCTCATTGCTCGATATCGGTTGTGGCTTTGGCGGAAGCAGCATTTACCTGGCGCGGAAATACAACGTGTCCGCAACGGGAATCACAATCTCTCCCGTGCAGGTGGAAATGGCCAAAAAAGCGGCTGCCGCCGCCCAGGCCGACGCGCGGTTTCTCCTCATGGACGCCGAAGCTCTGGATTTTCCGCAGCCGTTTGACCTTCTTTGGTCTGTGGAGTCCATCTCCCACTATCACGATCGCCGAACTTTCTTCGCCAATGCGGCGCGGTTTCTGAAGCCTGGTGGCGTCTTTGCGCTCACGGACTGGTTCAAGAAGCCCGGCCTTTCCCCCGCCGAGGAACGAAAATTTATCGAACCCATCGACCGGGGAATGTTCATTGAGCTCGAAACGATGGACGACTACGAGTCCTATCTCCTGGCCAGCGGTCTCGAAATCGTCCACCGTCAGGATTTGTCGCGTCAGTGCGCCAAAAGCTGGGATCTCGGTCTGGATATGATCCGGGACAAATCCCTTTGGGCTCTTGCCTTTAAAATGGGAAAAGACTTTGTGGCCAACCTCCGCTCTTTCCAGGCCATGCGCGCGGGTTACGCTTCCGGTAATTTTGTGTACGGCCTCTTTGTTGCTCGGAAATCCGTCTCCGCGAATCCAAGGTAGTCACTTTCAACCTGGCGGCAACTTGTCAGGCGTTCGAAATCTGAACTCCGTTTGGAGGCTGAATGGAAAAGAAAATTCTCCGCCTTGTGCTGATCTCGGCTGCAACGGCAATGCTGGCTCTTCCGATGGCCTTCGCCAACTCCGCCTTCCCCAAAACCGCCAGTTGCCCCATCGACGGCGGCATCGCGCACTCCACGGGAAAAACCAGAAAAGGCATGCAAGCCGCCTGCACCGACGTCGAGTACAAGCACAAAGGCACCGATTACTCCGACCCACGCCATCCGCAAAAGTTCAACCACCTCTTCTGGATCACACACTGCGCCGAATAGTCCTTCCGTGGACAGCCATTCTCCAGAAAGGTCCGGGGTAGCGCCGGCTTCCAACCGGCCTGCGCTCTCGCCTTTTCTCCTGATGGCACCCGTCATCTTGCCCAGATTGCGCTCGAACGGCCTGCTTCCCTATTCTTCCTTACCTTCTTGGCGAACTCTGCGTCTCAGCGGCCTCTGCGATAATTCTTCTTCCTAAGTCCTCATCCGCCAGCCCCGCTCTTATCGAATCGGCAACCTTCCGCAGACTTAGAGCTTGGCTGTCCACCCGCCCCCATGTACACAATGGAGCATGCCTCATTTGGGAGCAGCTGAACGCCGCCGCAAAGGCCGCCTGAAAGTTCCGCGTGTCGTCCGCGTGCGTCCTTCCGAACCCGGCCTGACCGACTTTGACGAAGTCCTGCCCACAAAGAACTCTGCTCTCGACAGCGTCTATTTCATCTCCAAAAACCCCCGTTACAAGCAAGGTCTCCGCGTCTTCATCACCTTCCCCTACTCCGATGCCCCCGGCTCCATCAACCAGGAATCCCTGGGCAAAGTCGTCCGCATCGATGAACTCGACCACGGCCGTCGCGGCGTCGCCGTCCAAATCCTCATGCCTCTCTATCTCGGCGCCAAAGAAACCGTCCGCTAGTGGCGGCCACCTTAAGGTGGCACCGCAACTTGTAGGGGCGGCTTTAGGCCGCCTTCTTTCTCGGCCTCGTAGCGGCTACCTTCAGTGCTTGCCTCGACGAAGGAGGGTGGCCCAGCATTTTTTCAAACCACCAACGCCCTATTTCCCTCCCCGCGCCAGCGTTTCAGCCGTGAAAATTGCCAGCTTCCGAAAAATTCCTTCAGCCTGCGCTTCCCTTTCCGCTGTCGGCAATCGCAGATGCCGCTCCACTTCCTCTTCCATCTCCTCCACTTCTCGCGAAAGCGCGTGCTCCTCCAGCCGCCCGAACAGCAGCTTGTGCGCCCGTTTCCGCTCCATCACTTCCATCCCATCCAGAATCTGCCGGTGCGAAGTCCCCTCCCAGATCGCCAGAATCATCGCCTCACGCAGCCATCGCTCCACCCCAAACTCCGCCAGCACACCGAGCCCGCCGTGCACTTCCATTGCCCACTTCGCCGTATCCACCGCAAACTCTGCCGTCCAATATTTCGCCAGGTGCGCCACCAGCCGGAACAACTGATAACGCTCTGAATACGGCGGCTTCTCCATCCACACCTCGTTCAGCAATCGCACTGACTCCCACGCCAGCGCAAATGCAGCCCGCAGTCCCTTTATCCGTTCCTCAAACTGATGTCGCAACAGAGGATGTTCGATGATTGGCTTGCCGAACGCCGCCCGCTTCTCCGCATACGCAAGCGCATCCGCCATCGCCCGCTGCGCCAGCGCCACGCTCACCACGCTGTTTGCCACTCGCGAAAGATTCAGCACCTCCAGGATCATGTAAATCCCCGCGTCCGCCGAACCCAGCAGGTACCCTTCGCTCTCCTTCAACTCCACTTCTCCGGTCGGCACCGAGCGGGTCGCAATCTTGTCCTTCAGCCGCCGCACAAAATAATTCGGCTCGCCGTTCTCGCGAATCCGAGGCACCAGGAACAGCGCCACTCCCCGCACGCCCGCCGGTGCTCCCTCCGGCCGCGCCGCCACCACCGCCAGTTCCGCCCCTGCATTGCTCGTGAAATATTTTTCGCCCGTCAGCCGCCATCCCTCGCCCACTCGCCTCGCAACTGTCTCCACTGCCGCGCCCAGATCTGATCCGCCCTTGATCTCCGTCATCCACGTCGCGCCCTGCCACACCGAATCATCTTTCCGCAGAAGCTGCGCCAGAAACCGTCCCTGCAGTTCCGCGCTCCCATATTTCGCCAGTGGTGCCGCCGTCCCCAGCGACACCGTGTACGGGCAGCACACTCCCGGATCGTAAAACGAAATCACATGCATCAGCGAATAGGTCGGAGCCAGCGATTTCTCTCCGAGCGCACGCCAAATCACTCCCGCCCGGTAACCCCGCCGCAGCATCGTCTGGTACTCGCGCGGATAAAGAATTTCGTTCACGCGCTTTCCATCCCGATCAAACATCCGCAGCCACGGCGTCCCTGCCCGATCCACGTCGCCCGAAATGGCCACACCCTCACCCCTCCACCATTCCTCTTCGGCGGCCAACACTTCCCTATGTGGGATATCCGGAATCCGGCTGTGCAAAAAATCCAACGGGGATCGCAAAAACGAAAAGTCGCTCATTTCAGCGCATGTTAGGCGGTGACAACCGACAGGTCAAGCCGTCCGAAGCCTGTGTAGGGGCGGCTTTATGCCGCCTTCTTGCTTTTGTGGCGGTCGCCTTCCGAGGCGGGCGCCTTTTTCCTGCTCTTCACCAAAAAAATAAGGGCGACTCGGTTTAACCCGCGTCGCCCTCTTTTGATTGATTCGCGAAGCTGCTGCTTTTCGCTTCCGTCCACCCGGTTCCGGTTCGGTTTTACCCGCCCCGTTCGTTATGGACTTCCCCGAAAAACTCCTCTTGTTGGTGCCTTCCCCGATCTCGGCTCGGTTTTATCCAGGCCGCATCTTGGAAAGTTCCTTCAAGCCTTACGCTTCCGCTCTCGCTCCCGCCGGCACGGTTTGACCCGCACCGCCGCGAACCCCGCTGCGAAGCTCTTTCCACCATCCCACACTCGGGCTCTCGCTCGGTTTGACCCTCGCTGCTTCCCTCACATCGAATCGTGGCGCTTACCCTCAAAGCCCCATTCAGTATGGGCCGGTTCGGTTTTACCCTCGCCTACCCGCTGAACGAAACCCCAAAGTTCGCTCTTCTCATTCAACTCGATATTGACTGGCTCGGTTTTACCCTCGCCGCCTTCTCGGAATTGACTCGTGAAGTTTTTCTTCCCGATCAATCTGTGCGCATAGTAGGAGCACTCCGGAAACTTGGCAAGAGGATTCTCTCCGCAACTCTGAGGATATTTGTGCAAGACTGTGCAAAAGTTCGCCCGTCACAATCTCCCGCGGAACAGTTAGTTGCTTCTTATTCCCACGCGTCCGCCAGCGGCTTGCCCGTCCGGCGGCGTGCTCCGATTCCTTCCAACGGCACGGACGCTCCCGTCGGCACGATCATCGGCACGCGCCGGCGGTACTCCGCATACTGCCCGTGCATCCGCGCCAGGTCGCGTTCCTCAAATTGAATCGCCACCAGGATGTATACCGTCGTCGCTACAGCAAATACCAAATGCGCGGCCGTCATCGTCGGCGCCGACCAGAACACCAGCAGCCATCCCACATACAGCGGGTGCCGCACAAAACGATACATCCCCGGAGTCCGGAATCCCGGCGCCTTGTAAGCCCTCTTCCGCAGATACGCCCACACTTGGCTCATCCCGAACAGGTCAAAATGATCGATCAGAAATGTCGCCGCCAGCACAATCAGCCATCCGATCGCAAACAGCCCGTTTAACGCCATTCTTCCCGCGCCGCTCTCCACGTTCCAGATCAGCCCGCCCATCGGCTCCCACTTCCAGAACAACACGATCAGCGCCACGCTCGAAAACAGCACGTACGTGCTCCGCTCCACCGGCACCGGCACGATCCTCGTCCACAACGCCTTGAACCATTGCCGAGCCATCACGCTGTGCTGCACCGCGAACAGTCCCAACAGCGCCGCATTCACCAGCAGCGCTTCTCCATACGGACTCTGCCCCACCGCATCAATCGACTTCGGCACTCCAAAATTTCCCAGAAATCCCACCGCATACAGAAACGTTGCCAGAAACATTAAGTAGCAGAAAATCCCATAAACAAATGCCGCGATTCTCCCCATCTTCTTTTCTCCTCCGGGGCCGCGGGTACGCTACAATTTCTAGCGATCCAGGTTGGCTCCCGTCGGTGACCATTAACTCGCCGAATGGGCGCCGGAGTCCTTTGTCGGGGCTGATTTTTTTCTGCTATTTTTCTGAAACCATGCGCCAGGATACGTCCAACACTGTCTATGAGTTCGGCCCTTTTCGCCTGGAACTTCGCGAACATCGCCTGCTTCGCCAGGGCGTTCGTATCCCTCTTACCGGCAAAGCTTTCCAGACCCTTCGCGTGCTCGTCGAGGCCCGCGGCAACCTTGTCTCCAAGCAAGACCTCATGACCGCTGTCTGGCCGGAAACCGCCGTCGAAGAAAACAATCTCGACCGCAACATTTCCACTCTCCGCAAAGCTCTTGGCGAACAGTCCAACGGCCGCCCCTTCATCGAAACTGTTCCCCGTGTCGGCTATCGTTTTCTTGCGCCCGTTACGGACAGCAAGTCCCTCCCCGCGCCGCCCTCGCCGGCGCCTGAAATCATTCCCTCCATCCGTCAGGAAATTCGTTTCTGCGTCACTCCCGACAAAGTTCGTCTTGCCTACTCCACCATCGGCGCCGGCCATCCCCTCGTGAAAGTTGCCAACTGTTTCAATCATCTCGATTTCGAATGGGAAAGCCCCATCTGGCGCCATTGGGTGCGCGATCTGGCCGGCAGCGCCAGCATTCTCCGCTATGACGGTCGCGGCAACGGCCTCTCCACGTGGGACGTCGAAGACATTTCCTTCGAGTCCTGGGTGCGCGATCTGGAAGTTGTTGTGGATGCCGCCGGCCTCACCGAATTCGCTCTCTTCGGCCACTCGCAGGGCGGCGCCATCGCCATCGCCTACGCCGCCCGCCACCCCGAGCGCGTCTCTCACCTGATTTTATGTGGTGCTTATTCCCGCGGTGCGTACCACCGCGGCCATCCCGACGCCGTCGAAGTTCGTTGCGCCCTCGAAACCCTCGTCAAACTCAATTGGGGCAAAACCAATCCCTCGTTCTTCCAGGTCGTCACCAACCTCTACATCCCCGAAAAAGCCACCGACGAAGATCAGTCCTGGTTCAACAAACTTCAGGTTGTCTCCGTCTCCCCGGAAATTCTCGTCAAGACCATGCGCGCCTGCGACGACATCAACGTCCGCCCGCTGCTCCCAAAAATCTCCGTCCCCACCATCGTTTTCCACTCGGATCGCGACCGCATCGCCCCTCCCGAAGAAGGCCGCATCCTCGCCGCCGAAATTCCCGGCGCCCAGTTCGTTCCCCTCCCCAGCGCCAATCACATTCTCCTCTCCGCCGAACCCGCCTGGAACCTCTTCCTCGAAGAACTCGCCTCCTTCCTCAAATGCAACGGCGCCACAACCGCTGGCGCCGCGAGCTGAATCCGCTTCCAGTTGAACGCAATTGTCTCCGTCTCGCGCCGGATCTTGGGCTGGTCTTTGAGCGTTCCTTCTCGGATTTCTACCGGCAATTTACTTGGCTGTCTGGGGAGGATAGGGCGGGTCAGCGATGGCCCGCATATAAGCGATTACGGACTTGATCTCACTTGACGCCAAAGTGTTTCGATACGCAGGCGTCTGCGGTGATTTTCCAACGGCCGGGCCGCCGTCGGCGATGATCTTGTATAAGTCGGCGTCCGAAATGGAATTCAACACCGTACCATCCGAAAAAACATGAGGAGCGGGCTGCGCAAGGTTTTCAAAGTTTGAAACCCGCTCGGTAGTGGATTCCGGATCGTGGCACATCCTGCAATATTTGTCAGAAACCTGCTTGCCGACTTTTTCCTGGTAACCCAGCGCGATCCCGCGCAACTCTACATCGGCAATGCCCCCACCCTGTTTTGGCGTTTGGGCGATGAAGGGATAGGATCCGTGGATGCTTCCCAGTTGAACGGTTGCGCTGACCTGTCCGTTTTCGTCGGTAAGCACCCGGGTCGGTGTGAATATCACCCCATCTCCAGAAAACACGACGAGCGCGCCGGCAACCGAATTGCCGTCGGCCCCATTCACTTGCACCACCACCGGCTCCGGCAGCCGCGCGCCAACGCCACCCGCCTGCTTTCCACCGCTTTGCTCGACGATCTGCGTCCCGTATGCTTTTGGTGTCAGCAACACGGAAACGGGTGCGTGCTCGCCGCATCCAGAAAATGCAAATACAAGGAACACCGGAAACATCAGGCGACGCTTCACTTTGCGCCACCCTTCTTCTTGGCCCTCAGCGTAACCAGAAACGCTGTCAGGTCTTTGGCCTCTTTATCGGCAAGCCTCGGGTTCGGCATAACCGTGCCGGGCGCCACGGCATTTGGATCCTTCAGCCACTTGTACATCCAGACCGGCGTCAATCTGTCACCTACGTCGGCTAGCGCCGGTCCCACGTAGCCTTTGTCTTTTTTGTAATCGGCAATGTGGCAAGCCTGGCACGCGTACTTCGTGTAGAAAAGCTCCCTTCCGCGCGCCGCTGCTCCGGCATCCAGGGAACGAAGATCCAGCGCTTCGGAATCGAATCCCGGCGCCTGGTAAGCGTTCAGCATATAGTCGGAGAGTTTGTGAATCTCTTCGTCGCTTAAGTTGAACTTGGGCATCCGGCGGATCAGCGCTGGCCGCAACGTGTCCGGATTCTTCATGAAGTCCAGTAACCATCCGCGTTGCACCGCGCTCCCTTCTCTCGTGAGATCGGGTGCCATTTCCCCGCCATTGCCGTTTATGCTGTGGCAACTCTGGCATCGCAAATCTTCCATCAGCCTGCCCGTGTCGCCCCCGGGGTGATATTTCGCAAGAGGCACGGAGCGCACCAATTCTGGCGGCATCGTCACTGCGCGATCCGTTTGTGCCAGCAGGGCGGTCGTGAGCGCCTCGACTTGGCTGTCGTCGAGAGTAAAACGCGGCATTTTCAAAGCGGGGCCGAACGCTCGGGGATCGCGAATTTTTCCGGAAATATAATCGGGTAAGGTTTCCGGCATCCCCCGAAGAAAACCCACTTGAAACAACGGCTTGCTGCCAATACGCGAAAGGTCCGGCGCAAAGCCTTCTGGCGGAGCAATCCCGTTGATCCGGTGGCAAGCAGCGCATCCGTAATCAGTGGCCAGTTTCTTTCCGCGTTCAACACTCTGCCGGTCGGATGGGTCCAAATGAACGTTCGCCAGGAGATCCTCGTCCTTTTTTGTCAGGAGATACGCGGTCAGCATCGCGATTTGCTTGTCATCAAACCGGTAACGCGGCATGCGCGTCTTTGGATCGTATCCCTGCGGCGCTTTAAGCCAGCGTCGCAACCAATCAACTTTCACCTTGCTTCCTACACGGGTGATCTCCGGCGCCAGCTCACCGCCCAGCAATGCGCCCTTGGAATTCTGTGTCGCATGGCAGGAGGCGCAGAAGAGCATCCCGTACACACCCGGGCCGTCCACGGCGGCCTGCTCCGCGGGCGGCAACGCAAAGGATGCCGGAGCAGGCGCGGTCGAATTTACAGAAGCGTCGCTCTGGGAAACCAGAAAGTTCGCGATATCGGTGGCCTCTTGATCGCTAAATCTAAAATTGGGCATGGTCGAAGAGACCGCATACACCTGCGGATTCTTGAGCCAGCTAAAAATCCATTCCCGCGAAGTCTTCTCTCCGATGTGCTCCAGGGAAGGAGGTTCATCAACCGGCATGATCCGGGAACCGTCCGGCTGGGTAATCGCGTGGCAATGAGCGCATCCGTAGCGGGCCAACAGACGGCGCCCCAGGTTCAGTTGCGGAGTACCTTCCAGCGGCTCCATGTGGCATTGCCCGCAGGAGGCTTCCAGATATCTTGTCGGCAGGATCGGCTGTTCCCACTCCTTCGTACTGTAATGCGCTTCTGTAACGGTAGTCGCCGCCCCTTGCCCGTTGTGACAAATCACGCACCCAAATTCATTCAGTGTGTGCGGCATCGGCGGATGCGGCCGGAAAGGCTGTTTCCTCTGGTCCGCCAGGCTGTTCTCCTGTAACGCAACATGGCATGTGGAACACCGGTCTGTGACGTGTCGCTCTGGAATCCAGATTTGCTGGATGCCACCCTGAAAGTTCTTCTGCAGCCGCGCACCGTCCGGACGGTGACGAATCAATTGCTTGTATTGTCGCTGGTAATACCTCCACTCGCTGAACAGATCCTTCGTTGGCGCAATCGATGCCACAATCGCCAGCACCACGCTGATCGACGCAAAACGCCTGGCCGGTGAACCCGCAAGAAACTTTATGACCCGACCTAATGTGGTTTGTGCCGTCATTCAACCTCTCCACGGCCAGACCCAGCTCCAACCCGGGCCGCGAAACAACGTGCCCACCGCCGTCAGGACCACCGCTTCCATCAGGAATAGCGTCATGATCCAGAAGGAAACAGGCTTTTCCCTCAACCATTTTCGAAAACCATTGATTGGACCGACCCTGTAACCCGCGGCAAAGCTGGTAAGCAGCACCACAATCCAGAACGGCGCCACCGCGTCCCATGCGTGCTGTCTCACCAGCAGGACGGACATCACCAGGATCAGCACCGCGCCAGTCGTCCAGCGCGCGCGTTTCCCGCGGAACCACTCAATTGCTTGGTAGGTCTTTACGTTGTCGAAAATCGGTAAGAACGGTATGAAGATCAATCCGCTTACGATCATCCCCGGCAGGATGATGCCTGCAACAAAGGGCGGAAAATAGTGCAGCAATTCCTGCAATCCCGTGAAGTACCACGGCGCCTTTGCCGGATTCGGCGTGTGCATCGGGTTGGCCAGCTGTTCCAGCGGGGCTTTCCAGATCAGCGCGATCGTCAACAAAACCACTGCCAATGCCTCGATCGCCGTAACCTCTCGAAACAACAGATCGCTGTAGGAAAGTGTTTTTTCTTTCCCAAGTGCAATGCCTTCTTCCCCGCTGGCCCTGGCATCCTTCGCGTGAAGCAAAGGCCGGCCCTCCTCGTCCACCTCATACATCCCGCCATCTTTATGCAGCCGCCAAAGATGAACACTGACAAGCGTTAGCATGCTCAGCGGAAGAATCATCGTGTGCAGGACATAGAACCGCAGCAGCGCATTGGCATTCACCGTGTGTCCGCCAAGCATGTAAAACCGCAGCTTGGGCCCAAACCACGGAATCGAAGACATTATGTTCGCCCCGACCGTAGTTCCCCAGTAAGAGAGTTGATCCCACGGCAACAGATACCCCGTGTAACTCAACAAAAGGGTCAGGAGCAGCAGGCAGACGCCCAGGACCCAATTCAATTCTTTCGGTGGACGGTAGGCCGCCCGATAAAACGCCTTCGCCATATGCACAAAGACGAGAAATACCATGGCGTGAGCCGACCACCGGTGCAGGCTTCGCAGCAGAGTTCCCGACGAAATCACGAACTCCAAATCCTTCATATCCGCGTAACCCTGCGGAATCGAAGGATGGTAATAGAGCATCAGCAAGAGCCCGGTAGAAATCTGGATGGTAAACGCGCCAAGCGTCAGCGCCCCGAGGTACCAAGTTTTGCGGAAGCCCAACTGCGACTCCAGCACACGGGCGGATAAGATTCCACGGATGTCCGTTTGCCAACGTTCCAGGGCATGCCAAGGGTTAAGCAGGCGTGTTTCTCTTTGACGCGTGGCCACCCTTTCTGTGCTCATGCCTGCACATACTCAGACCGCGCGGCCACGTTGCTGGAACGGTCCACCTGCAGATTCCCATCATCCCCCAGCCACATTTTCAGCCACGGCAAGGCCTTGGGTGCCGGTCCGCCGATTGTCGTTCCATCCCGCCGGAATGTGCTGCCGTGGCACGGGCAGGCGATTTCCCCAGTCTCTGCCTTATACACGGTCAAGCATCCGAGATGCGTGCAGACCGCGCTCAGTGCGTAGAACCCCTCCGCCTCTCGGACCACGAAGATGCCATTTTTTGTATCCAGCGTGACGCTGCCCGCCCGATACTGCTCAGGCTTCCCGACGTTTACTACTGGTGACGGTTCGTACAGCACGTTCGGCGAGAGATAGCGAATGCCGAAAACACACGCGCCTACGCCGGCAATCGCCAGCGATGTACTCCCGGTCTTGACGAATCGGCGCCGATCCATCAAGCCTTCGTCTTCACTTGGCTTGGGAACTTTTGCTTCGGACATAACCCCCCTTCGAGGGAGAGGCAACCGTCCTGGTGACGTACGTCGCGCATCCTAGCCACGAGCGGGCAAACCCGCAGTGTCTTCCGTCACACGTGAATGTGACTCATGTACCCCAACACCGTAGGGTGCGGGTTGCCGCCTCTTATATTCCTCTTCCCTCCTACCCTCTTCTCTCCGAACGCACACCTCCTACCCCAAAATCGAAATGATTTCATTTGCTTGGAATGCTTTCCTGATGGCAAGGAACATCACAATCTGGCAGTTGCGGGGTGCCGTGGCAGAACCTTTCTTAATTGTTATGAATAACCACATTCTGCCCAGCACCCCGTTGCCGTACTTTACTTATTTCACATCGACTTTTGTGCGCATCCACGGATGTATGCAGCACTGAAAGAGATGTTCGCCCTTCGAAAGCCCTGTGAGCTGAAGTTGGCTTCCTTGCAGGAGTCGCGTCCGGGCAACCTCAACTCTCGAAAAGCCTCCGGCACATTCTGGAACGGTGTCTTCTCCCGGGGCATTCAATCCGGGTATGAAGCCTCCTCCGAATTTTGCGACTTCGGTGAAGGTGTGGGGCTCACCGCCCTGGTCCACCACACTGAGGATGGTCCCTTTCTTAATGCTGAGCGAGTCCGGCTCGAAATCCCACTTGGGATCAGGGCTTCCCTTCTGCGCCGCTGCAAGCAAATCGCTGAACGTCGTTGAGGCGCCTAGCGCGACATTCCGGCAGAAATCCGGACCGGCGGCGGTCGGCGCATTGAAGCTAGCGGGATCGCACTCATCCAATGCCACAACCTGCGCGACACTTGGCAAATCTTCCAGTGCGGCGCCGCCGGCGAACAGCAAACACAAAACAACGAACGCGGACTTCACTAAACTGATTTTCATCATCGTTTTCCTTTCTGTGTGTGAGTAAACGCACAACTTGTCAGGCAAATTCGAGCA
>DASYXF010000072.1:0-38382 GCA_035935335.1 Candidatus Acidiferrum sp.
GCCGCTCAGGAATTCGACTTGATACAGCACGGCTGGAAAGCAAATCGCGAATATCTGCTTGCCCAGGTGATACGGCACACCGAGACATACTTGATGAGCGGCCGGATCGTTCTTTCTCCGCCTCTTTTCGAGCAGGACGAACTTCGTCGCCGGATTCTCTATACCATCAACATGACCAAAATCGTTCAGCACCTCTGGGAAGCGCTTCGATTCGAAAACGCGTCCGCTATCGTCCCCATATTCGATAGAGAACGGCCCATCCGCTCTACCGGCGACATGCAGCCCTGGTTCACCAGGAAGCCCTGCGAACCCGCTGTGCGCTCACACATCAATCTCTGCGTGTTTGATTCTCGCTGGGAAGCCAGCGAAGCCTCTGAACTCGACCGCAATTCAAACGTCGCTGCCTGGGTAAAGAACGATCACCTGGGGTTTGAAATCCTCTACGTATATCGTGGCGTCGTTCTCAAATATCGTCCGGACTACTTGATTCGCCTCACTGGTGGAAAGCACCTCGTCCTGGAGGTGAAAGGTCAGATGGGTCAGCAAGATGGGACAAAACGAGACTTCCTCCGCGAATGGGTTGAAGCCGTCAACGCCCATGGCGGCTTTGGTACTTGGGCCTCCGACGTCTCCATGTCCCCAGCCGATCTGCCCGGCATTCTGAAGAAGCACAACTAATCCTAGCCCCCAAGTCCATTCGAATTGTATATCATATAATTAACTATTGACAGCGTTACTATTCCCATGGTATCCTTGTATGTGACAATCGCGTACAAGCCTGCCCCGACCGCCCCCCTCCTCTCCCGCTTTGAACCTTCAACTTTGAACTTTGAGCTCTCAACTTCTCCTCTAAACCCTTTCCCCTCACATCACTCCGGGGGCAATTATCCCTTGACAACAAGTAAGTGATTTGCTAGGATTTGCTCGGTGAGGCGAGATATGAAGCCCAAACAGAGCATTCCAAAGAACTTGCGCTACACAGTGGCGGACTTCAACGTGGAATTTCCGACCGATGATGCCTGCCTCGAATATGTAAAGGAACGGCGCTGGCCTAATGGCGTGGCCGATTGCTCAAAGTGTGGCGTAGAACGCAAGCATTACCGCGTCACTGGCCGGACTGCCTATGCTTGCGACCATTGCGGGAATCACATCTACCCGCTGGCCGGGACTGTATTTGAGAAGTCCACCACATCGCTCAAGACTTGGTTCTACGCCATGTATCTTATGGGTTCCACTCGCTGTGGCATCTCAGCCAAGCAGATTCAGCGTGAAACTGGCGTCACCTACAAAACCGCATGGCGCATATTCCGGCAGATTCGCACCCTCTTGTCGGAGGATGTGCAATTGGAGGGTTCGACGGTGGAGATGGATGAAACCTTCCACGGTGGAACCCGCCGCACTCACTTCTGGAGAGACAACAAAGTGCCAATCGTGGGCATGGTCGAGCGCAGCACCAATAAGCGCATTGGCCGTGTTGTCGCCCGCGTTGCTCCCGATGTGAAGAAGCAGACTCTCCGCAAGATCGCCAAAGAATACATTCTGCCCAAGAGCACCGTATTCACCGATGAACATGTCGGCTATGACGGTTTCCATTACTGCGGATGGGCACATAAGCGCATTCGGCACACCGCAAAGGTCTACGTTCAGGGCGAAGTGCATACCAATACTATCGAGGGATTCTGGAGCACCGTGAAACGTGGCATCGGCGGCGTTTACCACAACGTCAGCGCAAAGTATTTGCAAACCTACTTGGATGAATATTGCTTCCGGTACAATCGGCGTGACAGGGGGAATTTGCTCTTTAAGCTGATTTTGGACCAGGTTTCGAGAAGGGCGTCTTGACGGCCTTGTTGAGAAGCGTATGGAACGCTTCTCGCGTGTAGGGCCGCATTTTCTTGCGGCTTTCATCACGCGGTTTGACCTTTCGCGTTCGCATCATTGGCTCAGTGTACCACAGTCAAAAAATCTTTCATCAAGAGCGCCGGAGGCCTTTGCGCTATTCAATCTTTCCAAGTCCCATAACTGACCGAACAGTCTGTTCTTACTTGCCAGCAATTTGAGGGTTTTTCTTAACGGAACGTCCAATTCTTGCACTTCATTGGCGAGATGCTTTCGACCCTCCCATGCAATTAAATCGGCGGCCTGTAAAGGAGGGAACTTTTTTAGGGCTACAAATCCCCTACTTCCCATTCTTTTATATCCCGGAATTTGTTTCTGCTTTAGAAGATCGTAAAGGACGAGCGGCCTATATCCGGCCTTCTGATTATCCTCAAAGACAAAAGCGACTTCTTCATCTAGCTGCTCGGTCATGTAAAGGACGTTTTCTATGCAGGCCCTCATGCAGAGCATGTGCGGGGCGTTTGGCTGGGAAACACTGGGAAATGCCACCCCAAAATCATCAATTTTCACTGCTGCGTGAAACCCGTACACGTCAAATCTGTGGATAATCTGCATGAGTTCGCGAACAAAAGCGATACTCCTTTGCAATTCCCACCCCTTAAATTCACCGCGCTTCCCATAAAAATCTGTAGCGTGAAAAGCGCTAATACCCTGAGACTCCAGGGCGTCAAGCCAAACGTACGAAAAATCATCCCACTGGGACGCTTCTCCCCAATATCCACCGATGGCGTACACTTTCCTGCTCTGTTCATCCGCAGTCTCATCGAAGTACGCGCGAATCATTAGGAGCATCCTTCTGGATGCCCGGACGGGGTGCAAAACTCCAGCGAGGTCACTTGCAACCATCGCCTTCTCGTCTCCGCAGCCATAAGGACTAGCCTGCAATAATAGTGTACTTGTTGTCAAGGGATAATTGCCACTCCGGGACGTGCGCTTGCAACTCCTTTCCTTTGATATCACTCCACAAAACAGGGGGGGTACCCACGGCGTGGTCATACCGCGCCTCTTCTGTGTTAGCTAAATGCTTTCGGGCAATGGCTAACAAGAATCGGGAGGGCACGATTTATCGTGCCCCTACAGGTGAAGGGGCTCGCGGGGCTCGGCCTGCCCGCCCTGCAACATCATCCGGGACGCAAAGAACGCGCCTCGGAAGGCGTCCGCTACAAAAGCAAGAGCGGGATGGGCCCTTCGGCCGGACTCAGGGCAAGCAAGCCCATCCCCTACAAAAACGGGGCGCGGATCGCGAGGCGCACCGGCCATGTTTCTCGTCGCTCGGCACTCGCCACTCGCCACTGTTCCCTCCCCCCTACCTGTTACATCACGGTGGTACTGCGCGGCTATTGCGTTGGGACTTGGCAAAACGGAACCTAGAGGAATCCCGGCTATTTGCGGGAGCCCGCCGAAGTGGGCGGGAATGCCGTCCCCTATTTACAGGTGCCCCGATGCCGACGATTGATCGCCAGGAGCTGGACCGCCTTGAACGGCGCAATCTTCAGCTGACCATTCTTTCCGCCGTGTTTGTGCTGATTCTGGCCGGCGGGCTGGCGGCGTTCATGTATCCGCTGGTGTTCGTCCATGCCTATGCGGATGACAACACCAAGTGGACGATGCGCGTGGCCTTCTTTGGATTTTGCGGGCTGACGCTGCTGTTTGTCGGCTACCTGTTTGACCGGCAGCGCACCTTCACGAAGCTGAAGCAGCACCTGCTGACGGAACTGGAACGCAACGTGACGCTGCAGATCCAGGCCAGCACCGATTTGCTTAACTCCATGCCGGACCAGAACCACTTCTGGGATCGCCTGAGCATGGAATTCCGCCGCGCGCTTACGATGGAGAAAACCATGTCTCTTGTGCTTGCGAAAGCGAACCCGAATTCCCGCGCCACAGTGAAAGACGAAAAAGGCGCGTTCAGCGACGCCGCCAAAGCGATGGCCAAGCGGCTGCGCCCCACGGACTCCATCTATCACCTGGCCGACGACCTTTTTGGCATCGTGCTGCCGGAAACGGACACACTGAACGCCAAGCGCATCGCACTGCGGCTGCAGGAAGGTTTGCAGGATGTGCGCGCGAAGCATGGGCTGACGTTCGATCTTTCGGCGTACAATTATCCGGATCACGTGAAGAGTTCGCACGAGCTGGAAGACATCGTGAAGTCGCTGCTGCCGGAAGAAAAGGAATGGGAAGTTTCTCCGGAAGTGCAGGTAAGCTGAAGCGCCGCCATTGCCCAAAAAAGTTTCGCGAACGAAGGGGAAACGTGACCTGATGAAAAACCTGGCCCAGCGACTGCAGCAGATTCCCCCCAGCGTTTCCCGCGCTTTCCGGGATTACCGCTACGCATTTTGCCGCAGACTTAACAAGTTGCTGGAAAACAAGAAAAAGCAGATTCCTCGGGCAAAAACCGCCCTCGGAATGACAGGTTTGGGAGATCTTCTGCATTCTGTCAACGCTACCGCGGCCGCGCTTTTCTCCGTTCCCGCTCCGGTACGCATCGTGAATCGCCCGGACACGCGGGCGCAGACGCATCGCCACCAATAGCCGCTTCGCCCTGCCCCTGCCGCACGCAAAAATTTCTTGCTGAAATGCCCGGAAGTGGATAGTGTGCGTTTGGCCAACCAATGTCCCAGCACACACCGACACCTCTCACCAAAAATCAATGGCGCGGTTTCTTCGCATCCTGGGGCGGATGGGCGCTGGACGGAATGGACTCCTACATTTTCGCGCTGGTGATGGTTCCTGCGCTGAAGGAACTGCTGCCGCGTTCCGGATTGCGCAGCGATCTGGGAGGAGTGGGCTACTACGGCGGCCTGCTATTTGCACTGTTCCTTGTTGGCTGGGGCTGCGCGTTTTTGTGGGGACCTGTCGCGGACAAGTACGGGCGCGTGCGGACGCTGATGCTGACGATTCTTTGGTATTCGCTCTTTACCTTTTTGTGCTGCATCAGCACGCGGGTGTGGCAACTGGCGATCTTCCGCTTCATGGCGGGAATTGGCATTGGCGGCGAATGGGCGATGGGCGGCACGTTTGTGGCGGAAGAGTGGCCGGAGGACCGGCGCAAGATGGCGGCGGGCTGGATGCACACCGGCTACTACGTGGGATTTTTTCTGGCGGCGCTGGCAAATTATCAGATTGGGGCGCGCTATGGCTGGCGGTGGATGTTTGCGATTGGCGGATTGCCGGCGCTGCTGGTGAGCTTCATCCGCTATGGAGTGAAGGAACCGAAGCGCTGGGAAAACAAGGTACAAGAAGTGCGGACATGGTCGATTTTTCGGCCGCTTTCGGTGCTGTTTTGCGCGGAGTTTCGCAAGCGGACGATCATGAATGCGCTGTACGTGCTGGTTTCGATTATCGGGTTGTGGGCGGGGTCGGTGTACGTGCCGGCGGCGATTACGGACATTGTGAACCGGAACAAAATTCAGGGAGTGAACTTGCCACACTTGATTTCTCTGGCGACGATGCTGCTTTCCGTGGCGACGATTCTCGGATGCATTGTGCTGCCGGTGCTGGCGGAAAGAATCGGGCGGCGCGTGACATTGGGACTCTATTTTGCGTGCATGCTTTTGTCGATTGCGCTCGGATTCGGCTACATATTCTATCTGCCGGTGGATCCGCTGAAGTGGTTCATCGTGTGCCTGTTCTTTTTGGGGCTGGGCGGCGCGAATTTTGCGATGTACACGCTGTGGCTGCCGGAGCAGTATCCGACGGAGTGCCGAGGAAGCGCGTTTGCGTTTGCGACTTCGGTGGGAAGATTTGCAGGCGCGGGATTTACGTTTTTAGTGGGGGCGGGCGTCGCGCATTTCCATACGATCGGGAAGCCGGTGGCGTATACGGCGATCGCGTTTGCGGTGGGATTGCTGTTGTTGCCGTTTGGGCATGAGACGAAGGGGAAGGTTTTGCCGGCGTAGGAACCGAAGAGGGGATTTTACACAGAGACCACAGAGGACGCAGAGAGACCGAAGAGGGGCACGATGTATCGTGCCCCTACAAACAGATTCAGAATAAAAATCAGGCTTCTTCTTCGACGAGGGCCTCGCCGTGCACGGCTTTGTGCGCGGCAATTACCTTGTCAGCCATTTCGCTGGGAACGTAGTCGTAGTGGGAAAACTCCATGGAGTAGGTGGCACGACCCTGGGTCATGGAGGTCAGGTCGGTGGCGTAGGAAAGCATCTCGGAGAGCGGAACCTGCGCGCGGACGATTACGTTGTGACCGCGGGATTCGCTGCCCTCGATGCGGCCGCGGCGTGAGCTGAGGTCGCCCATCAGGTCGCCGGAGTATTGATCGGGCGCGTAGACTTCGACGTGCATCACGGGTTCGAGGAGAGAGGGTCGGGACGTTTTCATGGCTTCCTTGAAAGCCAGCGAGCCGGCGATCCGGAAGGCCATATCGGAAGAATCGACGTCGTGGTATTTGCCGTCGTAGAGCGTGGCGCGGAAATCCGTGACCGGGAAACCCGCAAGGAAGCCGCGGGCGGCGGCTTCGCGGATGCCGCGCTCGACGGAGGGAATCCAGTTCTTGGGGATGGCGCCGCCGAAGACGTCGTCGACGAACTCAACGCCCTTGCCGCGTTCGAGAGGCTCGAATTTGACGCGGCAGACGCCGAACTGACCGTGGCCGCCGGACTGTTTCTTGTGCTTGCCTTCGGCGTCGGCCTTGCCGCGGATGGTTTCGCGATAAGGCACCTTGGGGGGCTTCAGCGTGAGATTGACGTTGTAGCGCTTCTGCATTTTGGCGACGACGACTTCGATGTGCTGCTGACCGCTGCCGGCAAGCAGAAATTCTTTCGTTTGCGGGTCGCGTGAAAAGCGAAGCGCGGGATCTTCTTCCATGATTTTGTGGATGGCGACGCCGATTTTGTCTTCATCGGCGCGGGTTTTGGGTTCGACGGCGAAGGTGATGGAAGGCTCGGGGAGTTTCGCGGGAGCGTAATAGATTGGTGCGGCCTTGTCGCCAAGAGTGTCGCCGGTGACGGTTTCTTTCAGCTTGGTGATGGCGCCGATGTCGCCGGCATGCAACTCCTGGATTTCTGTTAGTTGCTTGCCCTGCACGACCATGGTGTGCTGGAAGCGTTCGGGAATGTTGCGGTTGAAATTGTGTAGCGTGGCGTCGTTTTTCAGGATTCCGCTTTTCACCTTAAAATAATTGATGCGGCCGGAGAAAGCGTCGGCGAGGGTTTTGAAGGCGAAGACGCTGAGCGGCTGCGCGTCGTCGTACTTGCGGTCGATGCGGTCGCCCTTTCCGCCGGGATCCTTGAAACCGAACTGGGAGTGCTCGTCGGGATGCGGGAAAACATCGGCAAGGAAGGTCAGCAGGCTGGAATTTCCGACGTTGCGCGTGGACGAGATCATCAGGACCGGGACAATTTTTTCAGCGACGATGGCTTTGCGGACCGCGGGGATCAGGTCCTGGATGGGAATGGTGCCTTCGCGGAAAAATTCCTCCATCATTTCGTCGTCGCCTTCGGCGATCATTTCGACCAGCCGTTCGTGGGCCTCTTCCGCTTCATCCTTCAGGGCGTCGGGAATATTTTCGATGGTGGCCTTGCCGTCGCCGTCGGGCGTGTACATATGGGCTTTCATGGAAACGAGATCAATCACGCCGCGGAAACCTTTTTCGGCACCGATGGGCATGTGGAGCGGGACGACGGTGCGGCCGAAGACCTGAACGAGGGATTCGAGAGAGCGTTCAAAGCTGGAGAGTTCGCGATCCATCCAGGTGAGAACGAAGGCGCGGGGAATATCGTATTCGGCGCAGTAATCCCAGACTTTTTCGGTGGTGACTTGCGCGCCGACGTGGGCGTCAACGGTGATCAAAGCGGCGTCGGCGGCGATGAGCGAGGCTTTTGTTTCGGTGATGAAGGTGGAGTAGCCGGGGAGATCGAGGAAATTGATTTTGACGGTATTGCCGGCGCAGAGGGTGCAGGCCCATTCGGCATTGGCGATACCGGTTTGAATGGAGATCTTGCGGGCGATTTCTTCTTCGTCCCAGTCGGTGGTGGTGGTGCCGTCCGCAACTTTGCCGAAGCGTGGCGTAACTCCGGCGGTATAGAGTAACGACGACACCAGTTGCGTTTTTCCGGTGCCGCCGTGGCCTACAATGCCAACGTTTCTGATGTCCTTGGTTTGATAGATTTTCATGACAGACCTCCGCGAAGGTGTGACCAAACGAGGTCACCGGGCGATGGTCCGCCGAGCGAAGAAACAGGCGCGGGCCGGCGCCTGGTGAAGAGTATTGGTTTGAAGGAGAGCGCGGCCCTACCTGGGTCCCGCAAGCGGGGCGAAGGAGAAAAGAGTGAATCCCTGGTCCGCTCTTCTTAACGGGGGATGCTAGCACAGGGGAGGGGTGGGGGCAATGAGGAGGGGGGGACCGTGGAACGGGGGGTGCAGGAGAGAAATGGCGAGAAAAAAGAAAGAGAAAAGCGTCTTACATAAGAGTAAGATGAGGGTATGAGCAGAAAAACGACTGGCAAATCGGAAGTGTATACGACTACCGTGAGTTCTCGGGGGCAAGTTGTCTTGCCCTCTCCGGTGAGGCGGAAGCTAGGGCTGAGGAAAGGCACGAGGATCAATATTGTGATTCGAGAAATCGGGGAAGGAACCATCATTTTGCAACCTTTGCAGGCGGATGCCATCCGGCGGGTGCGGGGCTCGCTGCCCGGAGCGGGCGAGGCACTGGACTATTTGCAGGCCGAACGGCGCCGCGACCGGGAGCGAGGGCGGTGAGGAGTTATGTTTTGGATGCCAACGCGCTATTGACCCTAGTGGCCGGCAGGCGGGGTGCAAAGCGAGTGGATCGGATGGTGCAGGAAGCGGCCCGCACAGGTACACCTTTGCAGATGTCGGCGGTTAACTGGGGAGAAGTAATTTACTCGATGAGAAAAACCAGGGGTGAGGAGGAAGCGAATGCGCTGGCGCGCAGTGTGCAGCAACTTCCAGTGAACATCGTACCTGTGGACCGTGATCGGGCGGCAAGAGCTGGAGAATTAAAAGCGGTATATGGACTTGGATATGCAGATTGCTTTGCAGCAAGTCTGGCGCTGGAACTCCGGGCCACTTTGATTACTGCAGACCCGGACTTTCGAAAAGTTGGAAGTAAATTGAAGGTCGAATTCCTGCCGAGGCACGAGCCTCCCTCTAACACCTAAGTCCCTTCGGTGTTTTGAACTACTGCTGGGGAAAACAGTCATCATTTTGGGTAGTTTCAAGGCCGCTGACGACCGTAAGCCATTTAACGCAATCTGCCTGACCCGTCTGCCGAAACACAATCTTGTGTCTGCCCGGCGGCAGGGGAACATGCATAGGAATTTGTCCGAACAAACTTCCATCAATATAGACAGATGTGCCTTCCGGTTTCACAAAATGAACATTGCCAACTCCTGGAGGCGGAACGGACCCGTCCGAGGCTGCAGGAGAAGAGAGCTTTTCAACGGCGAAGGTTGGGGCCAGAGATAAGTCTCTCAGTGCCGCACTAAGATGAGTAACGCTCAGGGCGAAGGCGATTCCGGTGACTGCTTTTGCGGCAGGCCTTTCTGTAGTCATACCAACTACTTCCCCTCGGCTGTTCGTGAGAGGACCGCCGGAATTACCAGGATTCAGAGCCGCGTCGGTTTGGATCCACGTTTCCTCTCCAGAGGGTGAGAGTTTTCCGATGGCACTCACGATACCCTTGGTAACACTGAACGGCATACCCTCGGCTGGATGGCCGATGGCAAAGACAGTATCGCCTTGAAGAACGGAATTAGGGTCGGCCAGAAGCAAGTAGGCAAAGGAAAAACCAATGGACGGGGGGTGAACGGCTAGAAAAGCGATATCCGTTCCCGGATCGGCGTAGACGAGATGGGCTTCCAGCGGCTGGCCATTTGAGAGGATTACTGTGAGATTCGAGCTTGGGACTGCGAGGTGTGCGTTGGTGGCAATCAGCCCACTGTCATTCACGAAAAAACCAGAGCCGGAAAGATTGTGTGCAAGGACAATAACCACGGCAGGCTTTATGCGGGCAATTACATCTTCTGACGGCAGGCCGACACGTTCTCCGAAAACAGGTATCTTGCCGGGCGGAACAGCGACATCAGGCGGCGGCAGAGGAACAAGATCGAAATGAAACTCGTCGGCTTTAAATAGCCAATAGTCGCCGTGGCTGTGATGATGCATGTCGACCCACTGCCTAGGACCATCGGTCAATACAAGCTCCTTAGTGATGTAGCCCGAAAGAGTGAGACGAACGCGCATAGGATGCTGAAGACGGCTTTGAATACTGGTGAGAGTCCGTTGGAAATAGCCGGATGGAAAGTCCTTTTCGTAAGGCGTGACACCAACAACTTTTTCATCAAGTTCGACAGTGGCGCCGGGCGGGGTGGAGGTTATTCGGAGCGTTTTTGCCGACGTCGAGGCACAACAAAAGGCCAGCAAAGACACAGAAAGACAGCTGCGAATTAGAGAGAGGGGCGACACAGGGGCTCTCGCCGCAGAGTATACTAGACATTTATATTTATATAAAAGAACTAAACGAGCTGACCTGATGCGTGTGGATCCGGATCAAGAAACGGCCACAGGGGTGTAGCCAGAGCAGGCGAGGATGGGGAGGCGCGGGTATTTGGGGAAGGACGGGTCAGTTTGGGAGAGCTGGCAGAGGAGGAATTGCGAGCCTTTGCTGGATTCGATGAGGCGAGCGTGAAGACAATCGGCGCAGAGGCCGAGACGCGGATTGGTGTCGGGCGATGATTTGGCTTCGGACATGAGGACCTTAGGCAGACTGGAACATCAGTTGGGCTTGGGCGGGTCGGCAGCGGTGGCGGGCGGATTGGGCTTGGCGAATTGCGAGTCGTTGAGGGGGATATTGGTTTCGATCTTGGTGGCGGTTATTTTCTGGATCTGATCGGAGTCGACGGCGGCGGATTCAACCAGGAAGGGATACTTCAGGCCGTCTACCTCGCGAAAATCGCGGAAGTAGGTCTCCCAGGGAAATTCCTTGTCGCCAATCTTTCGCAAGCCTTGCCATTTCATGAGCAGGCCGGTGGAAGCATCGAAGTAAAAAAAGCTGACGTCTCCCTGTTTGTCGGTGAGTTTCAGTTTGTGGACGATTTTGCCGTCGATTTGTTCCTTGCCGGCAAATTCGATCTGATTGCCTTTGGTTTTGTAGTCGACGAAGGGGCCTTCGAAATCGGCTTCATCGGCAATACCGGTTAGATCCTGGGGAGTCATCGGAAGGACAGCGGCGTTCGGGGCGAACGGGTTGTAGATCCAGCCGGAGGACTTGCCGTCGTAAACACGGATGAGGCTCTGGCCGTTGACCGTGATTTCCATGTGCATTTTGAGGGGGCGTTTGCGTTCAACAAAGAAAGGGCCTTCAACGCCGGGTGCAAAGGTGATGACTCCGGTGACGCGCTCGGTCTGGACGGCTTTGATTTTGGCGAGGCCGCCGCGGGCTTTGATGTAGGCGTTAATGACGTCATCAGCGGTCTGGGCAGGGAGCGCCAGCGGAAGGAGGAAGAGAGTCGTCAGGGCCGCAAGTGCGAATTGCCGCAGAAACCGGCCGCGGAAAATTGCGTTGGCATCCATAAGAGGATGGTAGAGAGAGTTGAAGGGCGGGTCAACAGCGGCGAATGCACCTTTTGAGAGAAGGTTGCCGACGAGAAAACCGGAAGAAGCTCGAACTCAAGAAATTGCCGACACTTTACGTTGAGATCCTTCGGGCCGCACACTACGCGGCCCTCAGGATGACAACTTTTGGTGTAGCCGATGAAGAGCAATTTCGAGATTAAAAAAGCGGGCGGAGGGGCGCAACGTGCCGCTTGAACACCGAAAAGCGGATTGACATTGATGCGTGGTTCGGGACAAATGAAGGTTCGACTTTTGCAGGACGAGCAGGGACTCCAGGAGAATCGCCGGGCCTTTTATGGACATCGTTAACCTGATTTTTGGAAAGCCGCTGAAAACTTCGGAGGAACGCGCGGAGCAGATCGGTCCGGCGGAAGGGATTCCGATTTTCGGGCTGGATGCCCTGAGTTCGGCGGCGTACGGGCCGGAAGCGGCGCTAAGCCTGCTGATTCCGCTGGGCCTGCTGGGCGTGCAGTACATCATTCCCATCAGCGCGGCGATCATTGCGCTGCTGGTGATTGTGTATTTTTCCTACCGGCAGACGATCGAAGCGTATCCGACGGGCGGCGGGTCGTATACGGTGGCGCGCTACAACCTGGGGTCGTTCTGGGGATTGCTGGCAGCGGCGGCGCTGCTGGCCGATTACATTTTGACGGCGGCGGTGGGGATTTCGGCGGGGGTGGGCGCGCTGATTTCGGCGGTGCCAAAACTGCTGCCGCACACGATGCTGTTGTGCCTGGGCATCCTGGTGGTGATCACGATCGTGAATCTGCGCGGCGTGAAGGATGCAGGCTTCGCGTTTCTCTTCCCGACGTATCTTTTTGTCGGCTGCCTGGTGATTACGATTGCCGGTGGCGTGTTGCGAACATTAATGAGCGGCGGCCACCCGGTAGCCGTCCATCCATTGCCGCCACCGCCGGCGGCATTGCAGGGAGTGACCTACTGGCTTCTGTTGCGTGTATTTGCGAGCGGCTGCACGGCACTGACGGGTGTGGAGGCGGTGAGCAACGGGGTGCGGGCGTTCCGCGAGCCGCGGGTGAAGAACGCGCAGTGGACGCTGACAACCATCATCGCGATCCTGGGCGTACTGCTGGCGGGGATTTCGTACCTGGTGAAGGTGTACGGAATTGCGGCGACGGATCCGGGGAAGCCGGGGTACCAGAGCATCCTTTCATTGTTGATTGCGGCAGTGTTCGGCAAAGGAGTGTTTTATTACGTTTCGATCGCGTCGATCCTGCTGGTGCTCTCTCTTTCGGCGAATACCGCGTTTGCGGATTTCCCACGGTTGTGCCGCTCCATTTCGCAGAACAATTACCTGCCGCACGGATTCGCGCAGCGCGGGCGCAGGCTGGTTTACACGCAGGGAATCGTGGTGCTGGCGATACTGGCGGGAGTGCTGCTGTTTCTCTTCGGCGGGGTGACCGACCGGTTGATTCCGCTTTACGCGGTCGGGGCGTTTCTGGCGTTCACGCTTTCGCAGGCCGGAATGGTGCGGCACTGGTGGAAAGCGCGGGGGCCGCACTGGGTGAAATTCGCGCTGGTGAACGGGCTGGGAGCGTTGGTGACCGGCGTGACAGTGGTGGTGGTGCTGGTGGCGAAGTTTGTGGAGGGTGCGTGGCTGACGCTGCTGTTTATTCCGTTGACGATCATGGCGTTCCACAAAGTGCGGGCGCATTACCACGGCATTTCGATGGCCACGCGCTCGAGCATGCCGGTGGAGCCTCCGGTGCGGGATCAGCCGCCGATGGTGGTGATTCCGATTGACCGGTGGAGCGCGATCGCAAAACAGGGGCTGGAGTTTGCGGCGCGTCTTTCGCCGAACGTGACGGCGGTGCACGTGGAGCCGGGTGAACACGCGACGCTGCTGGAGGAGGATTGGGAGCGGTATGTCGCGAAGCCTTACCGGGCGGCGGGCGCGGAGCCTCCGGAGCTGGTGATGCTGCCTTCGCCCTACCGCTTCGTGGTGGTGCCGATTGTGGAATATGTGCTGAAGCTGGCGGAGAAATATCCGGAGCGGAAAATCGCGGTGGTGATTCCGGAATTCGTGGAAGACCGCTGGTACGAATACTTTCTGCACAACCAGCGGGCGCGGCTGCTGCAGTGGGTGCTGCTGGCGCGCGGAACGAAACAGATTTACACCGTTGCTGCGCCGTATTATTTGTCCGACTCGGCGCGAAAGCTGGCCGGATCAGACGGAAGTAAAGAAGTCTGATTCGTTGTTGACGTAACCGTAGGCCATCCGCGGGGTATTGAAGGCGTAGCCGGGATGGCCGTTTTTATCGAGAAGGATGAGGCCGCCGGTGCCTTTGCCGCGGTTGGCGAGGAGCTGCACAGCGGCTTTCGCGGCGCGGCCGGGCGTGGAACCAGCGGGCCGGAGAAAATCGGCGGCGGTTTTGGCCATGACCACGCGCATGATGGCTTCGCCGTAGCCGGTGGAAGAAACGCCCCCCGTTTCGATATCCGCATAACAACCACAACCAATCAACGGAGAATCGCCGACGCGGCCGGGGAGTTTGCAACAGGTGCCGCCGGTGGATGTGGCGGCGAAGAGCCGGCCTTGCTGATCGAGCGCAACGGCGCCGACCGTTCCCTGTTCGTGGCCGCGATGATTTTCGGCGGCGTGGGAATCCTTGCTGCAGCGCAGCCAGGCTTCGCGTTCGGCGGGCGAAATGAGATCTTCGGGGGCGCAGAGCGGAACTCCGTGGGCGCTGGCGAAATTCTCGGCGCCTTCGGAGACGAGCATCATGTGCGGGCATTTTTCGAGGACCGCGCGGGCGGCCTGAATGGGATTCTTCACGCGGCGCAGGCCGGCGACGGAGCCGGCGTGGAGCGAGGCGGCGTCCATAACAATGGCGTCGCATTCGACGTGGCCGTCGAGCGTAAGGTGAGAGCCGAAGCCGGCGTCGAAGACCGGGTCGTCTTCGAGGACGATGATTGCGGCTTGGATGGCGTCGAGCGCGTGGCCGCCGTTCATGAGAATTCTCCAGCCGGCGTGAAGCGCGCGCAGGCAGCCGGATTTGCACGCGTCAACGGCATCGTCGGGGATATCCCAGGCGCCGCCGTGAACAATGAGAGAGGGTTGCATAGGGAAGCAGAATAGCAGATTGGAAAATAGAAATGAGGAAGAGGCGATCAGCGAACAGATAACAGAGAGCAGGAAACTCTAGCTAGATGAAGAAGTCGAGGGTGAAGAGGAGCAGACCGAGGATGAGGAGGAAGGCGCCGAGGGAGAAGCGGCGCTGGGGGAGGCGGCTGACGGAGTTGAGGAAGCCAGCGGGGATTACGCGGAGGCGCGACTCGGTGCGCGGAAGGTAAAACGGGCCGACGGATTCGTAGCGGGAGAGATTGCGGCGGAAGGCGGAGAATTCGTTTTCCATCCAAACGGAGAGTTCGTCGCGGTAGCGCCAGAGATACAGGGAGCCGAGCAGGAAAACCCCATAGCCGAGACAAGTCAGCAAACCAAGAGCCGGACCCGAACCCCAATAAAGCATGGCACCTCGCCGCCGGACCGCACGGCCGGAATATTCTAAGCCTCTTCGTGAATGGTGAAAAGACGAACGATTTCGAATTCTTTCTTGCCGGCGGGGGTGAGCACCTGCACTTCGTCGCCGACCTTACGATTAAGGAGCGCGCGGCCGATGGGGGAGGTGGTGGAGATCATCCCCTTTTCAACGTCGGCTTCCTCGCTGCTGACGAGCTTGTATTCAATTTCCAGGCTTTTCTGAACATCAATCACGATGAGACGCGAGCCATAGCCGGAGCGGTCCTTCGGGATGTTGGTGAGGTTCAGCATGCCGAGGTCGCCCATGCGCTTTTTGAGCTGGCCAATCTTGGCGTTCACGTAGCCCTGCCGCTCCTTGGCGTATTTGTACTCGGCGTTTTCAGAGAGGTCGCCGTGCGCGCGTGCGACGGCAATTTCCTTGGGAAGCTCGACGTTGAGCTCGTGCTCCAGGGAGTCAATTTCCTGCTGGAGTTTCTTTTTAATTTTGGCAAGAGGGTCAGACATAGTTTTCCACGTCGGAGAAAAATGATGCGGAATCCGGCCAGGCCGGACTCCGCTCGGAACATTATAGATGGGGGAGAAATGTCACGGCAAGGGGTGAAGGAGAGCGGTATCGCCAAGAGCAGTTAAGTTATTGTTTTTTCTTGCAGTTACATAAATTTAAGGGAGTCAGCGGACTGGAAGTTCGACGCTTTGGGACACAGTGTTCCCGGCTGCATCCTTAATGGTGAGAGTGTACGTGGTGGTTTTCCGAGGGGACAGATTCAAGCAGCGGGAGTGGGAAGGCCAAACCGCGCCCGCGGGAGGATCGAGGGTGACGCTCTTGGCGTTGGCGACGTCGTAGCAGAGTTGCGCCGTTTCGCCGTGGTGGATGGAGCGGGGCGAAACGTAGAGGCCCCGAATGGCCAGTTCGGAGCCGCCCAGTTGCTCAAGGGCGACGCGATCCTCTTCGCGGCGCTGCTCGGCTTGGCGCTCCTTGTTTTTGCGTTCGTATTCCTTGCTCGATTCATACCGTGCATAGAGCACGTAGGAGACGTAGAGGAGTACGCCAAGAATCACGAGAGAAGAATAGAGAAAGGGATTCTTGAACGGGGATTTCCGGGGAGAGGGAGGTTCGGGAATCATGGGGGCAACCAAGTCCTGTTCCAAAAGGTCCGGGATTTCATTTTAGCCGGAGTCTGGCGGAAGCGAAAGCTGAAGCGGCTCGATTCATTTTGTCGCTGGATCGGAAATTATCGCTTAAACTTCCACCTCGTGAAGATGCGGATTTCCAGACGCTCGATGATCGGAAGGGTTGCTTCGGAGGTGGCTTCGGTCTCCCTGGCGGCCGCTTCGCCATTTTCTTCCACAGCAGAACCGCAAATCACAAGACGCAAGGGGCGTATCCGTCAATCGGTTTCACGCTGGTGCTACGAGAAGATTCCGCTGGATGAATTGTGCGAAAAGGGCGCGGCGATGGGGCTAAGGGCCATCGACCTGCTGAATGAGGACGAGTGGGAAGTGCCGCGGCGTTATGGGTTGGTTTGCAGCATGGGATATGGCGGCGGAGGCGAGATCGGGAGCGGGATGAATCGCTTGGAGAATCACGCGAAGATCGAGGAAGCGTTCCGGCGTAGCATCCCCCGGGCGGGGAAACTTGGCGTGGCGAATGTGATTACGTTTTCGGGGAATCGCGGTGGGATGTCCGACGAAGAGGGGATGAAGAATACGATTGCAGGGCTAAACCGGGTGAAAAAAATCGCAGAAGATCACGGAGTGACGATCTGCATGGAGCTGCTGAACAGCAAGGTGGATCACAAGGACTACATGTGCGACCGCACGGCCTGGGGAGTCCGCGTGATGGAGGCGGTGAATTCGCCGCGCGTGAAGCTTTTGTACGACATCTATCACATGCAGATTATGGAAGGCGACCTGATCCGGACGATCACCCGGAACATCGAGTGGCTGGGGCATTTTCATACCGGGGGCGTGCCGGGGCGGCATGAACTGGACGACACGCAAGAGGTGAATTGGGCGGGAGTAATGCGGGCGATCGCGGCGACGAAGTATGAGGGATACGTGGCGCACGAATTTCTTCCAGTGCGGGAGCCGCTGCGATCGCTAAAGGAAGCGATGGAATTGTGCGATGTGTGAATCGGCAACCCGGCCGGCGGATTGGGACTTGCTAAAGCGGTTCAGCAGGACCATTTTAGAAGCGCCGTGGAATGTTTTGGGGACGGCGATGTGTTTCGAAGGCGGTAGACAGCAACAGCATGGAAGGGATTTTACGTGCGACCCGAGCCGCATTTGATCGACTACGCGATTATCCTGCTGTATTTCGCGTTCGTGCTGGGCATCGGATTCGTGCTGAAAAAATACATGAAGACGAGCACGGATTTTTTCCTGTCCGGGCGCTCGATACCGGCGTGGATCGCGGGACTGGCGTTTTTGTCGGCGAACTTGGGCGCCCAGGAAGTGATCGGGATGGGGGCGAGCGGGGCAAAGTACGGGATTTCGACTTCGCATTTCTACTGGATTGGGGCGGTGCCGGCGATGTTGTTCGTCGGCGTGTTCATGATGCCCTTTTATTACGGATCGCGGGCACGGTCGGTGCCGGAATACCTGAAACTCCGTTTTGACGAAAAGACCCGCGGGTTCAACGCCATTTCGTTCGCGGTGATGACGGTTTTTTCTTCGGGCGTTTCGATGTACGCGATGGGCAAGCTGCTGCAGCTTTTGCTCGGATGGAATTTCACGGCGGCGATTCTGATTTCCGCCTTGACTGTGCTGGCGTATACGTTTCTGGGCGGGCTGACCTCCGCGATTTACAACGAGGTACTGCAGTTTTTCCTGATCGTGATGGGATTCATTCCGCTGGTTTATCTCGGCCTGAGGGATGTGGGCGGCTGGGACGGGCTGAAAGTGCGGATCGCGAACGATGCGATGGTGCATTCGTGGAAGTACATGGGCCATTCGAACGCGAACCCAATGGGAGTGGAATGGTTCGGAATGTTGATGGGGTTGGCGTTCGTGCTGTCGTTCGGATACTGGTGCACGGATTTTCTGGTGGTGCAGCGGGCGATGGCGGCGGATTCGATGACGGCGGCGAGACGAACGCCGGTGATCGCGGCGTTTCCGAAGATGGTGTTTCCGTTCCTGGTGATTTTGCCGGGAATGATCGCCGGGGTGGCCACAAGCCCCAGGCTGCATGAAGCGAACGCGCAAGAAAACATAGTCGCGGGGAACGCGGCGCAATCGTCGTTTTTTACCGGCGGCAAAGGAATCATTCCACCGAAATACGACGCCGCGGGACAGCCGGTGACAGCCGATGGAAAAGTGGTGCTGGATTACGACCTGGCAACGCCGATGATGCTGGTGAGGTATTTCCCCTCGGGCTTGCTGGGGCTGGGACTTTGCGCGCTGATTGCCTCGTTCATGTCGGGGATGGCGGGAAACACGACGGCATTCAACACTGTCTGGACCTACGACATTTACCAGAGCTATATCAATAAAGCGGCGAGCGATCAGCACTACTTATGGATGGGACGCGCGTCCACGATTTTCGGCCTGGGGATTTCGCTGATGGCTGCGTTTGTGGCGAAGGAGTTCAACAACATCCTGGACGTGCTACAACTGGTGTTTGCGTTTGTGAACGCGCCGCTGTTTGCGACGTTCATGCTGGGGATGTTCTGGAAGCGCACGACGGGGCACGGCGCGTTCTGGGGACTGCTGGGCGGAACGGCGGCGGCCGCGACACACTATGGGCTGACGCTGCCGGCGGGAGCGGTTGCGGGAGTGAAGGGCGGATACCTGGGACCCATCCTGCACGTGTATCCGAGCGAGATGGCGCAGAATTTCTGGACCGGGATTTTCGCGTGGGTCGGGTGCTTTACGTTGACGGTGGTGATTTCCCTGCTGACTGCGCCGCGCGCGGAAGAGGAATTGAAAGGGCTGGTGTATTCGCTGACGGCAAAACCGGAAGAGGGTGGACTGAAGTGGTATCAGAAGCCGGCCACGCTGGCGCTGATTGTGCTGGTGCTGCTTTTGGGGTTGAACCTGGTTTTCTGGTAGAAGCGCGGCGGTGAACGGCGAAGGAGGAGCGATGGGTTTTGACATTCGGATGCCGATCGGGATGCTGTTCAGCCTGTTCGGACTTTTGCTGATCGGGTATGGCGCCGCTACACAAGGCAGCGCGATGTATGCGGAGCATTCGCTCGGCGTGAATATGAACCTGTGGTGGGGCGCTGCGCTGCTGGCGTTTGGAGCGGTCATGCTGGCCCTGACGCTCTTGCGGCGGAAGAAGCACCTGACGGAAGAAAGAGAAGAGTGACCGAGCGATGTCCCTTGAACTGGATTACCAATCGATGCTGGCGGTGGCGCTGGCGGAAGCGCGGGTTGGGTTGAAAGAGGGTGGCATCCCGATCGGGGCGGCGATTTTTGATGCCACGGGTCAACTGATTGGCGCGGGGCACAACCGGCGCGTGCAACAGGGGGATCCGTCTCTGCACGGAGAGACGGATGCGTTTCGAAAGGCGGGGCGGCAGAAGAGCTACCGGAAATTGATCATGGTGACGACGCTGGCGCCGTGCTGGTATTGCAGCGGGCTGGTGCGGCAATTTGGATTCGGCACCGTAATTGTGGGGGAGAGGCGGAACTTCCAGGGAGGAATCGAGTGGTTGCGTTCGCTTGGCGTCAAGGTGATTGACCTTGACTCTTCCGTGTGCGTTTCGATGCTGGCGGAATATATCCGGGCGAATCCCGCAGTGTGGAGCGAAGATATCGGCGAAGAATAGAGGTTAGTTTGCTGCGGCGGCAGCGGCCGGCGAATCCGGTTTCGCGGCTTGTTCGCGGATGAGCAACGGAAAACGAGGGAAAGAGAAACTGCCGGCGACGTCGTCGATCACGTTCACCTGGCAGAGATACAGGCCGGGCTTAAGCGATTGCAGCGGCAAATCAATTTGGAATATGACCGCCTTGCGATCCGGGGCTGTCACTTCGTTCGCGACAACCGGTTTGGACTCGTAGACCTTCGCCGCACCCTGAAGAAATTCGATGCTGGTGAGAACGCGGACGGAATCACGCGCCGGCTTTGCGGGCTCCGGAGGTTTTGCGGCTTCGGCTTGGCCGGCAGCCGGCGGCGGGGCCGGTTGCGGGTTCTTACCTTTTGCGGCGTCGTAAACTTCATATTGCAGATAGAGATGCTGGCCGGGCGTGAAGACGTGCGTGATGTTGGGAACAAGTTCCATCTGGTCGCGCACCAGCGGATTGCCGGCGGATTTTTTTCCATTTGAGGGAATGCGCAGGCTGCTCAGAACCACGGAGCTCATTTTCAGCGGGGACTTGCGCAGGTCCGGAACATGCACATCGGTTTCGAATGAGCCCATGCGGCCGGACTGATTTTCCCGAACCACAAACTTGAGATGGTAATTGCCGGGAGCAAGCAGGAAACCGGTGTTGTACTGGACGTTTTTACGGCGGACCTCGCGCGAACTTTCAACGGCGAGCTTCACAGTGTCGCGCAAGTGCCCCACGGGAAATTTGCCGCCCTCCAGGGCCTGGCCGATGAGGTCGATGGTGGCGTTGTCTTTGTCTTTCTCGGTGACGAAGGGAATCTGCGAGCCGGGGATGACGAGAGAGACGGCGAGGTAGTAGTGGGAATCGTCTTTCCGGAAGTAGGATTCGCCGGCGTACACCGGGACGTCCACGCTCGGCAATTGTGCGGCAAGTTCGTCCTCAAGCTGCTGCTCGCGGTCGGCGCGATCCAAGTGGACGAAATCGCGGCCGGCGTAGTAGCCGGAGCGGAAATCGAGTTTCAGGCCGGGCCGGTTGATCGTGACTTTCAGATGACGGAAACGCCCATCTTTGGCGGGATTGCCGCTGGTGAAGCCGAGAACGTAGTAGACGGAACTATCCTTCTGCACCTGAGAGAAAATGCCGTCGAAATCGTTGGAGTCGAAGAAGGCTTTTCCACCGGTGTCGGAGGAGAGAGTAGCGAGCGTATCCTGTGACGCAGCGTTGCCGCTGAGATCGTTAAGGATGGACGCGCCGGAATACGCGGATTGCCCATGGAGGCTGGCGTTTTGCGCTTCGCCACCCGGGGGAAAGGCCTGGAGGCCGCGCACGTCGAGAGAATAGATGGACGCGTTGGCCTTGACCGCGGCGGCAGAGGCGGCGCGCAATGCCGATTGATTATCCACACCGGTCTGCGTAATGCCATTGCTGAAATAGATGATGCTTTTCTTCTGGGGGAGTTTGCTGAGCGCCTGCATCAGGGACTGCAAAGCAAGAAGCTTGCGATCGGCCGTGAAGGTGTTGAGGTCGGTATCGTCTTCGGTGAAGGAGCCGCTGGTTTCAGCAGCGCCCTCAGCGCTGCCGGTGGCGCCGTTATCGAAACCCTGGCCCTGGCCGGAATTATAGCCGGCGAGCAGGGCCAGCAATTTTTCCTTGTCGCCGGTGAAATCGCAATCGACGTGCATATTGGTGGCGAGGGAAACCAGCGCGAGCAGGTCGGCCGGCTGCATTTTTGTGCTGACAAATTTCCTGGCGGCGTCCACGGAGCGATCGATCTGTTCGGGCTCCATGGCGGAGAAATCGAAGAAGAGGACGATCAGGCGGCGGTCACGGGCATCGAGGGTCGGCGGGGCCTTTTTGGTGGAATGCAGAAGCGTGCCGGGGGCGGCGCCAGTGACGGTTGCGCCGGCGGTCAACGGCAGTTGGTCCACGTCCTCAAAATCGAAGGTGGAAATCTGCTGCTTTTTGCCGTCCTCGTAAAGAGTGAAGTCGCCCTGCTTCAGATCGCGGACAGGATTTCCATTTTTGTCGCGGGCGACGACGTTGACAAGGACAAGTTCGGTGGAGACCCGGATCGGGGCCGAGCCAGCGCCGGGCTTCTGTGGCTCCTGGGCCGATAGAGGCCACATGGGCAAAAAGAGCGCCAGCGTTGTGAGGGCCGCGACGATTTTTAGAGCTGCTCGCATAATCATTCGTTCTCAAAAGCGAAAACGGGCCTGCACAGTGATACGGCGCATGTTGCCGACGGACGTGACTTCACCGAATGCCTGTGAATTTACAGCCGTGTTGACGGAAACAAAGTTGACGTGATTAAAAATGTTGTTCGCGGTAAAGCGCAAATCAAGATTGCGGGATTCCTTGATGGGGATGGAGCGATTGATGCTCGTATTGAAAATGATGCTGCCGGGGCCTTCGATGGTGTTCCGCCCGGCATCGCCGAAGGTGGAACCGGCCGGATTTACACAGGTGGCGCCGGGAATACAAAACGCGGCAGTGTTAAACCATTCGAGCGCGTTGGGATTCGGAAGAGAGAAAGATTGGCCGGGAACGACGTTGGCACGCTGCGAACCGCTGACGCCGCGGGCGATGTCCACGGAACCGCCGAGGATGCTGGGAGTGAAATAGAGGCCGGAGGCGACGGTGAAATCGCCGCTCCACTGCCAGTTCGAAAGGATGCGAGCGAACGCACCCTTTTGCGCAAAGCGGTGATTTTCGCCGAAGGGAAGATCGTAAATCCAGTTTCCGGTGAATTTGTGGGTTTGGTTGAAGCCGGAAAGTCCGCGGTCGGCGGGAAGGTCAAAAGGATTTTGCGCAACGATCACGCCGCCACCGCCGATGGAAGAAGCATCGTCGAGCGACTTTGAAAAGACATACTGCGCGCCGAAGCCAAAGTCCTTAGACATGCGGCGGCGCACGCGAACCGACGCGGCGTGGAGAATGGAATTGCCCTCGGAAGATTCATAGATAAAAGGATCATTGCCGGCTGTAAGCAAAGCGCGCTCGGAGTCGAGGCGAGTGCCCTTGGCGCCGTTGTAGCCGACGTCCAAAACAACATTGCCGTGAAATTCGTGCTGGATGTCGAGATTCCAGATCTGGACGTAGCCCAGAGCGTAATCGGGATTGACCGCAAAATTATTCCTGACGGCGGTCTGCGCGGCAGCGGGAAAGCCGTTGATGAGAGTTAGAGGCGCGGGACCGGTGAGGCCGGTGACGGTGGTGGAATTTGTAGCCGTGTCGGCAAAAGGCGGCTGAAACGCAAAATTCTGGATGATCGCCCCGTACTGGGCGAGATTGTAGTTGATGCCGTAGCCGGCGCGGACGACGGTTTTCTGCGAAGGTTTCCAGGCGATGCCGATACGCGGAGCGAAATTGTTGCGGTCGGGATTGACGAGAGAAGGGTTGGAAGAGGTCAGGAAAGTGCCTGAACCGACAGGCAGAACAGCGCCGGTTGGGACTACGGGCACGGCGGTTGCGAAGCCCGGACCAACTTCCAGATTGGCGATGCGATCCTGCGCTTCCGTGTAGGGCCCGATGTATTCGTAGCGCAGGCCGAGATTCAGCGAAAGGCTCGGGAGAATGCGCCAGTCGTCCTGGGCGAAAAAGTCGAAGAAGTTGGCGCGAAAGTTGTACGCACTGGCACCGAACTGGAGCGAAGTCTGCTGAGGGGAACCGAGGAGAAAGTCGGCAAAGTCGTAGCCCGTGTTGGCGGCGGGCTGCGTGCTGCCGGCGGCATATTGCGAAGTGGCAAAGCCGGTGAAGATAAAATTTCCTTCGGCGTTTCTGGCAGACTGGAAGCTTTGAAAAATGCGGCGATAGTCTCCGCCGAGACGCCAATAATGCTTACCGCGATTCCAGTTGAGAGTGTCGGAGATGGTGTAGGTCTGATCGAGTTCGCGGCGGGGAATTGGATCATTGAGGCCGCCGAAGGAAGTGAAACTGATACCCGGCAAGCCCCAGTCGAAAGGCGCATTGGAGATGCCGGTGATTCCGGCGCCACCCGGGCCGGCCACGTCGGTGACATTGGAATAGAGATTGGTAGTGGAAATGTGATTGTGGTTGTAATTGAAGCGGAGATTGTTTGTAACGCGGTTTTTTCCGTAAACCCAGCCGGCGCTGGCGTTCAATCCCTGCGTGCTGGTGCCTCCGGCGAGCGACGGATACGGATTCACGATGGCGGTGGAATTCCGCGACCAGTTGAAGCCGAAATTCACGTTGTTCTGGCGGCGGCCGCCGCGCCCGCCTCCGCCCGGCCCAAGGATCATGGGGCCGGCGCTGGAACCGAGATTGTGCACCAGCCGGAAGATGACGGCGTCGGAGTTGGTGGCGTCGGAAGTGACGAAGTGAAAGTTCTGGCCGGTGGAAGTCAGCGGGATATTAGGCAGCGGAATGAACGCAAGAAGTGATTTCGCGGCGGAGCTGAACAGCGTGGGATCAATGGCATTGGGCACGCCGTTGAACTGGTATTGTTGCCCGTTGGCGGGGTTGAAGATCTGGACTGGCGCCCCATTGTTGTAGGTGGCGTTGGAAAAATTGCCGTTGCGTTCATCGCGGGTGGGAACGGTGGAAAAGGCGTCGTAAGGAGTATCGCCGCGCGATCCGTTCCAGCCGGCAAAAAAGAACCACTTGTTGCCGCCATCGAAAAGTTTGGGAATTTTCAGGGGACCGCCGAAGTTTGCGCCGAAGCGCGCCTGGTTGTATTGGGATTTGTTTACGGGAAACCCGCTCAGCGAATAAGGGGTCGCGTCGAGACTGGAAGTGCCGTCGGAAAAATAGAGCACGCCGTGGGGTTGGTTGATGTTGAAGCCGCGGCCTCCCATGCGACCAATCGTGATGGGGCCGCCGCCAAATCCGCCGCCCTGACCGCCAGCGGGACCACCGCCAGGCCCTCCACCGAAGCCTTCGCGCTGCATGCGGTCGCGGAATTCCTGGATGCGATCCTGGATGTCCTGTTCGCTGCCGCCGCCGAAATCCTGCGTGCGACCCTGCGTGCCGCTGATGCTGATCGATTCCGTGGGGCCTTCGGCACCGGCGCCGTTCAGCGGCAGCGAGGAGAAATCGCCGGAGTTCTGCGAACCGCCGGTCGCGCCATTGCCTCCGAAGCCCGTGTTGCCGCCGGAAAGAGACGAAAGCACGTTGTCGAGAGCGAGGCTCTGGAAGCCACGGCCCGCGGCGACACCGGCGGTGTTCGATTGTTGTTGTTCGCGGGACGCCAAAATCAGTTCGGCGTCAATCTTTCCGGAGGGATTTGCGGGATTGAGCACGATTTCCTGGGTGAACACCGAAAACCCCATGAACTCGATGCGGAGGACGTAACGGCCGCGCACCATGCCCGTGAAGGTGAATTTGCCTGCCGCGTCGGTGACCGCAGAATATTTTTTGCCGGTGAGCGTGTTCGAAGCGGCGACCGTGGCACCGGGCAGGGGAGTTTTCCCGCTGCGGGCCGTGCCTGTGATTTCATAGGAAGGCGGAACAGGAGTTTGCGCTTCGGATTGCTGGCCTGCAGCGGGAGCAGGGTTGGGCGGCGGAGCGGCATCTTGCGCCGGCACGCGCAGAGCAAGGAACAGCGCGAGCAGGAACCCTGTGTGGACGCCGCGAAGCATTGGCTTCAACTAACAATCCCTCCGTGGGCTATTGCTGCGGCGGATTTCCGGCGGGCGCTTTGGCCGGCGCTTCGCCAGCCGGACCCGCGTGACCTTGCGCGAATTGCTGCATGCGCTCCCACTGTTCGGCGGAAAGCAGAATGACCGCCTTGGGAACGAAAGCATTATTTTGCACGCCGCCGCGGACGACAATGTGGTCGCCAGGCTGGATGTCAGCCATGGTTATACTTTCGCGGCCACGGCGCAACGAAGTTTCTTCCGTGAGTTCCAGAGTTTGCGTGACATTGTCGGCGCGAAGGACGGTGAGCTTCGGAGCGTCAACCGATTTCACGACACCGGCAACGAAGTCCTTGCCCATTTCTCCCAATGCCGCGCCCCCGCCGGGACCACCCATTCCACCGGGGCCCGGACTGCCGTTGGCGGAGCGGCCCCGAAGAGACTGCGCAGTCACGGAGTGGTCGGAATTTTCTTCACCGCCGGCCATCACGAAGTCACCTACTTTGAAATCCGAAAGCTGGGCTGGCTGGCGATCTTTGCGGTATTCGGTTTTGCCGGTGACGTTGACGGTGAGCGTGGAACCGTCGGGCGTGAGCAGTTGAAGCGAGTTGCCGTGAATGGCGGTAATTTTGCCGATTGTTCCGTGACCTTCGCGAGGGGCCCCGCGGCGAGGGCCGCCCAGGGTCTGATCCGGTTGAGTGGACGAAGAATCGGGAGTTTGCGCCGGGCTGGCAAATGCGATGGTCAGAAAAAGAAAGCACAACAGATAAAGATGATAACGATTCATGGTTATAAATCCTCTGTGAACCTGAACATTAGCAAAGACGCAAACCCCGGGGGCCAAAGGTACGCGAAGTTAACGCGCGGGGCGGGAAACGGACCCTGCCTCAACCTTATTGATTCCGGCAAAGAGGAAAGAAAGTTCCCAGCACGCGGGGCAGCGGGCGAAGTCCCGCCGGTTGTTTCCAACCCGATGACTGGCAACGTCTTACTGCGAACCCGCAGGAACCGATGGGGAAAGCTTTCGCCGCCGAGAGACGGAGCTGCAATGCACGCGATGAATGCGAGATACGAGCCGAAATTTTTTATTCGCCCGCGCTTTTTTGCGGCTTACCGCCCGCATAAACAACGCGCCAGATGGAATTCGAACCGTCATCGGTGAAGAGCAGCGAACCGTCTGAAGCTACCGTGATGCCGACGGGACGTCCCCACACCTGGCCGTTGTCGAGGACGAAGCCCGTGACGAAATCCTCGTACTCGCCGCTGGCTCTGCCAGTCTGGTGCATGGGGACGCGGATCACTTCGTAGCCGGCGCGGACGGAACGGTTCCACGAGCCGTGCTCCGAAGCGAAGATATCACCGCGATATTCGGCGGGAAATTGGGAGCCTTCATAGAAAGTGAGCTGGAGAGAAGCGTTGTGGGGCTGGAGGAGAACGTCGGGAACAATGGTCTTGTCTTTCAGCTCGGGATGCTTGCCGTTGTGGCGGGGATCCTGGTGGGCGCCGATATACCACCACGGCCAGCCGTAGAAGCCTCCGTCCTGGACATGGGTGATGTAATCGGGAACGAGATTGTCGCCGAGGCCGTCACGCTCGTTGACGGAGCACCAGAGTTCTCCGGTTTTGGGATGGACGGCCAGACCGCCGCCGGCATTGCGAATTCCATAAGCATAGACACGCATTTCGGAGCCGTCCGGATTGAACTCCAGGATGTCAGCGCGGTTTTTTTCCGTGGATGTGGTATCCGGGTCATCGATATTGGAAGCCGAGCCCACGGCGACGAACAGTTTCTTGCCGTCGGCGGAGAATTGCAGATCGCGAGTCCAATGGCCGCCGCCGGAAGGAAGCTCGGCGATGCGCTGAGCCGCGCCAGCGGCCTTCAAGTCGCCATTTTTGTAGGGAAAACGGACAACGGAGTCCGAGCTGCCGATATAGATCCACTGAGGACTATTTCCGGGTGGATAAAAGGCGATGCCGTACGGACGGCGGAGTCCTTCGGCGTAAACGGAAGTCTCCGCGGGTTTGCCGTCAGCGGTGATTCCGCGAAAGATTTTGATTTTGCCGCTGCCGCTCTCCGCCAGGAAAAAATCGCCATTGGGGGCGGTGCGGATCAGGCGCGGATTGTCGAGCCCGCTCGCATAGAGCTGAACACTGAAGCCGTTCGGGGCCTTCGGCCAGGCATCGGGCGGACGAGCCACAAGTTGGGCGCCGTTGCTGGCAGAATCGGTCCCATAAGGAGCGGGAAGATCCCGGGGAGAAATTTTGCGAATCTTCCCGGGTTGTTCAACACGGTAATCCGTGTAGGGAGGCTCGGGCAGAGGGGCTTTGTTGGCCATGGAAGCGACGCTCGCGGGTGCCGCTTCGTTCGGTTCGCTTCCTGTGGCGGAAGATTTGAGAGATTTCAGGTAAGCGACGATTTGCCAGCGCTGCTGCTCGGAGAGGCTGCCCCAGGCGGGCATGCCGTTGGCTACAGAACCCGTGGTGATGAACCAGAAGACCTCGCCGTCAGCCGCCGCTTGCGCCGGGCCCTGGGAGAGCGCTGGAATGTTGCCGGTTCCGCGCCCGGCGGCGCCGTGACAAGTCAGGCAATTTGCGGCGTAGAGCGTTGCACCGGCATCGATGGCCGATTTTTGGTGAGCAAACGGATTCTTCTGGTGCACCGTGGACGCGGGCGCGTTGTGGAAGTGGGCGTCCTGCGCCGGGGAGACGAATGGAATGGCGCAAAGCGCGGCGGCAATGAAAAAAGAGCGCGTTCTAAACTTCACATTATCCTCCAACCACCATCCCACAGATCCGACAGATTCCGGCACTTATTTTTGATGCAGCGAGACGCATATCGGCGCTCTAGATCTCGTTCGAATAAGAAGCCGGCACGATTGGGCTCAGGACGATCGCCGCGCGTGTCCGACGTTATATTGCGGCAGACCCCGCGAATTCGCCCAGGCCACGCGATCAAGTGGTGGGCAACTCCGACGCGAGCCTTTCTGGAAGCGCAGCCATTCCCGAGCGGAGGGAACCCAGCGACGGCAGAGCGTCCGTGACGCGTAGCGTGCCGACGTTACCAGTTCGGGCTTGCTGGGGACTTACGTCTGCACTCGGGAGTTGCCGCCTGGAATTGCGCGCGCGAAGCGCACCCCTCACCAAACTGCCATGGTTCCGCTCCCATTCCACCAAAACTGGGAATGCACTATCCATGCCCATCTTGCCGGCATCGCCGAAAAATACGGTGGAGATCAACGGGTCCACCAGATAGTCGAGCACTTCCGTACCGAATTTTCTTTGGACGAATTCGGCCAAAGTTTCTTCATTCAGCGGGGGCCGAGAAAAACCGAAGGCTTCGGTCAGGATTCACAACTTGGATCGCAACCCCATCAATCGCGTGCCGATCAAGCCACCGGGAGAGAAGGGCGCCGGGTGCAGCCGGCAGCCCCGCAAAATAAAGCGCGCGCAGCCGGCGTGCTTCTGCGCTTCCAGAACAAGGCAGGCAATTCTCAATTGTTTCAAGCGATACGCGCAGGCCAAGCCGGAGATTCCCGCGCCAATCACAATCACTTTCTGTGTGTATCCCACGTCAGCAGAAGCCTATCAAACTTTCCGGAGGCGCCGGGTTCCTTTACTTCTGCCAAAATAGATGTCCGGAGCGCCCGTGGAGTCACTTTTACCATTTGTGCGAGATTACGCGGCTCGAGGCGGCGAAATTGCCGTCCGGCAGCGGCGCGGCTATCGCATGGAAACGTGGACGTACGGGCAGATCGCCGAAGGGGCGAATCGCCTGGCGCGCGAGCTTGAGGCCCGGAGCATAGCGAAAGGTGACGCCGTTCTGTTGTGGGGTGAAAACTCCGCTCAATGGATCACTGTGTTTCTCGGGTGCCTTCTTCGCGGCGTTGTCGTCGTCCCGATCGATCACGCCTCAACGGCGGAATTTGCCCGACGTGTGGCTCAGGAGGTAAATGCGAAGCTCGCCTTTCACGCAAGCGGCCAGCCGGGATGCGGGACAGTGCCCTCGATTCCGCTGGAGTCGCTTCACGCCCTGACGGAGCAACGCGACTCTTCCCCCTATTCGCCGCCGCCTCTCCACCGGCAGGACACACTCGAAATCATCTTTACTTCGGGGACTACGGCGGAGCCCCGCGGGGTCGTGATAACCCATGGAAACGTTCTGGCGAACATCGAACCGTTGCAGGCGGAAATCCAGAAATATCTTCGCTATGAAAAGTTTGTCCACCCCATTCGATTCTTAAACCTGCTTCCGCTCAGCCACGTGTTCGGCCAAATGCTGGGAGTGTTTATCCCGCCGCTGCTGGCCGCCACGGTGGTTTTTCTCGATTCGCTGCGCCCTTCGGAATTCATGGACACCATCCGGCGGGAGCGGGTTTCCGTTGTCGTGGCGGTTCCGCGTTTCATCGAGTCGCTCCAGCGGGAGATTCAGCGGCAGGAGGAGCGCGGCGGAGAAACAGAACAGTTTCGAAACAGATTCACTCGGGCCGAAAAGCAGCATTTTCTTCGGCGCTGGTGGACCTTTCGCAAAATCCATTCGCGGCTCGGATGGAAATTCTGGGCCTTTATTTCGGGGGGAGCCGCGCTGCCGAAGCAAGCCGAGACTTTCTGGAACCGCCTGGGCTACGCCGTGATCCAGGGATACGGGATGACGGAAACCACTTCACTCATCAGCTTGAATCACCCGTTCCGCTCCGCGCAGGGCTCCATCGGCAAAGTATTTCCGGGCATGGAAGTGCGCATTGACCAAAACGGCGAGATCCTGGTGCGCGGAGAAAATATCGCGACCGCTTACCGCCAGAATGGGCAGACGCTCTTCGTGGCTGAAGCCGATGGATGGTTCCGGACGGGAGACGTCGCGGAGAAGGATGCGACGGGCAGCCTGTATTTCAAAGGCCGGCGAAAGAACGTCATCGTAACTCCGGCCGGCATGAACATTTATCCAGAGGATTTGGAGAAAGCGCTGCGGGCGCAACCCGGGCTTCGCGATTGTATTGTCGTCGGCCTGGAACGGGACGGCAACGCCGAACCGTGCGCGGTCCTTTTGCTGAATGGCGCCGACGGCAATCCGGCAGCAATCATCGAAGGCGCCAACCGGTCGTTGGCCGATTACCAGAAAATGCGGAACTCCTTCGTTTGGCCGGAGCCGGATTTTCCGCGGACTCCGACGCAGAAGCCAATTGTTCCCCGCATCCGTGAGCTGGTTCAGAAAGCGAAAAGCGGTACTGAGGAAACCACAGCCGCCGCGGATTCGCTTGCCGGAATGATCGCGCGGATCACCGGGCGCCCCGTTCAACCGGGCGCACATGACGCCAATCTCGAAACGGATTTACACCTGACGTCGCTGGATCGCGTGGAATTGATGAGCGCCCTCGAAGAGCGGCATCAAGTAGACCTGAATGAAGCTCAGTTTCAGGACGTAACCACGGTGGCACAATTGGAGACGCTGCTCGCCCGCGGAGCTTCCTCTCCGGTTCAGCACGTTTTTCCCACCTGGCCGCAGCATTGGCTCATAAATGCATTCCGTCTTGCCGTCTACTACTCACTCGCTTGGCCGGCAACCTATCTGCTTGCGGCTCCCCGTATCCGTGGCCGGGAAAATCTCCGCGGCCTGCGTGGCCCGGTGCTGGTTGTCTCCAACCACGTCACCTATCTGGATATCGCATGGATTCTGCCGGCGCTGCCAGCCCGATTCCGCAACCGCCTGGCAACGGCGATGGGCGGGGAAAGGCTCGCCCGGATGCGGCGTCCTTCCGCCGGCTTGAGTCACTTCGAGCGATTTATGGAACGCCTAAGATATTTTCTTGCGGTGAGCCTCTTCAATGTTTTCCCGCTGCCGCAGCAGTCTGGATTTCTGCGGAGCTTTGCCTTCGCGGGCGAGCTTGCCGACCGGGGTTGGAATGTCCTGGTTTTTCCGGAAGGCAAAACAACCGAGGACGGGAACATGGTTCCGTTCCGTTCGGGCATCGGTCTGTTGGCGAAGCAGTTGGATATTCCGGTGGTGCCGATCTTCCTGCACGGGCTGTTTGACCTGAAACAGAAGCACCAAATTTTAACGATGCCCGGCCACGTATGGGCAACCATCGGCGCCCCGGTGCGTTTCCCTGCCGGCCAGAAAGCAGACGAGATTACCAGCGAACTGGAGCGCCGGGTGCGCGAACTTCAATCGGTTTGAGAGAATTCCGTCCGGCGAAAGGCGAGTAGCCGGCGAACCAGAAAAAAGACCAAGACCAGGCCAAGCGCCATGGCGACCGAGACCCATTTTTGCTCCACGATGAATTGTTTCGCCGCCGCGCCATAGCGCGCTCCGAGAAACGCTTCGATGAAAAACAAAGAGCCGCGGCCGAGCAGGGTGCCAATCACGAACGTTGCGAACGGCACCTGGAAAACACCCTGGGCAATCACAAACGGTTTGAAAGGCACCGGGAACGGTGCAACCGCGGGAAGGAAGACGGACGCCATTGGATAGCCGCGGATGTACTTTCGAATTCTGCCTGGAGGATGACCCTGCGTTCTGCGGTAGTAGGCCTGCCCGCCCTTTCTGGCGATCCAATAAATCCAGACGCACCCAATTAGCGAACCGGCCGCGGCCATCGCGGCATAGTACGGCATACGCAACGGGTGCCGGCTGGAAAGCACCATCAAGAGCAAATCGGTCACTAGCGGAAGAGGGACGAACGACGAATCAATCAACGCCGACAGGAGCAGCCCGACGCCACCCAGGGCGGGCAGTGTTTGAGCCAGGACCGGGTTTGCAGCCACCCCACAAAACCCTCAAATTACAAAATTACTTCCGGCGCACGCCAGAATTTCGGACCAATCGGCCAACCGAAGCATGGGGGAGAGATCCTTCCGATGCTGTTCCCATCCGACCACCCATCCAACGATGGATACACACTTCTCTTCAATCGGTTAACAAAATTTATGCCAATCATTCAAAATTTTTGTCCCAGGGATATGGAGGGGAATGGGGAGACTGGAGAGACTGTAGCGGAAGAAACGAAACCAGCTGAGCCACTGAAGACTCAAGATTTTCCAACAACACTGGAAGATTTTAGTTGACATGGCGGAGAGGGGGGGATTCGAACCCCCGGTACAAGTTTTGGCTCGTACAACGGTTTAGCAAACCGCCGCCTTCAGCCTCTCGGCCACCTCTCCGCGGGACTTGCCACCAAAAATTGTAACGCATCCCCAGCCGGGGGGACAGTCCGAAATTGGGCATGTATACTTTTGACGAGGAACTCTTTTCCGTGCACTCCTTTAAAGCCAACACCACTGGCCAGGCTCCTGAAGGCCCATGCCGGTCCTAAATAATCGGCGTTATCGAGTGCTTTTTGTTTGCGGGCACCCTGTGCAGTACATGTCGCCGCTGTTGCGGAGAATGGCCCAGCACCCGCAACTCGATCTGAGCACCGTCTACTGCCGGCTGCGCGGCGCCGAAGCGGGGGTTGATCCCGAATTTGGCGTAAAGATCCAATGGGACATTCCCCTGCTGGATGGATATAACTGGGTCGAGGTCCCCAACAAAGGCACAGACTCGGAAGGATTTTGGGGATTGTGCAATCCCGGGATTTGGAAAATCGTTCGGGAAGGAAATTTCGACGCCGTATTCTGCGTCACGGGATACCGACGCGCTTCCTTTTGGATCACCTTTTTCGCCAGCAGGCTCTCCGGCTCGGCCTTTCTGTTCGGCACGGACACCACAGAACTCGCCCCCCGGGACTCCAAGAAATGGAAGCTTCTCGTAAAGCGTCTTTTCTGGCCTCTGTTGTTCCGGCTCGCGAGTCAGGTGTTCGCTCCTTGTACAGGCACATGCGATCTGATGCGTTCACTGGGAATACCAGACGAACGTGTGACTCTGGTGCCGAACGTTGTAGACAATGACTGGTGGATTGCGCAATCCGCACGTGTCGATCGAGAAGCCGTTCGCGCCTCTTGGGGAGTGGGTCCGAACACATCCGTAATCTTCTTCTCCGCAAAACTCCAACCCTGGAAGCGCCCGCAAGATTTGCTGCAAGCCTTCGCCTTGGCAAAACTTTCGGATTCTCTTCTGATCTTTGCCGGAGAAGGACCGTTGCGCGAAACATTGCAATCGGAGGCAGCGCGCCTCGGCTGTTCCGATAGAGTGCGATTCCTGGGATTCGTGAACCAGTCGCAACTCCCCGCCTGCTACACTGCCGCGGACCTGCTCGTTCTCCCGTCGGAATACGAACCCTTCGGACTTGTAGTCAATGAAGCGATGCTGTGCGGTTGCATGGCCGCGGCCAGCGACCGGGCAGGCGCAAGCCGAGACCTTATTGCCCCAGTGGATCCATCCTTCATCTATCCGTGCGGGGACATCAAGGCCCTCGCGGCGCTTCTGCAACGAGCCCTCTCCGACCGCCAGCACCTGGCCAGGCTCCGCATTGCGGCTGGCGAACGAATGAAGACCTGGTCTCCGCAAGAATATGTGGACGGCACGGTGGTCGCTGTCGAACTTGCTGTATCCCGTATCCGTCCAAACGGTTAGCTAGGTAGCCTGCCACCCCCGCCATTCCCGTCACTTCTTAACTGTGCTAAAATCCAGGGGTTCCGGAAAAGTTGCCTTGCAACTGGGTTCAACTTTTCCCGGTTCATTGTCGGTCTCCGCACAGGGCGACCCCGCAATGCAGATAGAATGAGCCACGCGTCCATTCCTTGGCAGTGGCGGGGGCCATTAATCCAAATTCAGCTGACCGCCTGGCGGTCGCGAGCGATAAAGAGGATTTGTCATGTCTGGGCACTCAAAATGGGCAACCATCAAGCACAAGAAGGCGGCCACTGACGCCAAGCGCGGCCGCGTATTTACTCGAATCATTCGAGAAATCAGCATCGCCGCTCGTATCGGCGGAGGCGATCCTAACTCCAATCCCCGGCTGCGAACCGCTATTTTAGCGGGCAAGAACGAAAACATGCCGAACGAAAATATCGAGCGGGCCATCCTCCGCGGAACCGGCCAGCTTGAGGGCGAGCAGTATGAAGAAGCCATGTTCGAAGGTTACGGCCCCGGAGGCGTGGGCTTGCTGATCCAGGTTGTGACCACGAATCGCAACCGCATCGTGGGCGAATTCCGCCACCTGATGACGAAAAACGGCGGCAACATGGCCGAAGCGGGCGCGGTGGGCTGGATGTTCCATCGCAAGGGCGAAATCACGGTCCCGAAAGAAGCAGCCAGCGAAGAAAAATTGCTCGACCTGGTGCTGGAAGCCGGCGCCGAGGATATGAAGGACGACGGCTCCGCCTGGTACATCGTCACGCCGCCGGAATCCCTGGAAACAGTGAAAGAATCGCTCGCAAAGGCCGGCATCACTCCTGCATCGGCCGAAATCGCCATGGTGCCGCAAAACTACATCAAACTGACCGGCGCGCAGGCACAGCAGATGCTGCGCCTTGTGGAAGCACTCGAAGAACACGACGACGTGCAGCACGTCTACGCAAATTTTGACATCGACGAGTCGGAAATCCAGGCGGCCGTCGGCGCAAATTAATCAGCCTTCGTAATTAAAATTTTTCACGACTTCCACTACCCTTTAGTATTTGGCGAGCGTGATTCCTTGCCGTAGACTATCGAGGATGACTGCGCGCCTCACCGCTGCCGAAGCTCCCTCGCCCCGCCGCATTTTGGGCGTGGATCCGGCGGCTTCCGGACCGACGGGCTACGGCGTCATCGAAACCGACGGCCGAACTTTTCGGGTGTTGCATTACGGCGCGTTGCGCATTGCCGCGAAACGCCAGAAATCATCCGCCGGCGCATGCCTTCACGATGTCCACGCGCTGCTCTGCCAGTTGATTGAAGAGTTCCAGCCCAATGCCATGGCCGTTGAATCCGTCTTTACCGCGTTGAACATGCGTACCGCCCTGCGCCTGGCCGAAGTCCGCGGTGTCGTTTTGCTGGCCGCGGAGCAGCATGGCGTTGAAGTTCGCTCCTATTCCCCCCGAGAGGTAAAGGCCTGCGTCGCCGGCTATGGCCACGCCGACAAGAAACAAATGCAACTGATGGTGCGCGCTCTTTTGAAGATGGAGGAAACGCCTGAGCCTTCCGACGCGGCCGACGCTCTGGCCGTGGCGCTCTGCCACATTCGGGGCGAACAATTCGCACGCCGCTTCGGCCTTTCCACCGGCACGCGCACGGCACCCACGCAAAGAGTCGTGGCAACCTCCGCTTCCCGCCGGCAATCCACGGCGCGGATTTCCGGTCTCCAGCCAAACCGATGAACGTTTTTTCCCGCCGCCTCTGTCTTCTCTTTTTCTGCGTTGCGCCTTTTTCCGTTTCCCTGGCTGCCGGCCCGGCCGGCAACTGGTTCACTTACCGCCGCGTCTTCAAATCCAGTTCTCCGGAATTCATTGAGATTCGCATCCAGGAAAACTCCGCGGCCGCCACTTATGAAATACGCCAGTTGGACGAAGACGCGGGGGCCACTCCGTTCGAAATAGGACCCGCGCTCCGGAGCAGGATTTTTCAACTCGTTTCGGAACTCCATCATTTCAGGGGTCTGGATCTGGATGTCCACCGCAAGATCGCGAATCTGGGGGAAAAAACATTTCGCTGGGATTCGGGAGCGGATACGAGCGAGGTCAAATTCAACTACACGCTGAACTCCGCCGCTATGCAGCTTCTGCAGATTTGCGAAGGCCTCGCCCGCCAGGAGGAGCTGATCGAACTGCTGCAACGCCGCATTAAATACGACCGCCTCGGCGTCAACGACGCTTTATTGCAATTTGAAAACGATCTGAGCAAAAGCGTGCTGCCCGAGCCCGAGCGCGCCCTGCCGCTTCTCGACCAGATCGCCGGCGATCCCCGCTTTGTCGAGATCGCCCGCCAGCGCAGCCGCGCCCTGGCCGAGCGCATCCGCCATTCCGGTTAATGCAACGTTTGAGGGAGCACGCACGTCCAAAAGTAAGGTATCCTCGATGAAAATGAAAAAACCGCGCAACACCCAAGTGAGCCAATGGTGGAAGCACGCCGCGATTTTGCTCTTCGCCCTTCTTTCGTTCTCGCCTGTAATTTCCGCCCAGAAGAAGGAAAAACTGGCGAAAAATTACCGCGAATGGCTGGAACACGACGTCGTCTACATCATCACCAAGGACGAGCGCGCCCGTTTCCTGGCGCTTACCACGGACGAATCCAGGGATAAATTCATAAAGGACTTCTGGGAGATACGCAATCCTACTCCCGGCTCGGAAATAAATACTTATAAGGAAGAGATCTACCAGCGCATCGCCTTCGCCGACTCCCGGTTTGGCGTTGGCTCGGGCACCGACGGTTGGCGCACCGACCGCGGCCGCACCTACATCACTCTTGGCGCCCCGCAGCAAAAGGATATCCACCGCGGTGCGGCCAACCTGCGGGCCTTCGAAATTTGGTTCTATGCCAACGTCTCTCCCATTCTTCCGCAATCCTTTTACGTCATGTTTTATGACAAAGACGGCGCGAATGACTACAAGTTCTACAGTCCTTACCTGGACGGCCCGGATAAACTGACCACTGGCGTGGAAGCCATCAACAATCCTGCCGCCGGCCTCAAGATGATTGAGGATTCCGTGGGCTTCGAAATCGCCAGGATCTCCCTGAGCTTGATTCCCGGCGAGCCGGTGGATCTTTCCAATCCCCGCCCCAGCCTCACTTCCGACGTCATGATCATGATGCTTAAGGGCCTCTCCGAACAGCCCGCCTACCGAGACGATATTCGCCGCAAGTGGATGAACCGCGAGCAGGTCAGCACCAGCATGATTCTCCAGGGACACAATCTGGACATCGTTCTTCTGCCCGTCCGCGATGAGCGCGGCTTTTCCAGGCTGGATTATTCCCTGAGTCTCAAGTCTCCGAGTGATCTAAGCGTAGCCGCCACCAAGGACGACCGCTTGATGTATAACCTGCAGATCCGCGTGCAGGTCTTTGATAAAGACAGCAATAAGCTGATTTTCGTGGCGCAGAAAGACTTGCGCGATACCTTCGACAAGAGCCGCTACCAGGATATTAAAGACAAGGCATTCTCCTACGAAAGCATGCTTCCGCTTCCCGCCGGGAATTACCGGCTGGCGTTCCAGTTTACCGACTGGAACAAAAACGTCTCCTACAGGACCGAACGCGAGATATCGGTTCCCAAAATTGATGCCAATCAATTCCAGATTCCCGGACTTTTACCGTTTGCCTCTGCCGAACAAGTGGACCCGGTCGCGGCTCCCGTTCTGCCCTTCACCATGGCCGGCGTGCATTTCGTCCCTCTTTCCACTTCCAATCTCTACCTGAACAAGGATCAAAATTTCCAGGTTGCCTACCAGGTTTGGACATCTCCCAAAAACCCTTCTCTCGGCCAGGACAATAATCTTCAAATTGAATACGGGCTCGGCCAGCCCTCCGTCCCTGGAAGTGCCAAGGCAATCAAAGATTCGGCCTCCCTGAAGCAATTCGATCCCGGCGGCTCGCTGGTAAACGGAAAGAAGCTCACACTGGAGGGCAACCCTGGAAATTACATTCTCTCGGTTGCGGTGACTGCTCCGGGCGCTGCGGCCCCCAGTTTCGCCAGACTGAATTTCAAGGCCGTCGACCCGTCCGGCCTTCCTCCCGCTCCCTGGATCGTCATAGACTCCACGATCCGCGACGATATGGAAAAAGGCGTTTTTGATCGGAACCGCGGGCTTTGTTACATGGAGCAAGGGCTGGGCGCCGAGGGACGCCCCTGGCTTCGCCGCGCCCTGGCTCTGGATCACTCCGATGAGCTCGCCCGAGCGCAACTTGTTGAGGCGTATTTCGCCCAACAGGACTACAAGGCCGTCACCGCCTTGTATAACGATACCCGGGTTACCGACGCCGCCGACGCCCACACCCTGTTGCGCATTGCCACCAGTTTGCGAAAATCAGGAAACGCGGCCGAGGGTCTGAGTTTGATGGAACATGGAACCCAGGCACATCCGGGAGACCCCGCCATGTTTGTCGCTTTGGCGGATTATTACACCCAGATGGGCGACTCCGCGAAAGCCTCTGCCGCCCTTCAGAAGAGCAAGACA
>DASYXF010000073.1:0-13608 GCA_035935335.1 Candidatus Acidiferrum sp.
TGGTGGGGCTGGGGAGGTTCGAACTCCCGACCTACGGTTTAGGAAACCGACGCTCTATCCATCTGAGCTACAGCCCCGTCCAACACATTGTAGTATGAGACGCCGCGGCAGGGCGACCTCTTCGCTTCCTTGCCGAATCACCGTTAACACCGGTGCGCTGTGATATTATCCCCCCAGCATTCGATTGCGGCGCCCGCCTACGCCTTCCCAGGCTACCTGGAGGTTTCCATGAGCAGCAAACTGAAATGGCTTGCCATCGCCGTTGTGGCGATTCTTCTGATTCTCATCATCGTGCCTTTCCTGATTCCCATTAACAAATTCAAACCTACCATCGAATCCAAGGCTTCCGACGCGCTAGGCCGCAAGGTACAACTTGGAAATCTGAGTTTGTCGATTCTGACCGGGTCGGTCGGAATCGACGATGTCTCCGTCAGCGACGATCCCAAATTCAACACCAGCCCATTTCTGACTGCCAAGACCGTGAAAGTGGGCGTCGAACTCATCCCGCTGATTTTCTCCCAGCAATTGAATGTCACCGAAATCACCGTCGTTGATCCGCAGGTCACGATGCTCAAGGATCCCAGCGGCCGCTGGAATTTTTCCTCCATTGGCGGCAGCTCCAGTAAGCCTGCCCAGAAAGCCCCCGCGAACTCCGGCAGCAGTTCGGCGGAATCGCTTTCCATCGGGAAACTGCGCCTCGAAAACGGGCAAATCACGTTGGGTAACACCAACTCGCGCAAGCGCACCGTCTACACCAAGGTGAACCTGACCGCCAGCGACGTGGCGATGAAGAATAATTTCCCGGTGCTCTTTTCGATGCAATTGCCCGGCGGCGGCACCATGAAGATTGACGGCAAAGTCGGGCCGGTGGACGCCAACGACGCCGCGCTTACCGCCCAGAACGTAAAGCTGACAATCAGCGGGCTGAATCTGGCCAGCACCGGTTTCCTGGATCCGTCGTTGGGGCTTGGCGGTGTTGCGGACATGGACGCGAATCTGGTGAGCGATAAAGGCCAGATGGCCACGAAGGGCCAGCTGAAACTTTCGAAAGCCGTACTTGTTGCCGGAGGAAGCCCGGCGGGCATCCCCTTGATCGTAAATTTCGATACGAAATACGACCTCGTCAAAGGTACCGGCGTCCTCCATCCCTCCACGATCAACATCGGAAACGCAAAGACGAATTTGAACGGCACTTATAAGTCGGAGGGCGACGACTTTGCCGTGGATCTGAAAATTGCTGGTGAAGGCCTCCCCGCCACCGATCTCGAATCCTTTCTTCCCGCGCTGGGCATCAATCTGCCGGACAAGTCCCGGCTGAGCGCCGGCACGATGAATACAAACCTGCATGTATCCGGACCGACCGACAAGTTGGTCACCGATGGCAATATCGGCTTGTTCAATGGAAAGCTGGCGGGATTCGACCTGGGCCAGAAATTGTCTGGTATCGCCTCGCTGGCGGGGATCAAGTCCGGCGGCGACCTGATCATAGAGAAATTCACCACGGATTTGCACATGGCCACGACCGGACTACGCGCGGACAATCTGGACGCGGTGGTTCCGGCGCTCGGCTCGATGGTCGGCAACGGCACGGTGGACGCGAAAAATAATCTGGACTTCAAGCTCGTCGCCACGGTGAACAATAACGTCGCCACCGCCGCGGCGGGCTCTGCCGCGGGGGGCCTAGTCGGCGGCACGGTAGGCAAGATGCTCGGAGGCGGGGCAGCAGCTTGCAAAAATGGCGGCATCAAGGTGCCATTGCAGATTCACGGTACCACGGCGAGCCCCCAATTTGTGCCGGATATCGGTGGCGCGGCGGCCAGCCTGCTGAAGGCGCAATTCTCCTGTGTTGGTAGCGGAGGTGCGGGCGGAATCACCAATGCGGCCGGCGCGCTCGCCGGTGGCAGCAAAGGGACTGCCGCTGACACCATCAACCAACTTGGCGGCCTCTTCGGCAAAAAGAAACCGTAATTCCAATTCATTTGCTGTAGCTCACCCCTTCAGGGGTGAGGCTCTTCAGGAAGTTGGCGAAATCGTGTAGGTGGAAGGAAAATCCTCAGGCCTAAAAGGCCTGAGCTACCAATCCGGTCTGACTCTTGACGTTCCTTCCCATTGCCACTAGCCTCAATAACCTGCGAAGGATGCAAGTCCGACGGGGACTTCGCTGAAGTAATAACGCCATCAGGACAAGGAGCAACCCATGAGTTTGAGGAGCATTCAGCTGCCCCTGCGAAGAATTATGCTTCTTGGGGTGTCACTTGGATTGTTGGCGGCACCGGCCGCGTGGGGACAGGGCGGCGAGCCGCGCACCTTCGCCATTCGCGGTGCGAAAGTTGTGCCGGTATCTTCGGCGCCGCTTGAGAATGCGACGGTTGTCGTTTCGCGCGGGCTCATCACCGCGGTGGGAACGAACGTCACCATTCCCCCGGACGCGTGGGTCATCGACGGCAAAGGGCTCACCATCTACCCCGGCTTGATTGATGGATTCACCGATGTTGGCGTTGCGCCCGCGACTTCGGCTGCCCCGGCGGGAGACAGTGGCGCCCGGCCGCAGCCCGCCATTTCACGCGGGCCCGAAGACCGCCCTGCAACCACGCCGTGGCGAATCGCCGCGGACGAAGTAAATCCCGGAGATCCGCGAGTGGAAACCTGGCGCTCGGCGGGCTTCACGACTGTGATTGCCGCGCCCAAAGGCGGAATGTTTCCCGGTCAGGCGTCCGTGCTCGACCTGGGAGGCGAACGCGCCGGTGATTTCGTTGTCAAATCGCCCGTTGCCATTCCTGTTTCGCTGCAAGCCCCCGGAGGATTCCGAAGTTTTCCCGGCTCGGTGATGGGTGGAATCGCCTATGTTCGGCAAGTTTGGCTGGACACGAACTGGGACACGCAAGCCGAGGCAGCATACGAAAAAAATCCGCGTGGTGTGGAACGCCCTAAGTACGACCGCAGCGACACGGCCCTGGCTACGGCGCTTTCAAAGCACGCAGTGGTGCTGATTCCGGGAAATACGTCGTTGCAGATTCGCAGGTCGTTGCGGCTGATCGAAGAATGGAAATTGAGCGCGGTGCTCTACGGCGTGCAAATGGGCTATGACGTCGCTCCCGAAATTGCGGCAAGGAAATTGCCGGTGCTGGTGGACCTGAAATGGCCGGAAGCGGAAAAAGACAGTGATCCGGAGGCAACGCCCTCGCTCCGCACTCTGCGATTCCGCGACCGAGCGCCTTCCTCACCCGCGGCTCTGGGCAAGGCCGGCGTGAAATTCGCGTTTTATTCCGGAGGCATCACCGCGCCGAAAGAGATTCTTCCCGCAGTGAAAAAGTCGATCGATGCGGGACTGAGCCCCGACGCCGCGCTGCGTGCCCTGACCCTTTCGCCGGCCGAGATTTTTGGCGTTGCGGAAACGCTCGGGTCGATCGAGAACGGCAAGGTCGCCAATCTCGTTGTCACCGACGGCGATCTTTTTGACAAGAAAACCAAAGTGAAAATCGTCTTTGTCGACGGGCGAAAGTACGAGGTGCGGGAAACTTTGCGGCCCAACGAACCGCCGAAGGGCGACCTCTCCGGGAAATGGAAATTGAGTTTCACGACGCCGCAGGGGCAGGAAGAAGCGACCGCGGATCTCACCATGCAGCCCGACGGCACTTTGACCGGCAGCGTGACCAGCGACCGCGGCACCGGCAGCGTCTTCAGCGGCTGGGTCAGCAACGACAAATTCAGCTTCACGATCAATATTTCGATCGAAGGCAGTTCCGGCGACGTGGTTTTCACCGGCACATTCGAAGGGACTTCCATGAAGGGTTCGATTCAGGCGATGGGATACAACATTGAGTTCACAGGCACCAAGCCCACGCGAATGGCGGCCGTGCAGGCAGGAGGTGCGCAATGAAACTTCGCACAAACATTTTGTGCCTCGCCGCCACGCTTGTGTTTGCGTTTCCCGGATCCATAGGCGCCAGGGAGAAAGAGAGCGGCGTCTCCCTCGATGCGGCCGCCCCGGTGATCCTGATACGCAACGCCACGATCCTTACTGTCTCTCACGGCACAATCGACAAGGGCGACATCTTGATCAAGGACGGAAAAATCGCCGCGGTTGGCGGCCCGCTGAAAGCTCCGGCGGACGCCGTGGTGATCGACGCCGCGGGCAAGTTTGTCACGCCCGGCATCATCGATTGCCATTCGCACATCGCCGTGGACGGCAGCGTCAACGAAGGCTCCGTCTCCGTGTCTTCAATGGTGAACATTGCCGATGTGCTGGACTCCGACGACATCTCCATCTTCCGCGACCTTGCCGGCGGCGTCACCACCGCAAACATTCTGCACGGTTCCGCCAATTCCATCGGCGGCCAGACCATCGTCATCAAGCTGCGTTGGGGACAGCCCGCCGCAAAGCTGCCGTTTGAAGGCGCACTGCCCGGAATCAAATTTGCCCTCGGCGAAAATCCGAAGCGCTCGAATTTCCGCACCCCCGGCGCGCCGGATCGCTATCCCACTACGCGCATGGGCGTTGAAGAAACCATTCGCAGCGCTTTCACCGAAGCCCGCGACTACAAAAAATCCTGGGACGATTACAACAAGCGCGTGGCTGCAGGAGAGAAAAATGCGCTTCCTCCGCGCCGCAATCTGAAGCTCGATCCACTGGTGGAAGTTCTGGAGGGGAAGCGGTACGTTCACGCTCATTGCTACCGCGAAGACGAAATCCTGATGCTCCTGCGGGTGGCGAAAGAATTCGGCTTTCACGTGCAAACCTTCCAGCATGTGCTGGAGGGCTACAAGGTCGCCGACGAGATCGCTGCAGCGGGCACCGGCGCTTCGACCTTTTCCGACTGGTGGGCCTACAAAGTGGAGGCGTATGACGCGATTCCTTACAACGCGGCGTTGATGACGAAACGCGGCGTGCTCGTTTCCATCAATTCCGACGACGCGGCGGAAGCCACCCATCTTAATCAGGAGGCCGCGAAAACCATTCGCTACGGCGGGTTGACTCACGATGAGGCGCTGAAACTCGTCACTCTGAATCCCGCCATTCAGTTGGGCATCGACAAACGCGTCGGTTCCATCGACGTGGGCAAAGACGCCGACCTGGCCATATACAACCACGATCCGCTCAGCGCCTATGCCGTCGTTCAGAAGACACTGATTGACGGGCGCGTCTATTTTGACCGCGAGAAAGACCTCGCTGGGCGCGCGGCGCTTGAAAAGGAAAAGAAAGACCTCCTCGAGAAGGCGAAGAAAAAGCAGGACGAAGAAAAGAAAGCCGGCGCAAAAAAACCGGACGACAAGAAAGCGGAAGAGAAGAAGCCGGACGAAAAAAAGCCCGAGGAAAAGAAACCGGAAGACAAACCAAAACCCCCGCAAAGCGAGTTGGGCGAGGGAGGTGCACTGTGAAACGCCGTTCCCTGAATTTCGTCGCCTTGATAGTCGCCACAATTTTGCTCGGCTCCGGCATCTGCAAAGCGCAAAGTTCCGCAGCCGACGTTGCCATCACGCACGCTAAAATCTTCACCCTGACCGGAGCGCCGATCGAGGATGGCACTGTGGTGGTTCATGACGGCAAAATTGCCGCCGTCGGCGCGGGTGTCGCGATTCCCCCGGGTGCGCAAGTAATCGATGCGAAGGGCTTGCAGGTTTATCCCGGCCTTTTCGATCCTGTCACCCAAATGGGTCTGAGCGAAATCGGCGCCGTCAGCGCCACTGTCGACACCACGGAAACCGGCTTGTTCAATCCTGATGTGACCGCCGCCACCGCGATTCTTCCCTCCAGCGCGCACATTCCCGTTACCCGTGCATCGGGCATTACGGAAGTGATCGCGGCGCCTGCCAGCGGTGGCTTCGACAGCCGCAACGCCAATACTCTTGTCGGGGGCCAGGCGTCGGCGATTCATCTTGCCGGATGGACCGCCGAGGAAATGCTCATCAGCAAGCGCGCAGCCATGGTCGTCGATTGGCCCGGTGTAGAGACTCGTTCCTTTGATTTCTCCACACTCTCGAACAAAGAAAAGGCTTTCGCCGACGCCAAAAAAGAGTACGACGCCAAGGTTAACGAGCTCGCCGACTACATCGAACAAGCGCGCCACTATGCTCAAGCGTTGCAAAGCCCTGGTGGTGGTGGCTTCCAGAGAGACGTGAAACTCGAAGCCATGGTTCCCGTGGTCCGGGGGGAAATGCCGTTGCTCGTCTTTGCGGACAAGGCGCGGCAAATCCGCGACGCCGTGGAATTCTGCGACAAACAAAAATTGAAGATCATCCTCGCGGGCGGCACCGAAGCGTGGAAAGAAAAGGACCTGCTTCGTTCGAAGGGAGTGCCGGTTATCCTGAAGCCGACACTCGCAGAGCCCCCCGAGGAAGACGACGCCTATGACCGCTTGCTGACCCAACCGGAAGAGCTTCGTGCGGCCGGAATCAAGATTGCCTTCGGTAGTTTCGACAACAGTTTCGCGCGGCGCCTAGGGCAGAATGCCGCCAATGCCGTGGCGCACGGCCTGCCTTACGAAGAGGGGCTGAAGGGGGTCACGCTCTATCCCGCGCAGATGTTCGGGCTGGACACGCAGCTTGGTACCGTGGAAGCTGGCAAGACAGCCAATCTCATCGTCACCAACGGTGACCCGCTCGACGTCACCACCGACGTGCGCTACGTCTTCATCAAGGGACAGCTGACATCCACGGACAACAAACAAAAAGCCTTGTACGAAAAGTACCTGAATCGTCCGAAAGCTGCCCACTGATCTGACCGCGACCATGAGAAAAGTGGCCTGCGGCACCGCAACTTTTTGCCGGGTTCCGCGTATCTAAGAGTGGAAAGCCATGCACAAATCCCTCCTCATCGCTATCCCTCTTGTCTTTGGAACCCTGTTTGGCATACCGGCGCGCGCCGACGAAGCCCAAAAAATAATCGACCAGTATCTGAAAGCCGTTGGCGGCAGCAAAACCGTTTCCCGGCTGCAAACCCTTTCCATTGACGGTAGCGTTGCCGTCATTGGCGATGCACCACCCGGAACCTACACGTTCAAGGTAAAGCGGCCCAACCGGTTTTATACGGAACTTCGGGCGAACGGCGACACCCTGATCGAGTCCTACAACGGCAAATCCGCCTGGCATGAGGCAGCCGACGGGCAAATCGGCACGCTGCTCGGCCACGATGGCGTTGAAATGGAAATCGCCGCGCAATATTACAACGCACGCCTGCAATCGCTCGCTAAGCGCAAGGTCGGTGCAGCATATAAAGGAGAATCGCAGGTGCATGGCCGCTCCGCGCAAGAGCTGGAACTGACTTATCCAAACGGGGTGCAGTGGCACGTCTTTTTCGATCCGCAAACCCACCTGATCGTGGAGGAAAAAGCGCAAATCGCGGGAATTCCGCGGGAATTCACTTACGACGACTACCGCTCCGTGAACGGCGTTAAGGTCCCCTACAAAATCGAGCTGACCCGCGGAACCGATCACTACTCCATCAGCGTCACGCGCGTCGGCGTCAACGAAACCATCGGCGAGCGCGTCTTCGATTTTCCCATGAAGTCGCAGGTGAAACTTCCTGACCTGAAGAAACTCTTCGAACAGCTCGACGCCAACCAAAAACAGATCGATAAGATCAAGGAGAACTATGCCGGAACGCGGATGGAGGAAGAGACCGAGTACGACAAAACCGGCCGGGTGACGAAGAAAGAAGCCAAGGAGTTCACCTTTTTCTACCTCGACGGTGAAGAAATCTCCACCCTGGTGAAAAAAGACGGCAGCGAACTCACCGAAAGCGAGCAGAAAAAGGAAAACGAGCAGACCCGGAAGCACATCGAAGAAGTCCAGAAACAAAGCAAGAAAAAAGAAGCAAAAGCGGAGAAAGCGAAAGAAGAGGGGAAAGACGAAAAAGAGAAAGACGAGCCCGGTATCGAAGTTTTCCTGCGAACTTCGCAATTCGTGAACCCTCGCCGCGAACGCTTTCGCGGGCAGGACGTGCTGGTCTTCGACTTCGAGCCCAACCCGGAATACAAACCAAAAAACCTGGTTGAACGCCTGGTGAAAGAGCTGGCGGGTGTTGTCTGGGTGGACGAAAAAGCCAACGATGTTGCGCGGCTGGAGGCCTATTTCGTCGGCGACTTCCATCTCGGGGGAGGCATTCTGGCCAGCATCCAGCAGGGCACCAGTTTTGTCTTCGAACAGGCTTTTTTGAACAATGAAGTCTGGCTGCCGACCTATGAAGAAGCCCACGTCGGCGCGCGCGTGCTGCTGGTGAAGGGATTCAAGCTGAACGCGATTACCCGCTATTCCGACTACAAGCGCTTCAATGTGGAAACCCTGAACAGCATTGGCAAGCCGAAGGGAGCTCCCGCGGCGGTTCCAGCGCCGCCAACAACACCCGAGCCGCCACCGGCTCCAAACCCCGCGCCAACCCCAACTCAGGAACCCGCGCCGCCGAGTCCGCAGTGAAACGAATTTCGGGCAACGGCGCCAATAGGACCTAAGCCGTAGTCGTCTGGCCCAACACTTCGCGCACTTTCTGTACCAGAGCCGCTGGGGAAAAAGGCTTCTGGAGGAACGCCAGACCTTCTTGCAGCATGCCGCCGCTGGTGATCACGTTATCGGTGTAGCCCGACATGAAGAGCACTCGAATATCGCGGCGCTTCGCGGAAATTCGTTCGGCGAGTTCGCGCCCGCTGATGCCGGGCATGACCATGTCCGTCAGCAGCATGTGAATTTCTCCGGGGAACTGCGCGGCAATTTTTTCTGCGTGTTGCGGATCGAGCGACGCAATAACGTCATAGCCTTTTTCCGTCAGAACCGTCTGTATAAGTTCCCGCACGGCTTCCTCATCCTCCACGATCAAAATCGTTTCAGTTCCGCGTTGCCCGCGGGGTGCGGCCTGCGTGGCGGAAGGGCTTTCGGGAACTTCGTCCACGCGCGGAAGATAAATCTTGAACGTGCTCCCTTTGCCCGGTTCGCTGTAGACCCAGATGTAGCCGCCGCTCTGCTTCACGATGCCGTATACCGTCGAGAGGCCAAGACCTGTGCCGCGGCCGCTCTCCTTCGTCGTGAAAAACGGCTCGAAAATATGCGCCACCGTCTGGCGATCCATGCCCACGCCGGTGTCTGAAACAGCGAGCATCACGTATTTGCCGGGCCGCACGGAAACATGGTCCACGGCGTAATTGGCGTCGAGATCCGTGTTGCAGGTCTCGACCACCAGCCGTCCGCCTTCGGGCATTGCATCGCGGGCATTCACCACCAGGTTCATGATCACCTGCTCTACCTGTGCGGGGTCGGCCTTCACCTTACCAAGATCCTCGTTTACTCGCGTGACCATTTCGATTCGCTCGTCCATCAGCCGGCGCAGCAGCGAGTCCAGGTTCAGCACGATCTTGTTTAGGTCCAAAATCTTTGGCTGAAGAACCTGCTTGCGGCTGAAAGCCAGCAGTTGCCGCACCAGTGCCGCGGCGCGTGCGGACGCATTCTCGATCCGCTCGATGTCCGCATGAGCTTCGCTCGGAAGGTGTTGCCGGCTTAGGGCCAACTCCGTGTACCCAGAAATGATCGTCAGCAGATTATTGAAGTCGTGTGCGATGCCGCCGGCCAGCCGCCCCACCGCCTCCATCTTGCGTGACTGCTGCAACTGCGTTTCCAGCGCCTTGCGCTCGGTGATGTCCACCATGATGCCTTCCATCACCGGATGTGAATCGCTGCCCTGTACAATTACGGCCGTGTCGCTCAGCCACACTTCGCGGCCGTCTTTGCGCCGCACGCGGAATTCCGCCTGGAACGGATATCCGTTCATGCTCTGCTCTTCCGCGGCGACAACAATCGGAAGGTCGTCGGGGTGAATGTGCTGTGTCCAATCCGACGAAATTGCCAGCCACTCTTCCGGCGTGTATCCCAGAATGTTTTCCACCTGCGGACTGATGTAGAACCATTTTCCGTTGATGCCGATTTCCGCGATGTAGGTGATTGCGTTGACGTGCTCCACCAGCATGCGGTATTTGGTTTCCGCATCCGCACGGGCCTTCTCCGCCTGCTGGTGCTGCGAGAGATCGCGGCAAACGCACACGGTGCCGCCGTCCGGCATGCTCCCCACATGAAACTCAACGGGAATCCGGCTGCCGTCCGGTCGCCGCAGTTGCAGATTCGCGGCCCACTTGCCGGTTTCCCGCAGTCCCTTGCGAACCTGAGATTCAAGTTCCGCAATTGGTTGGAAGGCATAAACCACCTTCCACGGTTGGCCCACGACGCGCCGGGGTGAATCAAATCCCAGCATTGAAGCCAGTGCGGAATTGGCGTAACTGTGCACGCCCTTTTCATCCAGGATCCCGATCCCCTCGATGGAGGAATCCATCGCCAGGCTCTGCCGGCGGACCGTCTCCTCACCCCGCTGCTGCCGGTATTGCGTCAGCCCGATGCGCGCCGCATAGCAACTGAACGAAATGCCCAGCAATGTGAACCGCACGGCCTTCATGCCGGGGCCCAACTGCGCTACCTGAATCAGAATGATCATCGGCGCAAAGAAAAACATTCCGTTGTTGATCAGGACCTCGGTCAACGTGTGATTGTGCCTTCTCGCCGGAGTTTCCGATTCGGCCGACGGTTGCCACCCGGAGGCCCAGAATGCGCCATACAGCAGTGGCGTCGTCCACGCCAGGTCAAACCAGGTTCCTGTCGGCGTTTCATGTGTGATCTGGATCCAGGAAACGATGGTTGCCAGAATTCCGTAGACCAGAATATAGGTGGCCAGGCCCCCGTAGAGCCTCCTGGCCTCCAGCGTGACGCTGCGCCCCCACTGCAGCAGTGCGAGCAGAAAGATCCCGGAGGTCCCGATCGTCATTACCTGAAATTCCCGCGCCAACGCTTCCTGGTATCCAAGATTGATAGCGGGCAGATAATACGCGCCGAAATACACCAGGAAAAACAGGATGCCGATCTGCACAAAGTCCAGCACCTCCGGCACATCCACGCGGGAGTTTTCTTTGTCTTGGTTCAGGAAAATGGCCATCACGAAGAACATGCCGTGCGTGTCGAACAGAAAACGGATCAGTGATCCCGGCGGGGGCTCCCTATGAAGAAATACCTCGTAGTAGGTCCAGCCGAAATCGGCCAATCCCCAAGCGCACATCCCGAAGCCAACGAGTACCCAGAATGAACGAGCAAAGCCCATGGCTCGCCGCGCCCCACGAAAACACATGGCTGCTGCCAGAAAGCTGGAAAAGATTTGCAGCACATTTCCAAACAGGGAACCCAACGGGGAGGAGCCCAGAAACACCACGGTCAGCACGTGGAGAATGACCACGCTCAGGGCCACCGCGGCCAAGGACCGGGGAAAGCGGCGCAAGTTCAAGATACAGTCCTAGTACTGTGCTAGGGGATAGTTTAGGAGAGTTCCAGTTCGGGAATGAATTGCTCGCTGGAACTGTGCCCGGTTGGTCATTCCCAGTTAGGAACGCTTGGGTCCCGGCCAGTCATTCGATGCTGGAGCTGCTAGCGGCCTTCAAACGGGTAGCGGTCCTGCGACTGCACGGCTGCAGCGACGCGCCGGCGCAGCGCGATCGTGTCCACGGCGGAACGCTTTCCGAAGCGCTTCAGGACGGCCATTTGGGTGGTCAGCATGTCGCCATCGTGGACGGCGGCTATGGCGCGTTTGGCTTCGTGATCCACGCGCTCTGCGGCGTCGGCAATGAACACGCGCACGGCGTCGATCATCACGGAAGAGGCGGCTTCACCCTTGCTTTCGGCGGCCTTCTGCGCGCGAAGCAGGGTCGATTCCATCGCGTAAACCTCCATTACGATATTGGCCAGCGCGCCGATCAGTTCCTGTTCGTCCGCCAGCTTTTCGCGGAATTTCTGCACCGCTCCGCCCGCCGCCTGCAGGAACATTTTCTTGCAGTTGGCGATGACGCGCGATTCTTCCGCCAGCACTCCGTCCGGGGTTTCCTCAAACGACGGCCCGGCCAGAATTTCGTCGGCCAGCTTCATCGCCGCGGGGATCAGCGCCAGTTGCCCGCCCATGGCGCGCTTCATCAGCATCTGGATAATCAGCATGCGGTTGATTTCGTTGGTGCCTTCAAAGATGCGGTTCACGCGCGAATCGCGGTAAGCGCGGCAGACGGGATAGTCTTCGTGGAAGCCGTAGCCGCCGAAAATCTGCACCGCCTCGTCCACCACATAGTCCAGCATCTCGCTGCCGTACACTTTCGAAATGGAACTTTCGATCGCGTATTCTTCCAGCACCTTCATCGTGTTCTGCGCTTTGTCCCCGGAACCGGAGGCGGCGTGCATGGCCGCTTCGATGTTGCCCGCGGTGCGGTAGATCATCGATTCGACCGCGAAAATTTGAATCGCCATCTCCGCCAGTTTTTCTTTCATCATGCCGAACTCGCCGATCTGCTTGCCGAAAGCCTTGCGCTCCTTCGAATATTTCGAAGCGGTCATCAACACATGCTTCGAACCGCCGACGCCGGACGCGCCCAATGTAAACCGTCCCGCGTTCAGCACGTTGAACGCGACAATATGCCCGCGCCCGATTTCATGCAGCACGTTCTCCTTCGGCACCATGCAGTTTTCCAGGAAAATCGGTGTCGTCGAACTGCCGTGAATTCCCATCTTGTGCTCTTCGTTGCCGGGTTTGCAGCCAGGGAACTTGCGCTCCACGATGAACGCGGTGAACTTCTCTCCATCCACCTTGGCGAATACAACGTACAGGTCCGCGAATCCCCCGTTGGTGATCCACATCTTTTGCCCGTTCAGGATGTAATGCGTGCCTTCTTTATTCAGCTCCGCGCGTGTCAGAGAATTCTGCGCGTCGCTGCCCGCTTGCGGTTCCGAAAGGCAGTACGCCCCGATCAGCTCGCCACTGGCCAGCTTCGGCAGGTATTTTTTCTTCTGCTCTTCCGTCCCGAAGTAAACAATCGGCAGCGTTCCGATTCCAGCGTGCGCGCCATGCGTCACCGCAAAGCCGCCGTAGATGGAAATCTTTTCGGTCAGCACCGTGGTCGCGATTTTGTCCAGGCCCGCCCCGCCGTATTCTTCCGGCGTGCCGCCGCTCATCAATCCGAGCTCCGCGGCCTTGCGCACCAGTTCCGCCATCAGGCCCGGCTTCTTGTTTTCCAGATCCTTGGCCAGCGGCAGCACTTCCTTGATCACAAACTCTTCCGCGGTCTGTCCGATCAGCTTCTGGTCATCCGTAAGATCCGCCGGGGTGAAAATATCCGCGGGCGCGGGAGACTCCAGCAGAAAGCTGCCGCCCTTGGCTGCGGGTTTGGTCAGAACGGAGGTGGCCATTGGTGATGCTCCTTGCCGGCTCAGGGCCGCGTACAAAATTCAAACAACCGTTTGAATATTCCAGACCTCAAATTTTACCCATACCGCAGCGATTTTCGCAATAGTCCTTTGCGTCGGCGTAAGCAGGGTCAGGAGGCAAGGGACGGTCACCGGCCCGTGGTAGCCGAGGGATTTGAGAAGTTAAGGGGGAGTTATACCCGTTCGAAGATGCCGGCCGCGCCCATACCGCCGCCGATGCACATCGTCACCATGCCGTAACGCGCGTTACGGCGCTCGAGTTCGCGCACCATTGATGCGGTAAGTTTGGCGCCGGTGCAACCGAGCGGATGGCCAAGGGCGATCGCGCCCCCGTTCGGATTTACT
>DASYXF010000074.1:0-40749 GCA_035935335.1 Candidatus Acidiferrum sp.
GCGAACCGCGGAATCCTCCCTTTGCGAATGGGGTCGTCGCGCCACCGCTCCGGGTCAAACCGCTCCGGCTCCGGAAAAAATCGCGCGTCGCGGTGCGTCACCCACTGCAGCAGGAAAACATTTGTGCCCGCCGGAACCAGGTACCCGCCGACCTCGAAATCCTCCAGTGCCCGCCGCCCCACTCCCCACGCCGGCGGATACAGCCGCATCGATTCCTTTAGCACCATCTCCGTGTACGGCAGTCGCGGCAAATCCGCCAGCGCGGGTGCGCGCCCGCCCAGCGCCGCATCCAGTTCCGCCGTCAATTTCTTTTCCACGTCCGGATTTTGCGAGAGCAGATACCACGTCCACGTCAGCGCGTTCGCCGTAGTCTCATGCCCCGCGATGAATAGCGTCATCACTTCCTCGCGCAGTTGCTCCTCGTTCATCCACTCGCCCTGCTCGTCCCGCGCGTCCAGCAGCCGCTGCAGCAAATCATTTGCGGGAGCCTTGCTCGCCTGTCGCTGCCGGATGATCGAGAGCACAATATCGTCCAGCCGCTTCTTCGATCGCATCAGCCGCGGCGTCTTCGGGATCGGAAACTTGTCCGGCAATAGAAACGACATCGCGGCCTGCGCGAAAAACCGTTCCATTACCGCCGCCACTTCCTCCCCGATGGTTTCCGCCGCGTGGCCGACGTTTGCGCCAAACAGCGATTTCGCCACGATGTCCAGCGCCAGCTCCCCCATCTCCTGATGCAGGTCGCGCTTCTCTCCATCTTTCCAGCGTGACAAGTGCCTGGCCGCCGAGTCGGCCATAATCTCCGCATACGCCGCAATATTTTCGTGGCGAAACGCCGGCTGCACCAGTTGCCGCTGGGCCCGCCACGAAGCCCCCTCGTTCGTCAGCAGACCATTGCCCAAAAAGAATTTAAAAGCCGCGTAATCCCTCGACTTGTGAAAATTCGCCGCGTTCTTCACCAGCACATATTCAATGTGATCCGGATGCGTAAGCTGGCAGATCGGAACATGCAGGAAGCGATAGCAGACCACGTCTCCGTATTCCCGCATGCACCGCTCCGAATGCCCCGGCCAGCTGCGCGCCAGTTCCCGCGCGCTGCCCAGGAAAAAATTCCCCTTCGGCCCCGGCGGGAAGGGAAGTTGCGGAGACATTACGGCGTGTGCCATTCCCAAAGTGTAGCCTTTTGGGTTGCGGGGGAGAACCCCGAACAATCAGACACCGCGCTCTGATTCGTTTATAATCCCGCCAGCCTTTCGCCCCGCGTAGCGGCCACTGTTAAGTGGCCCAGCTCTCTAGGCAGATGGCCCGAACTCGTATTTAAACCAATTACCAAGGAACCGCATCGCCCAGCCGGCGAGGGAGAGTCGGATGATCTGCAGCGCATCGAATATCAGGACCGGCGCAAGATTTCTCGCGGCCGTATCTTGTGGAATGCTTCTAATCGTTTCCTTGCCATTACGCGTCCCGGCCCAGCAGAACGACACAGGCACCCTCCCCAGTGAAACTCCCGCCCACTTCCAACCTGTCACCAAGGATTTCGACTACGAGCGCCGCGACGCCATGATCCTTATGCGCGATGGCGTCAAGCTTCACACCGTCATCCTCGTCCCCAAAGGCGCCAAGAACGCGCCCATCCTCCTCACCCGCACTCCTTACAACGCCGACGATCAGGTCACCCACCGCGCCAGTTCACATCTCGGCCCCGCCCTCTGGGGCTACGACAACGCCACCGAAGTCATCGTGGAAGACGGCTATATCCGCGTCATCCAGGACGTCCGCGGCAAGTACAACTCCGAAGGCGACTACGTCATGACCCGCCCGCTCCGCGGCCCTCTGAATCCCTCGCCCGTCGATCACGCCACCGACACCTACGACACTATCGACTGGCTCATCAAAAATATTCCCGAAACTAACGGCAAGGTCGGCATCCTCGGCATTTCCTACGACGGCTTCACTCCGTTAATGGCTCTCGTCAATCCTCATCCCGCTCTCAAAGTGGCCATTCCGATGAATCCCATGGTCGACGGCTGGATGGGGGACGACTGGTTCCACAATGGAGCCTTCCGCCAGCAAAATCTGCCCTACATTTACGAGCAGGAAGCCACCCGCAAGAACGAGGAGAAATGGTGGTCCGGCGTTCACGACGACTACGATCTCTACATGCGCGCTGGTTCCGCTGGTGAACTTGGCCGCGAACACGGCATGGAGCAACTCGGCTTCTGGAAAAAACTCATCGAGCATCCCAGCTACGATTCCTGGTGGCAGCAGCAGGCAATGGACAAAATCCTCGCCGCGCAACCGCTGAAAGTGCCCACAATGATTGTCGACAGCCTTTGGGATCAAGAAGACATCTACGGCGCGCCGGCGCTATACAAAGCCTTGAAGCCCAAGGACACCGCCAACGACAAAGTCTTCCTCGTCCTCGGCCCGTGGCACCACGGCCAGGAAATCGAGGACGCCAGCGCCCTCGGCGCTCTCCATTTCGGCAGCGACACCGGAACCTATTTCCGTCAGGAAATTCTGCGCCCATTCCTCGCGCGCTACTTGATGGACGGCGCCCCGCAATCCGAAGTCGCCCCGGTCAACGCCTTCGAAACCGGCACCAACCGCTGGCTTAAGCTCAACAGTTGGCCCTCCGGCTGCCCATCCGGCTGCACCGTCAAACCCACGCCTCTCTATCTCTCCGCCAGCCTCAAATTAACTTTCTCCGCTCCCGCGAAAGAAGACGCCGCCTACGACGAATACGTCTCCAATCCCGCCAAGCCGGTCCCATTCCGCGCGCGTCCGATTCAACCCGTCGGCTACACCGACGGCATGACCTGGGCCGAATGGCTCGTCGACGACCAGCGCGAAGCCTCAGGCCGCACCGACGTACTCACATTTATTTCCGAGGAACTGAAAGAGCCGCTCAAAATCAGCGGCCAGCCCATCGCGAATCTCGTCGCCTCCACCACCGGCACCGATTCCGACTGGGTCGTTAAACTTATCGACGTCTATCCCGACGAAGTCGCCGGTCAGCCCAACATGGGCGGATATGAGCTGATGGTCGCCGCGGACATCTTCCGCGGCCGCTATCGTGAAAGTTTCGAAAACCCAAAATCCATTCCGCGCGACACCCCGCTCGTCTACCGCTTCGCGTTGCCAACCGCGAACCACGTCTTCCTGCCCGGCCACAAACTAATGGTCCAGGTTCAGTCCAGTTGGTTCCCCCTCTACGACCGCAACCCGCAAACCTTCGTCCCCAACATTTTCTGGGCCAAGCCCGACGACTACCGCAAAGCCACCCAGCGCATCTACCATGCGCCCAATCTAACCAGCTTCATCGAACTCCCGGTAGCCAAGTAGGGCTGGCTTCTTGCCCTGAGCATCGCGAAGGGTTACGTCGATTTCTCTGCTTTTACTCTTCGCCCTTATAGGGGCGGCGCTCGCCCCGCCCTCTTGGGTTACTCTGCCCTTGTAGCGGCCGCCTTCTGAGGCGGGCGCCTTTCTCTTCCGCCTTTCCTTAAATCTTCCTCCCCTTCCATTTCCCCCGCCGGAACAACAAAACCCCCGCCAATGCAATCGCGCACTCCGCCACCACAATCGAAACGTACGCCCCCTTTGCCTGCCAACCCATCCGCAACGCCAGAAAATACGCCAGCGGAATCTCCAACATCCAAAATCCAAAAAAATTCACCACCGTTGGCGTCACGGTGTCCCCGGCTCCGTTAAACGCCTGCAGCATCACCATCCCATACGCATACCCGATATTCCCGTAACTCAAAATCCGCAGGCACGAAGCCGCCAGCGGCACCACCTCCGGATCGTGCGTGAACAGCCGCACCACCGGCGTCGCCCAGATCAGGAAAACAACGCCAATGCCGCCCATAAAAAGCATGTTGTAAAACCCGGTCCGCCACACAGAAATCTGCGCACGCTCCGGCTGCCGCGCCCCCAGGTTTTGCCCCACCAGCGTCGCCGCCGCATTGCTCAGCCCCCACGATGGCATCAAAATAAAAATCAAAATGCGAATCGCAATCGTGTACCCGGCTAGCGCCGCCGATCCAAACACACTGATAATCCGCACCAACCCGATCCAACTCGTATGCGCAATCGCAAACTGCAGAATCCCCGTCAGCGAAACGCGCACCAGCCGGAACAGCACTTGAAAATCCAGCCGAATCTGCGAAGCCAGAATCCGGATCCGCTCCGTCCCGCGCAGCAGCCGGTAAAACTGATACGCCACGCCGATGCTTCGCCCCGTAAACGTCGCCAACGCAGCGCCCGTCACGCCCAGCTTTGGAAACGGCCCAATCCCGAAAATAAAGCACGGATCCAGAATCAGATTGATAATGTTAGACACCCACAGCAGCCGCATCGCCACCGCCGCATCGCCCGCGCCGCGAAAAATCGCGTTATTCAAAAACAGCAGCAGCACCACGCCGCTTCCGCCCAGCGCAATCCGCGCGTAGCCGCTGCCCGTCGCCACGATCGCCGGCGAAGCGCCCATCAGCCGCAGCAACTCGCCTCCATAGATCCAGCACGGTACGCCGATAATCGCCGACACGCCGAAGCCCAGAAAAATCGCCTGCGCCCCGGCCACTGCCGCGCCCTCGGGATCTTTTTCTCCAATCCTCCGCGCCACCATCGCCGTCGTCGAAAGGCTCAGCCCCAGCCCCACCGCAAACACCAGGCTCAGCAGCGATTCCGTCAAGCCGACCGTCGCCACCGCATCCGCGCCCAGCCGCCCCACCCAGAAAACGTCCACCACCGCAAACAGCGATTCCAGCACCATTTCCAGCACCATCGGAATGGCCAGCAAAAGAATCGCCCGGTTCAAACTCCCGGTCGTGAAGTCCTGATGCGATCCACGCAGCGCCTCGCGAATCGAACTCCACAAACTCGGTTGTGTTGCCACCACGGCCTCAGCGGCCGGTGGCTGCAAATCCTGTACGGACATGGATACCTGCACGGTCTGCGCAAACGCGGCCAAAAACGCCGGCGCTGGCGCGGAAAATGGTTAGTAGAGAAACAGGAAAACGTGGATTCCGCTGGCGAAGCGGCTTTTAGAGGACAGCTACCATTCGTGCGATGAACATTGTTCTTTCCTTGCGGCGCTCTTCGCACGCGCCTTGAAGTAGAGTATTCCTGCAGTCAGTATACACATCCTCCTTTAGTTTGTGTAGGCGGTCACCTTCAGGTGGCCCAGCCATCCATCGTAGGGGCGGCTTTAGGCCGCCTTCTTGGGTTACTCTTGCCTTTCCAGAGGCCACCTTCAGGCTTGCCCTGGCGCAGGAATGGGTGGCCATGCGTAATGTAGCGCCGGCTTCCAGCCGGCAAGCCCATGCGATGCCAACTCTCCGGCCAGTACTCTGTGTTCGCAATCGCCCGCATTGTCATCCCGAACTCGCGCCTTTTGCGAGTGAGGGATCTGCTTTTCCTCCCAGGACCGCTCTTCGGCTAGTATGCCAATGCAAGCAACCAAACTTGAATCTGACCCCAAAGGATTCCGGGTGCACAATTTCGACGTAATCGTTTTGGGCGGTGGCGCCGCCGGCCTCCTCTGTGCCATCGAAGCCGGTAAGCGCGGCCGCCGCGTCGTGCTCCTTGAACGCGCCGAAAAAATCGGCAAAAAAATCCTGATCTCCGGCGGAGGCCGCTGCAACTTCACCAATCTTCACACCCAGCCAAAACATTTCCTCTCCGAAAATCCTCATTTCGCAAAATCCGCCCTCGCGCGCTACACCCCCGCCGACTTCATCGCACTCGTCGAGAAGCACGGAATCCCCTACCACGAAAAAACTCTCGGCCAGCTCTTCTGCGACAATTCCGCCAACCAGATCGTCACCATGCTCGAATCTGAATGCCGCTATGCCAACGCAAAAATCGTTGTGGATGCCAAAGTCACCGAAGTCAGACGCGACACCGCCTTCTCCGTCCGCACCGGTGAAACCGAATATCGCACCCCCGCCCTCGTTGTGGCCACCGGCGGAATCTCCATCCCCAAAATGGGCGCCACCGGTTTCGGCTACGACCTCGCCCGCCAATTCGGCTTGAACATTGTCCCTACCCGCCCTGCTCTCGTTCCTCTCGTATTCCATCCCGCTGATCGCAAACGCTACAGCGACCTCGCTGGCATCTCCACCGAAGTCATCGCCTCATCGGCGAACTCCTCCTTCCGCGAAAAAATGCTCTTCACCCATCGCGGTCTAAGCGGCCCTGCAATTCTCCAAGCCTCCAGTTATTGGAGAGAACGCCGGCCATTGCAAATCGATCTCGCGCCTGGACGCGACGCAACCCAAAAAGTCCGCGAAGCAGGCACCCGCACCACCGCCGTAGCGGAAAAAGCCCTCCACGAATTTCTTCCGCAACGCCTCGCCGAACGCTGGCTGAAATTTCACCCCCCGAAAGCCTGGACCAACACTGCATTGGATGTCTTCGAAAGGGAATTACACGCTTGGACCATCCACCCCGCCGGTACCGAAGGCTACGAAAAAGCCGAAGTCACCGCTGGCGGCGTAGACACTGCCGAACTCTCCAGCAAAACCATGGAAGCCCGCAAAGTCCCCGGCCTCTTCTTCATCGGCGAAGTAGTCGACGTCACCGGCCACCTCGGCGGCTTCAATTTCCAATGGGCCTGGGCCTCCGCCGCAGCCGCCGGCCGCTCTTTCTAAAATGTAGGGAGGCAATCAACCGTGTCCTCTGAAATGTAGGGGCACGATAAATCGTGCCCTCTTGTCTGTCTCCTCTTGCCTTTGTAGGGGCGGCTTTATGCCGCCTTCTTGATTTCTCCTTGGTTTTGTAGCGGCCGCCCCCTCAGGTCCGTTTTTTGGACCCCGGATGCAGTTGCGGGGCGGGCGCCTTTCCCTGTCTTCCTTAGCCGCCTTGCGCCTGGTTTGACTCCAAAGGACGCTCGCCGATAGTATCGATTCAGGTCCCTTCAAATGATCTGCGCTTATTTTGACTGCTTTAGCGGTATCAGCGGGGATATGACTCTCGGCGCCCTGCTCGATGCAGGTGTGCCCATCGAAAAACTGCGCGCCGATCTAAACGGCCTGAATCTCCCCGGCTGGCAACTCTCCGCCGAAAAAGTCTGGAAAAATGGCATGGCCGCCACCTACGCCAAAGTCCGCGCCCAAGACACCACCACGCATCGCTCGCTCACCACGATCCTCGGCATCATCGAAAAATCCGCTCTTGCCCCCGGCGTGAAAACGCGCGCCTCGACCATTTTCCAGAAACTGGGTGATGCGGAAGCCACTGTCCACGATGTTCCTCTCGAAAAAATTCATTTCCACGAAGTCGGCGCCGTTGACGCCATCATTGATATCGTCGGCGCGTGCATCGGTTTCGCCGCGCTCGGAATCGAATCCTTTGCCTGCTCCGCGCTAAATGTGGGCGGCGGCACCGCGAAAATGGCTCACGGCGTTTTACCGGTTCCCGCGCCGGCCACTGCGCGCCTCCTTCTCGGCAAGCCAACCTATTCCAACGGTGTGCAAAAGGAATTGGTCACACCCACCGGCGCGGCCATCGTCGCCACGCTCTGCTCAAACTTCGGCCCGCAGCCTCCAATGACCGTCAACGCCATCGGCTACGGCGCTGGCACCGCTGATCTCGAGGGCCAGCCCAATGTCCTCCGCCTGATGGTCGGTGAAGCCGCCGAAGAACGCGCCGCCGCCGAATCTGAAACCATTCGCGTCCTCGAAGCCAATCTCGACGACATGAACCCGCAAATTTACGGCTACTTCCTCGAAAAAGCCCTTGCCGCCGGCGCTCTCGACGTCTTCTCCACTCCCGTGCAGATGAAAAAGAACCGCCCCGGCATGCTCGTCACCGTCCTCTGCAAACCGGAAGACGATTCCAAATTCCACGAAATGTTCTTCGCTCAGACCACCACCCTCGGCGTCCGCACCTACACCGCCGAGCGCCGCGTCCTCGCCCGCCAGTGGGAAACGGTCCATACCAATTTCGGCGAGGTCCGCATCAAAGTGGCCCGGCTCAATGGCCACATCCGCCAGGCATCGCCCGAATTCGAAGATTGCCGTAAACTGGCAGAAGAGCAAAACGTGCCCTTGCAACGGGTCATGGACGAGGCCATGCGCACCTGGTCACTCAAAACTTAAGCACAGGGCAGTCCGTCTTTTTGACTCTTGAACTTCCGAACTCTTGAACTTTTGACTTGAAACTTACGACTTAAAACTCAACCAATGCCCGAGAAAAAACCCAAATTCTACCTCACGACGCCCATCTACTACACCAACGGGCTGCCGCACATCGGCCACACTTACACCACCGTCGTCGCCGACGTTATCCGCCGTTACAAGCGCATGCGCGGCTACGACGTCGTGATGACCACCGGCACCGATGAGCATGGCGTCAACGTCGAACGCGCCGCCAAAAAAGCAGGCGTCCCCGAATCCGAATACGTCGCCAAAATGGCCGATGCCTGGCGCGCCCTCTGGGACGAGCTCGGCATCCCCGCCGACGAATTCGTCCGCACCACCGATCTCAAGCACGTTCGGACCGTGCAGTGGCTCTTCAAGCTCTGCAAGGAAAACGGCTACGTCTACAAAGGCCATTACACCGGCCAATACTGCATCTACGACAACGCCTTCGTGAACGACGCCAAGCCCGGAGACAACTGTCCCGATTGCGGCCGCCCGCTCGAAACCGTCACCGAAGAAAACTATTTCTTTAAGCTCTCTTCCTTTCAAAAGCCGCTGCTCGATTTCTACAAAAAGTATCCCGATTTCATTCAGCCCGATACCCGCCGTAATGAAATCATCAGCTTCGTCGAAGGTGGGCTGAAAGATCTCAGCATCACCCGCACCACCATCCGCTGGGGCATCCCGGTTCCCGGTGAAGAGCCGCACGTCTTCTACGTCTGGTTCGATGCCCTCACCGCCTATCTCAGCGCCGTCGGCGGCCCCGACTTCGAAAAGCGCGGCATGTGGCCCGCCGATCTCCACCTCGTCGGAAAAGACATCATCCGCTTCCACACCGTCTACTGGCCCGCGTTCCTGATGGCCGCCATGCTCCCTGTTCCCAAACAAGTCTGGGCCCACGGTTGGTTCCTGATGGACGCCACCAAAATGAGCAAGTCCAAGGGTAACGTCGTCCTCCCGCGCCCCATCGTCAACATGCTTGGCATGGACGCCCTCCGCTATTTTCTCTTGCGTGACGTCGTCTTCGGCCAGGACGGCAATTTTAGCTACGACGCCCTCGTCACCCGCTACAACAGCGACCTAGCCAACGGCCTCGGCAACCTCGCCAGCCGCACCGCCGCGCTCATCGAGAAAAATTCTGCTGGCAAGATTCCCAAGCCCGCTGCATTCAAGCCGCAGGATGAAGCCCTCGCGAAGGAAGCGCAAAACGCCATCGGCGAAGTCCTCGAAAGTTTCAACAAGCTCAGTTTTGCCCGCGCCCTCGAAACCATCTGGACCGTCATCGCCGCCGCCGACAAATATCTCACCAGTGAACAGCCCTGGGCCCTCGGCAATTCCGAAGCCGATCAAGCCCGCAAAGCCACTGTCCTCTGGACGACTGCCGAGCTTCTCCGCATCGTCACCGCGCTGGCGTTTCCCGTTCTCCCTGACAGCGCCGCAAAAGTCTGGACGCTCCTCGGACAATCCCAGCCGCTCGGCAAATTCGAATTGGACGGCCTCCGCTGGGGGCAACTCGCGCCCGGTACTTCACTCGGCAAGTTGCAGACCTTGTTCCCACGCGTGGACAAAACCGAAGCAATAGAGAGGATCGAATCAATGGCAAACGAAGAACTAAATCCAACACCAGCAGCACCTGCTCCAGCGGCAAGCGCACCAGCTTCTACCGGCTCGTCCGCAGCGGCCGCCACCGCCCCCGCCGTTTCCGAAAAAATCGGCATCGAAGACTTTGCCAAAGTCGAAATGCGTGTTGGTCAGATAAAGACCGCCGAGCGTATCGTCGGCGCCGACAAACTCCTCAAGCTGACCGTCGACATCGGCACCGAAATCCGCCAGATCTGCGCCGGCATCGCCCAATACTACGAACCCGAATCCCTGATCGGCCGCAAAGTCGCCGTCGTCGTAAACCTCGCCCCGCGCAAACTCCGCGGCGTCGAATCCAACGGCATGATCGTAGCCGCCTCCGTCGGCCCCGAAGGCCGCCCCGTCCTAACCGCCTTCCTCGAAGAAGTCGAAGTCGGCGCCCGCCTGAAGTGAGCGTCAGCTACCCACTATTCGCGTTCGAAAAAGGCGATAACTCTATTCGTCTGATAGAAAATGAACGCGACATTCTGGGTAAATTAGAAGCCATTGATATTGAGAACGGTGAATATGTATTGTGGGACGCTAACGGAGCTGGCGTGGCCATCGAGGTCTTAGTGGGTCCGTTCAAAAGCAAACTGGTCAGTGTCGTTGTGTGTGAGCCTACTATTCCGATTACGGAAGCCTTTCGCAGGTATGCCAACGCAAACGAGATTTCTGAATTTGAAACCCAAGGGACCCCTACGGAAATGTGGGAACGACTTCGAGCAAAGTCCAAAAACCGCTGAGAGTTTGCCGTACTGATTACTTTTTTACAGGACGAGTAAGTCCGTGCCTTTGGCTCGCAACCCGCGATCAAACGTGACGAGTTTTAACCCCGCGGCGTGCGCAAACGCCAACAGGTACGAATCAGACCACACTTTCGGCGACGCGGCGCTCAAGGACGTCAGCCGGCGAAATTCCTTCTCCATCCCTTCGGGCTCTTGCAGAAATGCAATCCGCTCATCGGAATAAAATTGATCCACCAACGCCCACGCTTCGGCCATCTTCTTGACTTCCGCGCCCATGACCGCCTCCGTCGTCAGCAAACGCAGTGTCGTCATTTGCGTGAAGCGGCAGAAGTAGAATCTCTCGTCGCCACACCCGTCGAACCATACCTTTGCCCTTGCAGCAAGCGTGTGTCGGCTCAAGACGAGAGCTAGCCACACATTTGCGTCAGGGAAATTCAACGTATTCATAGATCTGTTCGTTTGTTAACTCTACGGGAGGCCCGTCGGACACAATCAGCGGAACCTTTAGCCGTCGCGACTTAGGCTTTTCGGTTTTAAGCAGGGTGGCCTGCACGCCCACCAGGATGAGTTCGCGCACGGAACGGCCCTGGACGGCCGCTTGCTCCTTTAGCTTGCGATAGAGCGGCGCAGGAATATCGACAGTGGTTCGCACAGCTGCTTTCTTCATGCACCGAGTATCCCATGGTTGCCATAAATATGGAACACCCTTGTTTCCCTTCGGTACCTCTCCAAAACATCACAAATCCACAAACTTCCGTTAAACTCGATCCCAGTGGTCACGTAGGGCCCGCCTTCCGAGGCGGGCCGCTCTTACTGATTACTGATATCTGATTACTGATTACTTTTTCCCATGAACCTAATCGACTCCCACGCCCACATCGACGGCCCCCAATTCGCCGAAGACCGCGACGCCATGCTCCAACGCGCCCGCGCCGCAGGCGTCTCCACCCTCCTCGCCATCGGCACCGGCCCAGGCCCCGAACAACTCGACGCCGCCCTCCCCTACGCCGAATCCCACAACTGGATCTACACCACCGTAGGCATTCATCCCCACGACGCCAAAGAAGTCACTCCCTCTCATCTCGAAACGCTAGCCGCCCTCGCCAAACACCCCAAAGTAATCGCCTGGGGCGAAATCGGCCTCGACTATTTCTACGACCACTCTCCCCGCGACATCCAGGAAAAAGTCTTCCGTGATCAAATGGAACTCGCCCAAGCCGCCAATCTCCCCACCATCATCCACTGCCGCGACGCCTGGGACGACTGCCTCCGCCTCCTCGAAGAAGTCTGGAAGCCCACCGCCCTCGGCGGCATCCTCCACTGCTTCACCAGCACCCTCGCTCATGCCCAAAAAGGCCTCGACATGGGCTTCCAAATCTCCTTCACAGGCAACATCTCCTACCCCAAAGCCCAAAACATCCGCGACGTCGCGAAAGCTTTGCCCCTTTCAAACATTCTGATCGAAACGGACTCTCCATACCTCGCGCCGCAACCCTACCGCGGCAAGCGCAACGAGCCTGCCTTCGTCCTCGAGGTAGCAAAGGCGCTCGCGAATGTGAGAGACTTGGAGCTATCTGAAATTGCCGCCCAGACCACGGAGAATTTCCGCAGGTTTTTTCGGCTGACCCCGCCCGAATAATTCTCGGGCAAGGTGTCCCGCTGACAGGGGGCGGGCCCGGAGAACGCACATCGCCTTATTGACTGTCAAAGAGATTTTTGAACTGGTGCGCGATGACCTCGTGAAGGTCGAGCAGGAACTCTCTCGCCAGAGCGCCTCCGCCTACCAGCCAGTCTCCGAAATCACCAGCTATCTCCTTGGTGGGGGAGGGAAGCGCCTTCGCCCCGCGTTGCTCCTGCTCGCCCACGGCTACGCCGCCGGCAGCGAAGGCGACTCCCGCAGCGCCATCAAGCTCGCCGCCGTCGTCGAACTCCTTCACAGCGCCACGCTCATCCACGACGACGTCATCGACAGCGCCGACACTCGGCGCGGCCGCCCCTCTGCCAACTCCCGCTGGGGCAACCACCGCAGCGTCCTCGCCGGCGACTGGCTCTACATGCAGTCCTTCCACATCGCCTTGCAGGAGCGCAACTTCCACGTCCTCGACATCCTCATCGATCTCACCCAAAAAATGGTGGAAGGCGAGCTCCTCCAACTCGAAAAAATCGGCCGCATCGACGTCTCCGAAGACGACGCCCTCAAACTTTCCACCTACAAAACCGCCTGCCTCTTCAGCGGCTGTGCCCGTCTCGGCGGCGTCCTCGGCGGCCTGGACGAAGAACACGAAACCGCGCTAGCCGATTACGGCCGCTACTCCGGCCTCGCTTTTCAGTTGGTTGATGATCTGTTGGATTTTACTGCGTCCAGCGAACAACTCGGCAAGCCCGTCCTGAGCGACCTGAAAGAAGGCAAAGTAACCCTGCCGCTGATCTACGCCATGGAAAACGGTCACCGCGAAGCCCGCGAAATGGTCGCCCGCGTCCTCGAAGAAAAGGAATTCGACTCCGTGCAGCCTGAAACTCTGGTCGCACTCGTCCGCGATTCCGGCGCGCTCGACCGCACTCGCAACCTCGCCCTCGACTACGCCGTCCGCGCCAAAGCCTGCCTCAACGGCTCCGGCTTCTCCGAATACGCCCGCGCCCTCCAAACCCTCCCCGACTTCATCCTCGACCGCGAATCCTAATCCCCGGTAGCACAGGCTTCAGCCTGGGTCCTCTGCGTAGGGGCGGCTTTATGCCGCCTTCTTCATTCGTAGCACCGCTGGCATCTTGCATGCATCTCTAGCAGGCATCTTCAGCTGGCCAAGCCCTGCGTTATAGCAGTGTCACCAATTCACGCTGCTGCGATTTTGTCGGCACCAGTTCCAACACCCCTCGGTCCATCGTGACCAGGCTCCCCCCATGATGAATCGCCAACCCCAACAAGTAGGCATCGCTCACCTGCTTGTGCCTCACGATCTGGCTTAGGAAAGGTTCGATCCCTTCCAAGTAACTAATATCCGCGGGCCAATATTCATGGTTGGGATGTGCCAAACTCTTTCTTAGTGCTTCAGCGGCCTCTCCCGGACTGACCGCCGACGGGGAAAAAGCCGGATTGCTGACAATACGGACGAACCCGGCCTGTGTCAGCGGGCATGTCGCCCAACCTTCGGAAGAACGTCGTTTGAACCAGCTTTGCACCTTTGCATGGCTCTCTTGGGCAGGCCATAGCAAAGCGACCAGGACATTTACGTCCAACAGAGCCGTCTTCATTCCTCTTCCGCTTCCAATTCTTTCACCCTTTTATTGGTGATCCGTGGTGAATCCGGGGGAAGATCAAATACGCATAGACCGTTCACCATCTTTGTGGGGGTGGGTGTCCGAAACGCTTTCCGGATCAGTTCGGTCACCGCTTCGCCCACAGGCATGGAGCGCTCTTCTGCGTAGCGCTTTACCTGTTCGAGGATTTCGTCGTCAATCGAAAGGGTTGTTCTCATTGGGAAATGATGCATAATTACGATGGTGATGTCAATGGACCGTTGTGCGCATCAATACATTCAGATGATGCCATTCTCGGCTCCGTATGCCCTGTGCTAAATTGGAGATTGGCGCCCCATGCTCCCCTTCAAACTTGTCTACCACGAACGCTACGACCTCAACCTCGGCGCTCACGTCTTCCCCTCCGAAAAATTCCGCCTCATCCACGACAAACTCCTCAACGACGGCATCGCCGGAGTAGACGACTTTCTCCGCCCCGAACCCGCAACCGACGCCGACGTCCGCCGCGTTCACACCGAAGACTGGATCCAGAAACTGAAAACCGGCACTCTCACGGCCAGCGAAGAGATGAAACTCGAAGTCCCTTATTCGCCCGAACTCGTCCGCGCCTTCTGGCTGGCCGCAGGCGGCACAATCACCGCCGCAGAATCCGCTTTGCAGGACGGCTTCGGTTGCAACATCGGCGGTGGCTTTCACCACGCCTACCCCGGCCACGGCGAAGGCTTCTGCGCCATCCACGATGTAGCCGTAGCCATCCGCACCCTGCAAGCCCGCAACAAAATCGCTCGCGCCATGGTCGTCGACACCGACGTCCACCACGGCAACGGCACCGCCGCCATTTTCAGCAAAGACACTTCCGTCTTCACCCTCTCCATCCATCAACTCAACAACTATCCCGCCCACAAGCCGCATTCCTCCCTCGACCTGAATCTCGAAGATGGCGTAGCCGACGAAGAATACCTGGCCACACTCCTCCCCGCCTTAAAAAAATCCATCGAATCCTTTCAACCCGACATCCTCTTCTACGTCGGTGGAGCAGACCCCTACCGCGAAGATCAACTGGGCGGCCTGGATCTAAGTATGGAGGGTTTGCAGAAACGCGATGCAGGTGTATTCGCGGAAGCCCGCGCCAAAAACATCCCCGTAGTAACCACCCTGGCGGGCGGCTACGCCCGTCAACTCAACGACACAGTCCAAATCCACGTAAACACCATCCTGGCCGCAAAGCGCGTTGCGGAAAGCCTCAACCAATAATGGGCCATCCGCTGTCTGCCGCTAGTGAATGATGGCTCCGTCAATCGCGTCTATCAACATTTGGTCGCGCCCTTCGGGATCAAACCCCTCGGTTCGATAGGCTATTTTTCCTGTCCGGCTCAGGATCACAGTGGTCGGAAAAGAATTTACGTGCAATAAATCTTCCAGGCCGTCGGCGAAAACCACGGTGGTTCTTGGTTTCAACTCCGCCAGGTATGGTCCCACCAGAGTTTCGTCCTCGTCACAATTCACTTCCAGAAAAACGACTTCTTTCTCGCGCCCCAGGAAATGACCGGCGATTTTCTCGAAGTGAGGTTCCCATTCACGGCAGGGACCGCACCACGTGGCCCAGAAATTCAGCACCAGCACTTTGCCCTTGGCGTCGGCCAGCGCAAATGCGGGCCCATCCGGCGCCTTGCGCAGCAGGAATTCCATGGGATCCTTCAGTCCTTTGTTGCGCGCGGGCTTGGGATCGGCCCCTGCCGCCATGGCCTCGTCGCATGCGCGCAGGACATAGTCTCCCAACCCGTCTTCCGACCCATGCGCCAGCCGCCAGACATTGCCAAGTTTCTTCCTCACCTCCGGGCGTGAAGCGCTGCCCTGCAAACCATCTGCGAGCGCAAACGCCAGGGCATACTCGTGAATTGCCGTGGGAAAGTCCTTCCGGATTTCCGCCACCTCGCCCAGGCGCTCCGCAGCCGCTGAGCCCGGTGCCATTTTATAGCTGCCCTCAAAATCCCTCTGGGCGTTCTGCGGTTCGTTCAGCTTTTGATACAGCCTGCCGCGCACCAGCAGGATTGAGGCCACATCGTGTTGTTTGTCTTTCTCGAATTGCTCGCTCGATTGCCGCGGCGATTTGTCCTTCACGGGTTCGCGGCGGATGATATCCAGCATCCGCGTGCAGTAATTCGTCGCCCGCCGCCATCCCGCGGCATCGCCGTAGCGCTCCAGCAGCTGAATGGAAAGCATGTTGGTCGAAAGATCTCCGGGATCGAGCGCCACCATCCGCTCCGCGTACTCCGTCGCCGTCGAAAAATCCCGCAGTTGCAGGCTCGATTCCACAATCGCCCGGTAAATCTGCGGCCGTTGCGAAGATTCCGGGTACTTCTTCAAAAAATCCATCAGGTTATGAACCAGCGCCGCGCGATCGTTGCTGGCCCGGTCAATCGCCTTCTGCAATTCCTGTTGTTCCATTGCCGCAGCCGCTGCGGCGGAGGCCTGCTTGGCTCCGGCCTTCGTGTTAGGCCCCGCCGGTGCGCCTTGCTCCGCCTCCGGTTTCTCCTGCCCCCGCGCGAAAGCCCCACCTGCCCATGCAAGCACACCCATCCCAATGAGCACTCTCAGTGCTTTTGTGCAAAAGGAATTCACAACGTCATTGTACAACTAGATTGTAGCGGCCACCTTCAGGCTTGCCCTGACGAAGGAATGGGTGGCCCAGCTCGTTTTGTAGCATAGGCTTCAGCCTGTATTCCTGGCTTTTTCCGATTCTTGCAGGGCCCGCCTGCCGCGGTTGGCGGGCCGCTTTTCATCGCAAACTCTCACGTCCCGCTCGCAACGTTTACGCTTCCCGATACCGTATGCACTTCCACTCGACCCGCCGAATTTCCGATATGCGCCCGCAGCGAATGTTTGTTCTGCTCTTCCAATATCACCGGGATGCTCGTACGGATATCCCCCGAAGTGGATTCCGCCGAAAGCAGAAAGCTTGCATCCGGCGGCACTCGCAGCCGCACCGACCCCGATATCGTTTTCAATTCCCACAGCCGGCTCGCCCCGGGATTTCCGGAGACCTCGATGGAACCGGAGATCGCGTGAACCTTCACGTCGTTATTTGCGCCCACCACCTCAATCGAACCGCTCGCTGTCGAAGCATCCACGCGGTCGCTCGGATGCTCAATCCGGATCGATCCCGAAGCCGCCGAGATCTTCAGCTCGCCCTTCACATCCGCCGCCCGTGTATCTCCCGACGCGCTTGAAACCCGCAACCAGCCCCCGATCCCGGACACGTCAATCGACCCGCTCGCCGCGTTCAGTTGCGCATCGCGTTCCACGCGATACACGTGCACGTACCCCGACGCAGAACTCGCCTTCACCGGCCCCTTCACGTTGTCGATCGTAATTCCCCCGGATGCCACGCCCGCGTCAATTTCCGTGTCGCGCGGCACTTCCACCTGATAATCAATCGAAACATTCTTCAGCCACGAAGTATTTTTCCCGATTCGGATCGTGCTTCCGCTCTGTTCCAGCGGGGGATTCGCCGCCACTTCTTCGACGCTTTTCGCCCCGCCGCCAAAGAACGACCAGCCTCCCGGTGAAACTTTCCCGTGCACATGTACCGAGCCGTCCGCGCTCCCCCGGATCTCCACGTTTCCCGACCCGTTGCTCAACTCAATCCGCACCGGCGAAGTCACCGTGAAGGTCTTGTCAAAGGTGGCATTCTCCGCCGCAACCGCAGGCAGCACGAACGCGGCGAGTGCTGTGAAGAGCATTACTCTGGAAAGGATTGCGGCGCTGCGTTTTGTCATCGGCTCATAGCGCGGAAACCAGACTTACCTGGTCACCACGCCCTCCTGGTAAAAGATACGCAGTTCTGTCTCAAGATGTTCCGGCCGTTTTTGCCAGCGCCGCGTTCAGCGACCCTTGCCGGTAACCCTCTAAATCTAAAGCTACATACACGAATCCAACGGCCTGCAAAGCCTGGGAAATCGCCGCCGCCATCTCGGGATCCAACGCCCGTGGCAGCTCGTCCTTAGCTATTTCCACCCGCCCAAGCTGGTCATGCAGCCGCACACGGAACTGCCGGAACCCCAACTTCCGCAGCGCCGCCTCTCCCCGCTCCACCAGCGATAGCCTCTCCGCCGTAACCTCCGTTCCGTAAGGCAGTCGTGACGACAAGCACGCCGACGCTGGCCGGTCCCAGCAGGGAAGTCCCGCCCGTTTTGCCAGCAACCGTATCTCTTCCTTGTGCAGGTTTGCCGCAAGCAACGGAGTCAGCACCCGGTGCTCCGCCGCCGCCCGGTGCCCCGGCCGAAAATCCGAAGTGTCGTCCGCATTCACTCCGTAAGCCACCGCCGCGATCCCGCGCTCCTTCGCCAAACCCTCCAGCACATTGAACAGTTCGTCCTTGCAGTAGTAGCAACGGTCCGCTGCATTCGCCCGGTACGCCGGATTCTCCAGCTCATGTGTTTCAATAAATTCGTGCCGCACTCCTGTGGCTTTCAGGAAAATCTCCACCTGCTCCCGGTCATACGCCGAATAGCTTTCCGATAGTGCCGTAATCGAAAGCGCCCTCTCTCCCAGCGCCCGGTGCGCTGCCCAAGCCAGATACGCGGAGTCCGTTCCACCCGATAACGCCACAATCACCGAAGGCAACTCCCCTAACCGCGCCAAAAGCCCGCGCTCCTTCTCCTCCCGGCCTTCCGCCAATCCCTCTCGAATCCGAATATTCACCAAACTCTCCATCTAGCTCCCCGCTTTCCTTCTCTCTTTCTTTTCTCTGTGAACTCTGTGGATCCTCTGCGCCCTCTGTGTGAACTCTTTCTTTCTCCTCACTTAAAATCCAACAAAACCTCCACCGTCCCCTTCTCCGCATCCGTCTGCAAAAAATGCCCCACCGTATCGTAATGCACCGGCAAATCCTTGAAAATCGTCTCCCGGTGCGATTCCAGCCGGAACAAAAAATCGTCAAACACTTTCTTGTCAAACACCGTTCCCGGTTTCATGCCCCAAGCTTCCTGAATCATCCGCTCTCCCGCCAGAGACATTCCGGAAATCATCATCGAACCGTAATGAAAAACCGGCCCCTCCACGATCGAGACCTCATAGGAAGTCGTATGCGCAGCATCATCATACGCCGCCACCGGCGTCACCTTTGCCTCCAGATATCCCCGTTCTCCATACTCTTCGCGCACCCGCTCCCACCCTCCTTCAATTGCCTGTCCGTTCGCCACGTCACCGGCCTTCATTCCCAATGTGTTCGTCAGCGTGATGGATGAAATCGCCGCGTTCCCCTTCCATTCCACGCTTTTCCAGCGGTAAATCGCTCCCGGCACGCACGGCACGTAGACCGGAATCTGCTCCTCCAATTTCTGCTGGTTCGGATTTCCAGAGAGCCGCACTTCCGCTGGCCCGATCTTCGCTTGCAGAAACCCTTGTTGCTGGTAAATCGGCCGGATCTGTTCCGCCAGAAAGACATCGATCGTCATCCGTGAATACGGATGCCCCGCAATCTCCGCGATATGCGCTCGCACCGCCAGATCTTCGGCCAACTTCGGATCGCTGAACTCCAGCTTGGAAATTTTCAGCGCCGGCCCTTCCACTGTGAACTGCTGCTCCGATCCGTCCGACAGTGGGTTCAAGACCACCTGGTGCGTAATCTCCACCTGCGGGTCCCGCGCCGCCACAAACGCTTTCAGTGCCGCCGCCGCGCGTTCCACCACTTGGCCTGCTTGCGGCAAATGCCCGTCGTAGAACCGCAACTCCTTCCGCACCGCGTCATCCAATTCCGAATCCGAATACCACGGGAAATTGTCGTAGGAAACCGGCAGCCGCGGATTCTCCTCGACGTGAAACGTCACCACCAGACTGTCGTTGTGCGTTTCGTACTTGAAATTCACGTTCGCAAAAAGTCCCGTGCGCACCAGCGCGTCGGCCGCGTCCTGCAACTCCTTGCGTCCCACCTGCGCACCCCGCGCCAGTCCTGTCAGCGAACCAATTTGTTCTTCCGTGAGATGTTTTTGCCCCTCCACGCGTACCTCGCGCAGCGTCGCCGTCTGTGCATGCAGCAGGGGAGAAGTGAGGAAGGCAAAAACAATAGCGAAAAGGAAAGGCGCCCGGCGAATCCGCATACGCTCATTCTAGCCGAATTTCGCCGCGCGGCGCGAAGCGCAGCTACGGGTTCTGCAGTGGAGAAGACTTTGGAAAATGGATTCTAACGCACCCAGAGGTGTCATCCCGAACCCGCTTGCCCCGGGCGTATTCCGCGAAGGGCGCTTTTTGCCAGTGAGGCTTGCCTGCTGCAAGCAGGGATCTGCTCTTCGCTCTTTGACTGCTGTTAAACAGGGATTGCAACAGCCAGGCAGCCCGCCCCCTCCGGTTATTCCACCGTCACCGATTTCGCCAGGTTTCGCGGCTGATCCACGTCGCAACCGCGACGCACCGCGATGTGATACGCCAGCAGTTGCAGCGGAATAATCTCCAGTAGCGGCGAAAGCAGATCCGGCGCCGCCGGCAACTCGATGATGTGGTCGGAAGCCTCGCGCGCCAGGTGATCGCCCGTGCTCACCACGGAAATCACGATGCCGTCGCGCGCCTTCACCTCTTTAATGTTCGACACACTCTTTTCGTAAAGTGTCATCGAAGCCGGGTCGGTCTCGTCCCGCGTCGCCAGCACCACCACCGGCAGATTTTCATCAATCAGCGCGTTAGGCCCGTGCTTCATCTCGCCCGAGGGGTATCCCTCCGCGTGAATATATGAAATCTCCTTCAGCTTCAGCGCGCCTTCCAGTGCAATCGGATAATGAATTCCGCGCCCCAGGTATAGAAAATCCGATTGCCGGAAATACTGCCGCGCCAGCGTCTCGTAAAAGCCAGTCTCTTCCGCCTGCAGAATCGTCTCCATCTTGTGCGGAATGCGGGTGAACTCCAGCATCAGCTTCCGCGCCGCGTCAGCCGCCATTTTGCCGCGTACCTGCCCCAGATACGACGCCAGGAGCAGCAGCGCGGCCAGTTGCGCCGTAAAGGCCTTTGTCGACGCCACGCCAATCTCCGGCCCCGCGTGCGTCAGAATCGTTCCCGCGGCCTCTCGCGTAATCATCGAGCCCTTCACGTTGCAGATTGCCAGGCTTGGCGAGCCCTTCTGCTTCGCCTCGCGCTGCGCCGCCAGCGTATCCGCCGTCTCGCCCGACTGGCTGATGCACACCGTCAACGTCCGCGAATCAATAATCGGGTCGCGATACCGGAATTCGCTGCCGTAGTCCACTTCCACCGGCAGCCGCGCCAGCCGCTCGATCATGAATTTTCCGGCCAGCCCCGCGTGCCAGCTCGTTCCGCAGGCCACGATGCGCACGTTCTGGAATTCCCGGAACGCCTTCTCCGTAATTGCCATCTCGTCCAGAAAAACTCTTCCGCTATCCTGCGAAATCCGCCCCAACAAAGTGTCCCGCACGGCACGCGGCTGCTCGAAAATCTCTTTCTGCATGAAATGCTTGTAGCCGCCCTTTTCCGCCATGATCGGATCCCAGGTCACGGTGTGCGCTGGCCGGTCCACCGGTTTCCCATCCAGATCCGTCACCCGCACCCCGTCGCGGCTTAGCACCGCCACGTCGCCATCAACCAGGAAAAAAATCTTCCGGGTGTGCTCCAGCAGCGCCGGAATATCGCTCGCGACAAAATATTCTCCGTCGCCTAATCCGATCACCGAAGGCGGCCCGATCCGCGCCGCGATCAATTTCTGCGGATCCTTCGCCGACAAAAACACCAGTGAATAAATCCCCCGCAATTCCTTCAAAGTCTTACGCACCGCTTCCTCGAACGGCAACTTCTTCGCGTACTCTTCCACCAGGTGCGCCACAATCTCCGTGTCCGTCTCGGTCACGAATTTGTGCCCTTCGCCCTGCAACCTCTCTTTCAGTTCCAGGTAATTCTCGATAATCCCGTTGTGCACCACCACGTACTGGCCCGTGCAATCCCGGTGCGGGTGCGCGTTTTCTTCCGTCGGCCGCCCGTGCGTGGCCCACCGCGTGTGCCCGATCCCGTAAGTCCCCTCGATCGGTGATTCCCGCAAAACCTCTTCCAGGTTTTTCAGTTTTCCCGGCGCCCGCCGGATCTCGATTTTTCCCATGCCGTTCACTACGGCAATCCCGGCGGAGTCGTATCCGCGGTATTCCAGCTTTCGCAGCCCCTCGATAATCACGGGGACCACCTTCTTAGCTCCGATGTAGCCGACAATCCCGCACATGCGGCAGTCTCCTTGAATTTGTACTTTTAGGGTAACACGCGCATTCCCGCGGGCGCATGGAATGCAGCACGTTGTGGCCAAACTAGTGCCGGGCAGGTTCGCTCGCGGGCCGCTGCAATTCGAAGGTGTTCAACTTTCGGTTCGCGTCAAAATAAAAGGTTACCCGCGCGCTCACAGGCTGCACCGCCGCCGTATCCTTGCGCCGGATAATCGCTACAATTGTCCCCTGCTGCTGCGCTGCCAGAATGGCATAACCGTTATCGTCCAAATAACGGACAACTTTTTCTTCCGGCGTATGCGGCGGAAGCTGCGCTTCCAGCATGGACTGAATCGGCTTCAGTTGCGGATCGTCCGTGCGTCCCGCTCCTCCGCACCCCGCCAGCCCGGCCAGAGCAAGGGCCAACAACAAGGTGCTCCGCGTTCCGCGCAGCAGCGGAAACGTCCCCCGCAAAAATAAGCAGCACGTCGCCATGCAACTGCTCTTATTCCACAATCTCGAAGCGAAACTCTTCAATCACCGGATTGGCCAGCACTTCTTTCGAAATCCGCTCCACCTGTTTCTGCGCTTCGTCGCGGTTCCAGCCGTCCAGTTTCAGCACGAAGAATTTTCCCTGCCGCACGTCAGAAACCTGCTCGTACCCCAGGCTCGCGAGCGCATGGTGAATCGTCTTCCCCTGCGGATCCAGCACCGTCCGCTTCGGCATAACCCAAACATGTGCTTTCATGCCCACAAGTATATCAATTCAATCCCGCATTTGTAGGGGCGGCTTTACGCCGCCTTCTTGCCTTCTCTTGCTTTCTGTGGCGCCGTTGTGAATCTTCATCCCACTTTTTCAAACGCAAACCGAAATCCATTCTCCACCACGCCCGCCATCTCTTCTTCCGTTAAACCTATCGCATGCGCGTGCCGATATTCCTCTCCCAGCGACGTATGAAACATCGCCGGATCATCCGTCGAAAGCGTCACCGCCACGCCCCTTCGCACAAGCTCCGCCAGCGGATGCTTCTCCATCGTCGCCGCATCCTTCCCAATTTGTACTCCCAGCGCCCCCGTCCGCAAATTGCTCGCCGGGCAAATCTCCAACGGTATCTTTCTTTCGGCCAGCATTTCCATCAACGCCGGATCCCGAATCGCCGCAATCCCATGCCCGATCCTCTCCACTCCCAAAATTTCAATCGCCTCGCGTATCTTCTCCGGTCCGCCAATTTCTCCCGCGTGCATCAGCCGGTGAAATCCGTACTCCTCCGCCCGTTCATACACACCGCGAAATTCCCCCGCAGGCAAACTCAGCTCGTCTCCCCCAATCCCAAAAGCCACAATCCGCCGCGAAGCACACCTCCGCGCCGCCTGCACCACCCGCATTGCCGCCTCCGCCCCGAATTGCCGCACCGCGTCGAAGATCCAGTTCAACCGCAATCCCCGCTTTTCAAACGGCTCCGTCGCCGCCATGATCGCCGCAAAATTCGCCTCCGGCTGCTGTTGCCGCAAAAACATCACGCCCACCGAAAGCGTCACCTCCGCGTACACCACCTTCTGTTCAATCAACTGTTCCGCCAGATCCGCCGCAATCAGCGCAAAATCCTCCGGCCCTCGCACAAATGAGGTCACCCACTTGAACGCATCCAGAAAACCCGCAAAATTCGTGTACGCGTACCGCCGCCGCACCTCCTCTTCCGCCAGCTTCACGCCATGCCGGGCCGCCAGCGCGCTGGCAATTGCCGGACGGATCGACCCCTCCAGATGCAGATGCAGCTCCGCTTTGGAAAGGGAAGCGATTCGCTCGGGAAATGGACTAGCCTGCATCTCTCACCAGCGCCCAGCCAAGTGGGAAATGCCTTTGTAGCGGCCGCTTTCCGAAGCGGGCGCATTTTTGCAACATTTCAATTCTATTGCGGGAATTGGTGTGGCCAACCATCTCTTCCTCTTCGCGCTCCTATCCATCCAGAAAGCCGGCGAATTGCGGCTGAGAAAGGCGCATTAGGGTGCATGACGTCCGAATCAGTGAGGGAGTTGCGGCTTCCCCGCGTTCGTCCACGCGGTCAGCCAGTACGATCCAACGTCGGTCGAAGCCTCCGAAAGCTGCCGGATCAGCGTAGCCGCGCTGAAATTATAAAACCGGTCGTAATACTCGTCCGTGTAGGAATTGAGCCCCTTCATGGCCCGCCGGTCCGCCAGCAGCACCGATTCCACCAGGCTGTGCGATTCCAGGCATGCCTCAAACGCGTAGTCCGTCGGGTCGCTGATGAAAAATGCGTCGTGAGTGCTCATCGGAAAAAACGAGCCGTACCGCGCGATCAGTATGCTGTTGAACCTTTCGTTGATCCCGTTTTGCTGCGTCAATCGCCCGTCGAAGTTTTCCGTTGTATTGAACGGGTCGTGCGCCTCCGCCACATAATTGGCCAGAAACGCCGCGTCCAGCTTGGCCTGGTCCCAGCGGCCCGCGCGCAAATCTTCCGTCAGCTTCTGGCTATAGACGCCGATCTGCCACGGCAGCAGTCCCGTCGCCTGAATCTTCGATTTGCCGTATTTCTCGATCGCCGCCTTATAGCTGCGCGGCAGAGCCGTGAAGGGAAACTTCCCGTACTTATCCAACTCGATGAAATGGTTGTTGCGTTCCCAGGGGTGCTCGCTGATCAATCCCAGCGGATCGTCCACGTGATCCATCAAGAATTTGCGGTTGGCTTCGAAAAATGGCCGCAACTCGTACGGCAGCGTGTCCACCGCGTGATTTACCACCAGCCGCTGCGCGCTCTCTCCCCATGCCAGTGTCACCCGCGGCGCCAGCAGCGCCAGCACAGCCAGCAGCAACACGGCCGTTCCGTTCGCCTGAAAATGTGCAAGCAATCGCCGGGGCATCTCGCGTGTCCTTAAGTATTCCTACTTGATTGCCGTGGACAACCTCAGGGTACTCTTCCTGCGGCCGTAAAAATAATAAATCACCAGGCCGATTACCAGCCAGGTGAAGAACCGTATCCAGTTCATGATCGGCAGCCCCGCCATCAGCAGTACGCAAGTGATAATTGTAATCACCGGCGCCAGCGGCCCACCCGGTGCCCGGAACGCTCGCGGCCGCTCCGGCTCGCGATAACGCAAAATCAGCACTCCGCCGCCAACCAGCGCAAACGCAAACAGCGTTCCGATATTCGAAAGATCCGCCAGCGTTCCGATGTCCAGCAACCCCGCCGGAATTCCCACCACAAATCCCGCCAGCCATGTCGAAAAATCCGGCGTGTGAAACTTCGGATGCACGCGCCCGAAAATACGCGGCAGCAATCCGTCGCGCGACATCGCAAACCACACCCGCGCCTGCCCCAGTTGAAACACCAGCAGGGAGGAGATCATTCCCATCAGCGCCCCAATCAGAACCATCAGCCGCGCGGTCCCGAAATGCAGTTTCTTCATCGTGTTCACCACCGGCGCCGCGTCGTCCATCAGCGTCTGCCACGGCACCAGTCCCGTCAACACCACCACCACGGCGATGTACAGCAGCGTGCACACCACCAGCGTCGCAATGATTCCCCGCGGCAAGTCGCGCTGCGGATTCTTGCACTCTTCCGCCGCTGTCGAAACCGAATCAAATCCAATGTACGTGAAAAACACAATCGAACCGCCCGTAAGAATCCCGGGCCAGCCGTTCGGTGCGAACGGGTGCCAGTTCGCGGGCTTGATAAAGCGGGACGCAACCCCTACGAAAATCAGGATGGCCACAATCTTCAGCAGCACCATGATGTTGTTTGTTTCCGCCGATTCCTTGATTCCCCTCACCAGGATCACCGTCAGCAGCATCACGATGACGAACGCGGGCCAGTTGAACCCGAAATGCCACCCCGGCCCATAAATCATGTTCCCCTGCAAATCCGGCAATCCGGTCGGCAAATACGCCGGCGAAATCCACTTCGGGTCGGGATGCCACCCGAACCAGTCCAGCAAATCCACAATGTGCGCCGAAAACCCCACGCTCACCGCCATGTTGCTCACGGCGTACTCCAAAATCAAATCCCACCCGATGATCCACGCGATTAGCTCGCCCATCGTCGCGTACGTGTATGTATACGCGCTTCCGGCAATCGGAATCATCGCCGCCAACTCCGCGTAACAAACCGAAGCAAACCCGCACACCACCGCCACAAGGATGAAGGAAATCGCAATCGCCGGCCCTGCTCCCGGCCGCCCAAACGAAGTGGAATGCGTAATCAGGTATTGCAAAAGGGGAGCGTTCAAAATCGAGGAAACTTGCAGTTTCTGCCCGGCAATCGCCGTCCCAACCACCGTGAAAATTCCCGAGCCGATCACCGCGCCGATGCCCAGCGACGTCAGGCTCAGCCATCCCAGCGACTTCTTTAATCGGATTTCGGCGTTTTCGGAATCGGACAGCAGTTGGTCAATATTCTTGCAACGAAACAGTGGTGACGCCACCCAAGCTCTCCGATCGCATCCGCGCCCCGCCGCCAGCCCTCAAATGGCCGCGCCATCCGTCTCCGGCCGGACACGCACTGTGGAAGTGTTAGCGCCCCACTCTATCGCGACTCTCCACCCCGCGCAACTCACCCACTCTTGCTTTTGTAGCGGCCGCCTTCTGAGGCGGGCGCCTTTTGTCTATACCTTCGAATCTGTGTGTAGGGAAGGGGTTCGCCCCTCTCTCTTGCTTTTGTAGCGGCCGCCGCTTGCTCTGAGCGCAGCTGAAGGGTCCGAGGCGGGCGCCTTTTCCACCCGAACGCATTTCTGCTGCTAGGCCGCGTCTACGCCTTCCCGCGAATTTCAATCGTCAATCTGCTGGGGGCCGCCGCTGCAACCAAACGACTCGATCCCCATCGTTTTTCCGGTCGGAATAAACCGTTGTGCTGAAGCCGATCTCGTTCAAGGCGGCAGACCCGCCGTTTGTGGGTAGAGAGTCGTTCGTCAAAACCACGCCCCCATCGCGCAACATTGCCGCCAGATTCAGCTCTGCCAGAGTTTGTTCGAATGCTCCGTAGTAAACAAAAATATTCGTACCGACGATGAGATCAAACCTCTCCTCCGCGGGCATCACAAGCCGCTCGTACACCACATCAAGGCTCTTGGGCCGGACCCGAAGCACAATAGCAGGGCGCACCTTTACGGCACGGGTCTTCGGATCGTCCGCGCCGGGTGGTGCCGCCATCGGCGTCGCTTTTTCACCGATCGCGCTTCCCACTTCTTCCCAATAGCTCAACGCCTCCTTCGTCCACTCGATGTTCGACCGGATAGGCAGTTGCAGCGTGTATCCTGCCCCGTTTCGCGCGCCTGTCCGTGCCGCCCGGAGGTGTGCGTTCACCCGCTCGCTGATATCCAGTGTCGTCACCTGGAGTTGGCCCTCGCGCGCCAGGCCAAGACGCAGCAAGCTGTCCGCCACCGCGAAAGGCTGATTCGTCTGCTCCGGATAATAGTCGAAGCCCACATCCTTATTCATTGTGTCCAGGCCGGGCCCCACCACGGCCAAACGCCGCACTGAGCCCGCGCGAAGAACCCCTTGCTCTTTCAGCGCCTTCAGCGCCTCTTCCAGTGCGAAATTGGGGAAGATGGAAGTGTCGAGCGAAATCCCTCGTCGTTCGAAAACTTGCGAGCGTTCGCGAAATTCGGTTTCGGAGTCAGCCTGTCGCGCCCGTTCCAGCGCTTCGGCAAGCTTCTGGTTATCGCCCAACATCCGTAGCAGGTTCGAAGCCAGAAACGATCCGAGCTTGTTGTAATCCTCCGCGGTCGCAAACTGGAAACCCTTCTTTTGCAGCAAGGAGCGCATATATTGCAGCCGCTCGTTGCCCTTTGGATAAGCAATACCGATGGCCAGATCGCGCAGCCGGCCCTGGTATGCGTTTCCTGTGCCCGCGGTCTCTTTGTTCGTCCCCTGAGCTTGCGCGGAAATCTGCTGCAGCCGGGCCGGCGTCAGCACCGGTTCCGTTGTGAACGACGTTCCGAACAGCAGCAGGTTCGCCAGCGTGTCCAGGTCGCCCTGTTCCAGCCGCGCCTGCAGTTCCTTCTCTCGCTGTTCCACATACCGCGACCACGCTTTCGGGTCGCGCGTGGCCTCCGCCGGCAAGCCCTCCGGAAGCGCATTGGCGTACGCTTCAATCACGGGCCGCGCTTCTGCCAGCGCAAGCCGGCGCACCTCGACCTTCGTGGTCTGCGCAGCCGCTTCAAGCGCTACGACGGCAAAGAGGATGACGCAAGCGGCTCTCCCGGCAATTTTCATAGGGAGTTCTTACCTCCCCCAACGGCCCAAAGCGCGTCCGACTGCCCAATCAAAAACGCTACGAAACAAAGCCCCAGCACCGAATGGTCCAGTGACGCCCCAAAATACTGCCACAGCGGCGCTCCCGCCCCCGGATAGTTCGAAGAAACCAGCAGCGTCGTCATATACAACAACCCAAACGCGCTCGCTCGCCTTACCCAGACTCCCAGCGTCAATGCAATTCCGATTGCCAACTCGCCGTACGCCACCAGAAACGCAATCGGCCGCGCGTGTGGCAATACAAAATTACGCAGAACCGGCGCCATGAACGGATACACCCCATCTTGCAAGAACTTGTTGATCCAGAATTCAAAACCGCCGTGCAAAGTAAACTGCGTCCCAAACACCTTGTACTGCCCGAAAATCAGAAACAATATCCCCACGCAAATTCGCAAAAAAGCCAGCGCCCGCCGATTGTCGCGTTGAGGATCGCTGTGGTTATGCATGGAACTCCCTTTTGGCCCCCACAGGCTATCACTCTAAATTGAATTATTGGCACTGCAACTGGAAGAGGCGCTTCACACTTGCTGCAACTGCGCATACCGCTCAATAAACTTCTTCGTCCCGCGCCCCGGAAAGCTCACGCTCACCCGCCGGTCATCCTCGTCGCCTTCCACACCTACCACCGTCCCCACTCCATACTCCGGGTGCCGTACCTTGCGCCCAAGCATTGGATCGCCTTGCCCGCCCTTCTTCATCGCCGAGCGTCCAAACGAAGGCGTAGTCGAAGCTGCCGCACGCCCCTGCGGTACGCGCGCCGCCGGCGTCGAAATCCCCCGCACCCGCCGCGTAAACTCCTCCGCGCTGTACGAATACTCCGGGTCCGGCTCATACCGCCGCGTCTCCCCAATCTCCGCCATCGACCCGCGCACCGTCTCCACCAGCTCGCTCGGTATCTCCGCCAGAAATCTCGAAGGCATCGACGCCCGCATCTGCTGCTCGTTGCCAAACACCCGCCGGTATACCGCTCGTGTCAGCGTCAGCGATTTCCGCGCCCTCGTCATTCCCACGTACACCAGCCGCCTCTCCTCCTCGATCCCTTTCTCTTCATTGATCGACCGGCTGTGCGGGCAAATCCCGTCCTCCATCCCCGTCAGAAACACGTGGTCAAACTCCAGCCCCTTCGTACTGTGCAGAGTAATCAACGTAACGCCGGGCTTTCCCTCAAACGAATCCGCGTCGCTCACCAGCGCCGCCGCGACCAGAAAATCCGTGAACGATTCGCCCGCATCCATCGCCTCCGCCACTGCGCGCGTCAGTTCTTCCAGGTTTTCGATCCGCGCCACGTCCTCCGGCGTGTTCCGATCCTTCAATGCATCCATGTAGCCGGTCTCTTCCAAGACGTACCGCAAGTAATCCGCCGGCTCCTTCGTCGCATACGCATCCTGCAGCCGCTGAATCAATTCGCGAAACGCCCGCAGCGGCGCCACCGCCCGGCTCGACGCCGGATTCGTCATCAGCGACTCCATCGCATCCCAGAACGAGAGCGATTCCTTCTGCGCCACATCCCTTAGCGCATCCACCGTCGTCTTCCCGATTCCCCGCGCCGGCACGTTCAACACCCGCAGCAGCGAAATATCATCCTCGGGATGCAGCGCCAGCCGCACATACGCCAGCGTATCCTTCACCTCCGCGCGGTTGTAAAAACTGAATCCTCCCACCAGCTTGTAACGCACACCCCGCCGCCGGAACACCTCTTCAAACGAACGCGACTGAAAATTGGTCCGGTACTCCACCGCGCAAGTCTGGTCCGGATCGTCGCTCAATATCTTTTCTAACTCCCCCGCCACAAACTCCGCCTCCGCCTGCGCGTCCCTTGCCTCGAAATAACGAAGATTCCCGCCCGCCTCATTTTCTGCGCGCAGCGTCTTGCCCAGCCGGTCCGGATTGTTCGCCACCACCGCACCCGCCGCATCCAGAATCTTTTGCGTCGAACGGTAATTCCGCTCCAGGCGAATCACCTTCGCGGCAGGGAAGTCCTGCGAAAAACTCAGCAGAATCGAAACATCCGCGCCCCGCCACCGGTAAATCGACTGGTCCTCGTCGCCCACGACGCAAACATTCTGCCGCTCGTTCGTCAGCATCCGCAGCAGCTCGTACTGCACGCGGTTCGTGTCCTGATATTCGTCCACGTGCAGATACGCAAACCGGTTTCGCCACTTCTCGCGAACCTGCGGCACTTCCCTCAGCAGCCGCGCCGACCGGAGCAGCAAATCGTCGAAGTCCACCGCCTTGCTCTGCTTCAGCAGCGTCTCGTACCCCGCGTAAATATCCGCCACCTTTCGTGTGTCCGGCCCAAACGCCTCCGCACGCATCTGCTCGGGCGATTGCGCATGATTCTTTGCATAGCTGATCCGGCTCAGCACATTCCGCGGCGTCAGCGCTTCATCGTCAATCTGCAGCTTCGCCATCGCCAGTTTGACCGCCGCCAGTTGGTCGTCATCGTCATAAATCGCAAAATCCTTAGCCAATCCCGCATGCACCGCCTCGCGCCGCAAAAGCCGCGCGCAAAGCGAGTGAAACGTAGAAATCCACGGCCGCTCCGGCGGCACACCGGCACGCAGCAGCAAGTCGCTGACGCGCGTCTGCATCTCTTCCGCCGCCTTGTTCGTGAACGTCACCGCCAGAATCGCGTCCGCCGGCGTCCCCTTGGCGATCAAGTTCGCCATTCGAAACGTAATCGCGCGCGTCTTTCCGGTCCCGGCGCCGGCCAAAATCAACACCGGCCCTTCCGTAGTTTCCGCAGCCAATCGTTGTTCAGGATTCAATTTCTCAAGCAGGTTTTCCATGGAGTCCGATGCATTCAGGATAGTTTTCGCACACCCATTTTAGCCGACGCCGCAAAACCGAGCAAACGCACCGCGTAGCGTCCACCTTCAGGTGGACCCGCTCTCCTTCTTCGGTGGACTCCAAATTTCTTCGGGCCGCTTCCCCGCAGGCCACAAACTGGTAAGCGAACCAACAAATCGATAATCCCTTGGCTCTTCGCACAACCCCGCCCGCACCGGATTCAACCAGATATACCAAGCCACGCCGTTAGGATCGTCCTTCGGCCGCAAAACATGATCATAGTAATACCTCTGCCACAGTTGCTTGCCGGTCCGGCGCTCGAACTCAAAACCAGTCACCTGCTTAAACGCCTTCACAAATGGCGCAAGATTTGACTTGACCGCCAGGGCCTCCACCAAAAGATGCATATGGTCCGGCATCAAACAATATGCTGGGACGCAAAATTGATGAACCGCCGCCTGTTCCCGCAGCTTTCCAACAAAATGTTGATTGAAATCCTCTTGAAGAAAATACTTGTGTCGTTCGAAACAGCAGAGAGTCAGAAAATATCTGCGAAGTCCGATGTAGCTCGCAGCAGGGAGGCGAATCTTCTTACGCGGGAAAGTCATAAGGCACCCAGTCACGCCGGGCGCGTATATATCACGCATTAATATACTAATTCAATAACCGCGTAGCGTCCACCTTTAGGTGGACCCGCCCGCCTGAATAGAATCCGCGTCCACCTAAAGGTGGACGCTACAAAACCCTAATTCGCCGTCCCCCGGCTGAAATCAATATCGAAATACAAAATCGCCTGCTGCGACGTCATCCTCTGCAAATCCGGCACATACAATCTCGCCGTCTGCAGCAAATCCCACTCCCCGCGCAGATCGAAATACACCAGGCCTTCCATCGTGCTGTGCGCCCCAATTACCCCCGAGGGCATCCCCGCATTCTGGCAGTCCCCGCGAAACTCCTCCCAATTCTTGTCTCGCGTAGGCTTCGGCCTATTGATCGGCAAGGGAATTGGCAACCGCCGCGCCGTCGGGTCTTTCCCGTTCTGCCTCAACATCACTGCGTCCGCCACATCATCCGCCGTCAACGCCTCCAGCTCCTGCTTGTTGTCCTGATCCAACTGCACCAGCAATCGAATCCGGTGCAAATTCAATTTCACCGCCTCATCATTATCGTTGCGAATGCTCAGCTTCAACGCCACAATGCCCGCCGCAAACGGCGTTTTCTTCGGAAACTTTGCCTTGTATCGGCTCGCCTGCGTCCACGGCTCCACGCCAATCGTCACGCCCTCGTGCGAATCCAGAATCGAAGTCTGCAGCGGCCGCACCTCTTGTCCCGCCGACACCCGTCCCAGCAAAATTCCCCAAACCACCACCACCACAGCAAGGAGTTTCTTCATGAGGCTATAATAGACTGTTTGCATCCTGAGGCCTTCGATTCTTGGGGGAGAAGCCGGGTTGCTCCGCCTCTCCGCCCTCGGGCGCACGCGAATCCCGGAACAACCGGAGTCACATCGAGTGTACTTCCTCTACAGTTTTTTGATGGGCCTCGCCGCCCTGCTGACGTCGCCCTATTGGCTCATCCAGGGCCTGCGCCACGGCAAATATCTCTCTAATCTCGGCCAGCGCCTCGGCTTTTCCATTTTGGGACTCGAAAAGCTCCCCGCCCACCATCCCGGCGCCATTTGGATTCACGCCGTTTCCGTAGGCGAAGCCCTCTCCGGAGTTACCCTTGCCCGCCGCCTCAAAGACTCCTACCCCCAGCGCCCGCTTGTCATCTCCACCACCACCCTCACCGGCTACGCCCTGGCCAAAGAGCGCATGCCCTTCGCCGATGCCGTCATCTTTTTCCCCCTCGACTGGACCTTCAGCGTCCGCCGCGTCCTTAGCGCGATAAAGCCCGCCATCGTTATCATCCTCGAAACCGAAATCTGGCCCAACTTCCTCCGCGAATCCGCCAGCCGTAACATCCCCGTCCTCTTCGTCAGCGGCCGCATCTCCGATCGCTCCTTCTCCCGCTGGCAAAGTTATCTAGGTGCATTCGGCTTCTTTCTGAGACCGCTTCTCAAGTCTGCCCTGAACTCTGCCGCCGCCTTCCTCATGCAATCCCAGCAGGACGCCGACCGCCTCCGCACCCTCGGCGCCCCGCCCGCAAAAGTCACCGTCAGCGGCAACCTGAAATACGATCTCGAACTCCCCGCCCCCACTCCCCTCGCCAAATGGCTCGAAGAAGAATGCGCCCGCCGCGGCCGCAGCCCGCTCATCGTCGCTGGCAGCGTAGTCGCCACGGAAGAACCCCTGGCCCTTCTCGTCTTCGGCGTCGTGCAAGGCGACTTTCCCAAAGCCCTCCTGGTCCTCGCTCCCCGCAAGCCTGAGCGCTTCTCCTTCGCCGCCGAATTCATCGAAGAGTCCCACCGTAAATTCATCCGCCGCTCGGAACTCGCCCTCCCCGGTCCCGGCAATTCTCCAGCTTCCAGCAACGGCCAAAACACAATTCCCGACGACGTCACCGTCCTCCTCCTGGATTCCATCGGCGAACTCGCCTCCCTCTATCGCCTCGCCGATGGCGTTTTCGTCGGCGGCTCGCTCGTCGAATCCGGCGGCCACAACATTCTCGAACCCGCTGCCTTCGGCAAAGTCCCCGTCTTCGGCCCTTCCATGGAAAACTTCGCCGCCATGGCCGCCCGCTTCGTTGAATCCAAAGCCGCCATTCAAGTCGAAAGCCCCGAAGACGCCGGCGTCGAAATGATTCACCTCCTCAAGGACCCGGAAAAGATGCAGAGCATGGGCGGCACCGCGCGCCAGCTCGTCGAAAGCAGCCGCGGCGCCCTCGATCGCGCCGTTGCCGCCATCGCTAAACAGCTTGCCCGGCACCAGGATGGTTCCGCGCGATGAACCTGCCGCCGTGGCTGCGTCTGCTTCTGTGGCCCGCGTCGGTAATCTACGGCGACCTCATGCGTCTCCGCGCCCGCCTCTATGCGCAAGGCACTCTCAAAACAAAACGCCTCAACACGCCCGTCATTAGCGTCGGCAATCTCACTGTCGGCGGCACCGGCAAGACTCCCATGGTCATCTGGCTAGCCGAACGCTTCCTCGCCCTCGGAAAACGCGTCGCCATCCTGACCCGTGGCTACAGAGGCGCTGGCGGCACCAGCGATGAAATCGAACTGATGAAATTCCGCCTGCAGGATCGCGTGATGTTCGGTGTCGGCCCCGACCGCTACGAAACCGGCCGCCAGCTTGAATCCAAAGGCGTGGACCTCTTCCTCCTGGACGACGGTTTCCAGCATCTCCCGCTTTTCCGCGACGTCAACATCCTCCTCATGGACGCCTCCCAACCCCTCGGCCGCGAAAGCATGCTCCCCGCCGGACGTCTCCGCGAACCGGTCTCCGCCATGGATCGCGCCGATCTCCTCGTCATCACTCGCCTCGAAGCCTCCCCCGCCACGCTCGCCACCATCGAAAAGCTTCAGGACTATCCAGTCTTTTCCGCCGTCACCCGTCTTCTCGGTTTCCGACGCCTCGGCGAGGGAATGCAGCTTCTCTCCACCCAGGAAATCGGCTCCGGCCCTTTTTACGCCTTCTGCGGCATCGGCAACCCGAAAGCTTTTTTCCAGGATCTCAAAACCTGGAACATTTCCGTCGCCCAAACCAGCGAGTTTCCCGATCACCATCACTACGACCAGCGCGACGCCGGCGAACTCGAGCACGCAGCCAGCAGCGGCGGTGCCAAAGCCTTCGTCACCACCGAAAAAGACGCCCAAAATCTCTCCGGCATCTCCTTCTCTCATTTTCCTGTCTTCATCGCCGTAATCGAGCTGGAACTCCCCCAGCAAGACGCCTTCTTCAGCTTCATCCGCGATCGCCTCGCCGCCAGGAGCACTCTGGTATGACCAGGAGGTATCTCATCAATGATTCTTTAGGAGGTCCGGGCTTCCACCTCGGCGTAATACGATTCCGCAAAGCTGTCATCCAGAATCCCCGCGCTTTCTGCGGGGTGAGGGATCTGCTTTTCGCTTGCTCCCTGTGTTCTCCCGAGGATGTCGGCAGAGCAGGATGGCTTCCAGCATGAAAATCATGATTCGCGCCACCAACTGGGTCGGCGACGCCATCATGGCCCTGCCAGCACTGCGCGCCGTCCGCCAGCGGCATCCCGATACGCAAATCAGCATCGTCGCTCGCCCTTATGTCGCCGACATCTACCGCGACCAGCAAGTCTGCGATGAACTCATCCCCTATGATCCCAAAGGTGAACACCACGGTTTGAGTGGCCGTGAAAAACTGGCCGCCGATCTCCGCGCTCGCAAATTCGACGCTGCGCTCCTCTTGCAAAACGCCTTCGACGCAGCCTGGCTCGCCTGGCGCGCCCAAATTCCCCAGCGCATCGGCTACGCCCGCGACGCCCGCAGCCTTCTCCTCACCAAAGCGATCCCCGTCCCTAAGCCCGGTGAAATTCCTCCGCACGAAAAGTTTTACTACCTCGAACTCATCCGCCGCGCCGCCTGGCTCGATCAACTTCCCGATGAACCCCACATCACTCTTCGCGTTCCCGACGCCTCCCGTCAGCGCGCCGCTCAAACTCTTCTGGAGGCCGGCTCACGCCCCCATGCCACACGCATCGCCGTCGGCGCCGGAGCCTCCTACGGTTCCGCCAAATGCTGGCCCCCCGATCGCTTCGCCAAGGCCCTGAACGCCCTTCTCTCTCACGCCGATGCCGATATAATTCTCTTCGGCACGCCCGGCGAACTCCCCGTTTCCACCGCCATCGCCGCCGAACTGCAGCGCGCTCCTATTAACCTCACCGGCAAAACCACTATCGCCGATCTCCCCGCCATCCTGTCGCAATGCCACCTCTTCCTCGGCAACGATTCCGGCGCCATGCACGTAGCCGCCGCCGTCGGGCTCCCGGTCGTCGCCGTCTTCGGTCCCACCGATCCCGATGGCACCGCTCCCGTCACTCCTCGCCTCACGATCGTCCAGCAAAAACCCTACTGCAGCCCCTGCTTTCTTCGCCGCTGCCCAACCGATCATCGCTGCATGACCGCCGTCACTCCGGCCATGGTCGAATCCGCCCTGCAATCAGCTCTATCGGAGGTGTCTCCTGCCTAGCCTCTTCGCCCGTAGCGGCGGCTTTAGGCCGCCTTCTTCTCCGTCTCCGGACGCCGTGCTATCCACGCTCCTCACCCCGCCCGACTTGAATCCTCTCCACCGTTCTCGTATGTTTCCGTCTGCCCGGAATTCTGAGGTCTAAATGACCAAGCGCCCCAAAAAACAGCTCGTTCCCACACCCTCCGTGGATCTCGTCGCGCTCGCCGAAATTGTCGAGCGCTTTTCCACAAAAACCGTCGTCGTGCTCGGCGATTTCGTCGCCGACGCCTTCCAGTTCGGCGACATCACCCGCGTCTCCCGCGAAGCCCCCGTCCTCATCCTCAAACACCGCGAAACGCAGATTGTCCCTGGCGGCGGCGCCAACGCCGCCAACAATTTCACCTCTCTCGGCGCAAAAGTCTTTCCCGTCACCGCGGTTGGCGAAGATGAAGCCGGCGACCGCCTCCTCGAATTTTTCCGCGCAAATAAAGTGGATGTCTCCGGCATCTTCCGTGTCAAGGGCTGGACCACTCCCACCAAAACCCGCTTCCTCGCCGGCTGGGCCCACAAAGCCGGCCAGCAGGTTCTCCGCGTGGACTACGAACCCGACCATCCGTTGCCCCCCGAAATTCACGGCAAAATTCAATCCGTGCTCGCGAAGTCCTTGAAGAAAGCCGATGCCCTAGCTGTTTCCGATTACGGCTTCGGCGTCGTCAGTCCGCAAGTTGTGGCGAAGATTCTCTCCTCCAGCAAACGAGCCCTGCTCTCGACGCTCGACTCCCGCTACCGCCTCACGGACTACAAGCGCGCCGGTCTTCACTCCGCCACGCCCAACGAAGGCGAACTTGAATCCCTCCATCACACCACCATCGGAAAAAATCTCGCCGAACTCGAACGCTGCGGCCGCGCCACGCTCGAACAGATGCATCTCGAATCCCTCGTCGTCACCCGTGGCCGCGACGGCCTCGCCCTTTTTCAGTCCGGCATGCAGACGGCCCACATCCCCATCCACGGCAGCGATCAGCCTGTCGATGTCACCGGCGCGGGCGACACCGTCCTCGCGGTCTATACCCTCGGCCTCACCTGCGGCGCCACCCCGCTCGAAGCGGCGCACCTCGCCAACATCGCCGGTGGCCTTGTCGTCATGAAACGCGGCACCGCCGCCATCTCCCGCACCGAACTTCTCGAGGCCATTGGCTCTTCGGCCTCCGGCAAAACCTCCTGACCCATGCGCAGCGCCCCATCAAAAATTGTCTCCCGCGAAAAACTCTGCGCCCTTGTGGAAGCGGCCAAGCTTCGTGGAGCGTCCATCGTGCTCGCAAACGGCGTCTTTGATACGCTCCACGTCGGTCATGCCCGCTATCTCTCCGCCGCAAAATCCGAAGGAGAAATTCTCGTCGTCGCGGTCAATTCCGATTCCAGCGTCCGCTCTCTCAAAGGTCCAGGCCGCCCCATTCTGGACGAACACGCCCGCGCTCTTCTGGTCGCCGCGCTCCGCGACGTCGATTACGTCGTGATTTTCCCGGAGCCCAACGTCGAAAAGCTCCTCGAAGATTTGCGCCCCGACGTCCACGCTAAAGGCACCGACTACACCGCCGACTCCGTCCCAGAGCGTGCTGTCGCCGCGCGTCTCGGTATCCGCGTTGCCATCGTCGGCGACCCCAAAGACCATTCCACGCGCTCGCTTCTCGATGCCATCCGCAAGGCCCCGCATGTCTGAGCCGCGTTTCCTTGTCGTCCGCCTCGGCTCGCTCGGCGACATTGTCCACACCTTTCCCGCCGTCGCCGGCTTGCGCAACTCTTTCCCGCGCGCCGAAATCATCTGGCTGACGCATCCCCGTTGGGTAAATCTCGTTGCCAGCAGCAGCCTCGCCACCGCAATCTGGCCTGTCGATTCCCGCGATCTCGCCGGCGTCCGCCAAACAATCTCCAAAATCCGCGCGCAAAAATGGGACGCCGCCATCGACTACCAAGGCCTCTGGAAATCCGCCCTTCTCCCGTTTCTGGCCGGCGTCCCCAAACGAATCGGCTTCTCCTCAGAATCCATTCGCGAATTCGGTGTGCCCGTCCTTTATACAGACCGCATTCACGCGCACGCAGCTCACATCGCCGATCAAAATGGGGAATTGTCTTTAAGAGCGGGAGCCCAAAACGCAGTCGGCCCGGTGAAGTTGAAAGTGAGTGAAACCGATTGCCGGCGCGTCAAGTCCGACCTCGCCGCTGCCGGCATCGAGCGTTATGTTGTGTTGAGTCCCGGCGGTGGCTGGCGCTCCAAATGCTGGCCCGCAGAACGTTTCGGCGAACTTTGCCGAAAAATACGTGCAGATCTAACCCTGCGCTGTGTCATCAACTACGGCCCCGGAGAAGAACCCCTCGCCGCCGCCGTAAAATCCTTCAGCGGCAACGCCGATCCATTCCTCTACAACGGCGAACTCGGCCAGCTTATGGCCCTGCTCCAGGGCGCGCAATGCATCGTCGGCGGCGACACTGGTCCGCTCCATCTCGCTATCGCACTCGGAACAAAAGCCGTCGCCATCTTCGGCCCCACTAACCCCGCCCGCAACGGCCCGTACCCGCCGCAACACTTCGTCCTTCGTGATCCCGCCGCCTCCACAACTCACAAACGCGAGACCGAGACGAATCCCTCGCTCCTCAAAGTTTCTGTCGCTCAGGTCTTCGACGCGGTTAAGCTCCAACTCGGAGCTTCCGCATGACCCTGCTCGATTTTTTCGCCCGCCAGCGCGTCCGCATCGGCTACATCCTCGCCGTCGTCGTTCTCTATTTTTCTCGTCCCGCCCCGTGCCCCATTCTCATCGGCGCCGCCGTCGGCCTCCTCGGTCTCGCCATGCGCGCCTATGCTGCCGGATATCTCCACAAGCAAGCCGTCCTCACCACCACCGGTCCTTACGCCCGCACCCGCAACCCTCTCTACTTCGGCAGCAGCATCCTCGCTCTCGGCGCCGCCATCGCCATGAATTCCTGGCTCTCCGCCGCCCTTCTCCTTCTCTATTTCGCTCTTGTCTACACCCTCGTCATGCGCCGCGAAGAAATCGAACTCCGTGGCCACCACGGCGCCGCATTCGATGCTTATGCCAATTCCGTCCCGCTCTTTTTCCCACGCTTAACCGCACCGAAACAACCAGCCGCCGTCGCCAGCTCCTTCTCCTGGTCCCAATATCGCAAAAACCACGAATACCAGGCCGCCCTCGGCTTCCTCTTCCTACTCCTTGTTCTCGTCGTCATCTGGCGCCTTCACGCAGCCTGAATCCCCCGGTAGCACAGCCATTCCTGGCTGTGCTCTTTCCTTTGTAGAGGCCGGGCTCGCCCGGCCCGCTCTTGAGTTTTCCTTCCTTTTGTAGCGGCCGCCTTCCGAGGCGGGCGCCTTTCTCTTCTCCGCGCCTTGCTCTTTCTTTTCTCTTCTCCGCGCCTTGCTCTTTCTTTCCTCTTCTCTGCATCCCCTCAGCGCCTTTGCGTTATCCTTTTCCTCTCTTCCTCGTCCTACCCGCATCCCACAAAACAACTCACCCGAATCCCGTGCCCATCCGTTACCACCTGCACAGCCCCCTCTTCATCCGTCCGCAAAATCCGAACCCCGCTCTCCCTCAGCCTCTCCAGCACCTCCGCACTCGGATGCCCATACGGATTCTGCTCTCCCGCCGAAATAATCGCGATCTGCGGCCCTACGCTTTCCAAAAACTCCGGCATCGTCGAGTTCTTACTTCCGTGGTGCCCTACTTTCAGCACATCCGCGTGAAGCATTTCGGCCCCCGTCTCCGAAAGCATCGCGTATTCCGCCTGCTTCTCCGCATCCCCCGGCAACAGCACGCTGCGCTCTTTGTATTGCAACCGCACCACCAGCGAATCGTTATTTTTCGCGCTCGGCGCAACCTCCTCCGGCGAAATCTGCGGCCACAAAATATCCACCTGCACGCCGTCCCACAAAAAACTCTGCCCGCGAATTCCGTGCTCAATCCAAACGTGCTTTCGTTCTGCGATCTGTTTCAATTGCCCCAGCGCGGGAGTCTCCGTCTCTCGTCCAATCCACAATCGTCCAACCTGAAAATTCTCCATCACCGCTTTCAACCCGCCGATATGGTCCTGATGCGCGTGTGTCAGTGCCACCGCATCCACCCTCTGTATCCCCCGCGACCACAAATACGCCGACACCGCCTCCTCTCCCGGATCCGGTCCCGGCATCTCTTCATGCCCGCGGAAACCCGCGAACTTTCCTCCGCCGTCAATCAGTAGCGTGCTCCCCTTCGGCGAAATCACCAGGATCGAATCCCCCTGTGCCACGTCCAAAACATCCACCTCCAGTGTCCCGCGCTCCACCACGGCAGGGAAGGGATACGTCGCAATCACCAGCGAAGCCACAAGCAGTCCGATCGCCGCAAGCCATTTCACTCGCCGCCCCCATTTGCTTTCCACTAGCAGGCTCGTCGCCAGCAGAATCCCGATCACAAAAAAGACAATTGTCACCCACTCCGGCGGCCCCGGTATCCGGTAGCTTCCATGCGCCAGTCCCGCGAACCACCCGATCACGTGCCCCTGCAACGCAACCAGCCATCCAAGCGGCCATGCCAGCACCCGCGCAAGCAGCGGCAGAATCACCGAACTCCCCAGCGTGAAAAATCCCAGCGGCACAATCACGCC
>DASYXF010000075.1:0-23178 GCA_035935335.1 Candidatus Acidiferrum sp.
CATTTCCGGGCGGATCAGCTTCAACGCTACCACGCGTTCCACTTCGCGATCCTTGGCTTTGTAGACCGCACCCATGCCGCCTTCGCCGAGAAGGGCAAGGATTTCGTAGCGCCCGCCGAGGACGTCTCCCTCCTGGAGGACGACATTCTGATAGGAAGTTACAAAAGAGCGAGGACCGCTGGGATTGCGGACCGATGTGCCCTCTTCGCGGGAGGCTTCGGGGTGAATGACGGTGGCGCCAGGGTCTGCGGAAGGCCGGCGGGGAGGTGGTTCAATGAAGGTCGCGCCATCGTTGTCGAGGGGCACTTCGCTGGACGAGCTTTCGCCTTTGGCTGGGGCGCGTAATCCGCCACCGGTGTCCTGTCCTCGGCCGGGCTTGGGCTTCAACTCATCCATGAGACGTTAAGGACCCAAGCACACCCATATCGCCAGCTTGGCAGTGGCTCCCTGGGTCCAACGGCGTAAGTATATAACGAGGCAGAGTTTCTGAGCAGGGAAAGTCAGATAGAGAGGCCAGCCTGATAACTAATAAAGATAGTTCCCAGGCGCTTACGACGGATATTGCAAAGAACAGTGACGAGGCGATGCCTAGTTGTGCCCGCCGGAGAGCTCCCGCACGATAGAGCCCACGAAATTTTTCGCGTCGCCGAAAAGCATCAGTGTCCGGTCCATGTAGTACAAAGGATTTTCGATGCCGGCGAAACCGGCGCCCATGCTGCGCTTGATGACCATCACTGTCCGGGCTTTATCCACATCGAGAATGGGCATGCCGTAGATGGGGCTGCCCTGATCTTCGCGGGCTGCGGGATTTGTCACGTCGTTAGCCCCGATGATCAATGCAACGTCCGTCTGCGGGAAATCGCCGTTGATGTCGTCCATTTCGAGAAGCTTGTCGTACGGGATGTCGGCTTCGGCGAGGAGCACGTTCATGTGGCCCGGCATTCTTCCTGCAACCGGATGGATGCCGAACTTTACGTCGACGCCGCGTTTGGTGAGCGCGTCGTACAGTTCGCGCACTTTGTGCTGGGCTTGCGCGACTGCCATGCCGTATCCCGGGACGATCACCACTTTGCTGGCCGCGGCCAGAATTCCGGCCGCTTCTTCCGGCGAAGCGCTGCGGACGGGGCGCGTCTCTTTCGTGCCTGCCACCGCCACCTGTTCCTGGCCAAAGGCGCCGAACAAGACGTTTGTGAACGACCGGTTCATCGCCTTGGACATGTTCACGGAAAGAATGAAGCCCGAAGCGCCGTCCAGTGCCCCGGCGACGATCAGCAGTTTGCTGCTGAGCACAAAGCCCATCGCCGCCGCGGAAAGTCCCGCATAGGAATTCAACAGCGAAATGACTGTCGGCATGTCCGCCCCGCCGATGGGGATGATCATCATCACGCCGAAGGCCAGGGGGATGCCGATCATGAAGGGGAAGAGAAAAGTCTTGTCAGGATGCAGGACCAAAGTGACGCCGATGCCCACGGCAACCGCCAACAGGCCGAGGTTTACGAGATTCTGGCCTTTGTACGTGATCGGGCGTTGCGGCAACACTTCCTGGAGCTTGCCCGCGGCCATCAGGCTGCCCGTGAAAGTGAGCGCCCCGAGAATCACTTCCAGCGAAAGCACGCCCATCATGAATTGCGGGACGTTCGGAGCGCGCAAATAAAATTCGGCTGTGCCCACCATCGTCACGCAGAGTGCCCCGAACGCGTGGCTGAGCGCGGTTCGCTGCGGTACGGCCGTCATGGCGACGCGACCTAGGGGCACGCCGATGATCGTGCCAAGAACCAGGCCGATGGCAATCCACCGGTAGTCGACGATGCCCTTGTGAAGCAGTGTTCCCGCGATGGCCAGCAGCATGCCGGCTTCACCCGCCCAGACGCCGCGGCGCGCGGTGACGGGGGAACTCAGCCATTTCAAGGAAAGAACGAAAAGGGCGGTGGCGATCAGGTAAGTAATTTCAAGAATGTTTTCGCTCGCGAACATGATGGTTACGGTTTCCTCGGGCCGCTGGCTTTGAACATTTTGAGCATGCGGTCGGTAATCATGAAGCCGCCGACGATATTGCTGGTTGCGGCGATAATGGCGATCGTGCCCAGGATCTTCGCCAGGTTGCTTTTTCCTTCGCCGGCCAGGATGATGGCGCCGACAACGGCGATAGCGTCCAACGCGTTGGTCAGGCTCATCAGGGGAGTGTGTAGGAGCGGCGAGACACGGCGGATCACCTCGAAGCCGATAAACGCTGCGAGCAGGAACACGTAAAGACTTGTGACCAGGTCCAGTTGCATCAGGCCCCTCCTCCGGCCGGGGCGGCCTGCAGCGCCGGCATCGAGAAAAATTCCCTTACGCGCGCGTTCACAATTTCCCCGTCGCGGGTCACCAGGGTTTCGCGCATGATTTCGTCCTGCAGATTCAGCTGGAACTTGCCATCCTTCACCAGGTGAAGCAGGAAAGAGGTGATGTTGCGGGCGAACATCTGGCTGGCATGATAGGGTACGGTTCCCGCGAGATTGTATTCGCCAATAATGGTCACGTCGTGCGCGACGATGATTTCATCCGGTTGGGTGAGTTCGCAATTCCCTCCGCGCTCCGCGGCCAGATCCACGATTACGGAGCCCGGGGCCATGCGTTCGACCATTTCCTTCGTGACAAGCACAGGAGATTTCTTGCCCGGAATCACCGCCGCGGTAATCACCACATCGCTTTCGGCGATGACGTTGCCGAGCAGTTCCCGTTGCTTCTGATAAAAGCTTTCATCCTGCGCCTTGGCGTAGCCGCTGGCGTCCTGTGCGTCCTTCGCCTCCACCGCGAGTTCCACGAAACGCCCGCCGAGGCTCTGCACCTGTTCCTTCGAGGCGGGGCGCATGTCGTAAGCGGAGGCTACGGCGCCCAACCGGCGAGCGGTGGCGATGGCTTGCAGTCCGGCAACGCCCGCGCCGATGATCAGCACGCGTGCCGGCGCGATGGTGCCTGCGGCGGTTGTCAGCATCGGGCACATGCGCGGAAGCGTGTCTGCCGCAAGCAGCACCGCTTTGTATCCGCAAATCGTGGCCATCGAGGAGAGCACATCCATGCTTTGTGCGCGGGTGATGCGCGGCATAAGTTCCACAGCAAAGGAGGTGACGCCGCGATCGGCAATTTCCTGCAAGGTTTTTTGCGTTCCGAGCGGGCGAAGAAAACCCATCAGCACCTGGCCTTTGCGAAGGAGCGGAAGATCTTCGGCCCCGTTTTTGTCGTTTGCGCCGTGACACAGGAACTGCACAATGATGTCGGCTGTGCGAAAAACTTCCGCGCGATCGGCCGCCAGCTTCGCGCCTTTTTCAACATATTCCTTGTCGGGATAGCCCGCGGCCTGGCCGGCGCCCGCTTCCAGCAGCACATCCAGGCCCGCTTTTTTCAGGTTGGGGATTACGGCAGGAACCAGCGCGACGCGCCGCTCTCTCGGATAAATCTCCCGGGGTATGCCAAGAATCATGCGCCCTCCTTCCAGAAGGCTTTTGGACTGGACGCGGAGAATCGGCTGGCGGTTTCGTATTTCGTCGTTCGTCTCCCGCGCATTCGCACTCTTCTCTCCGGCTGTAAATTGCAGCGTTGCTTCCTTATCGATGTTCTTGCGGAATCGGGGGCGGAGCGAGTGCCCCAGTTCTGGGAAAGGCTGTTTTTCTGAATTCGAGACGCCCCACTCGGAATGTCCCGCACCGAATCAACAGCGGAATTCTATCTCTAATGTCACGATTCGGACAAGGCTGCACCTTGTGGAATACCTGCAGATGCCGGGAATTGCCCAGCCCTCGAGGGAACACGAGCTAGTGCAATTGTTCGTACACAGTCCGCGCTTCGCGAAGCCTTTTCAGGACGTACTCTTTTTCCGCGGGCGAATTCCAATCCGGGTACCGCGAAGTGATCTCGATGGTGCGGTCGATCCAGGCCTGGAAATATTCCGCGTCTTTTTTGGAGTAGGCTCGCTTTCCCGCGATGGTGATGTACACGGGGCTTGTTGTGGCGTAGCTGTAGTTGTCCATCACCGGATATTCGGCTTTTTCACTCCACGCGCGCAGCACGCACCACCCGCTTCCCTGTAGTGGCAAACTGCCCATGATGTCCGCCGATTCCTTTGCTTCGTCGGTCGGCAGTGTTTTCGCCACTTTACCGTTGCACACGACTTCCAGGTGGTCCACAGGAACGATAGAGCGCAGTTTTGCAGTGAACGGAACCACTGCTTGCGGCGAATCAAATTTCAGTTCGCTGCCAACCATCTCTCCGCCCAGCTTGAATTCAATCAGCGGCCCGTTGGTGGCAAACGTTCGGCCTTGTTTCAGTTCGTCCAGCCAAGTGTCAATACTCGCGGGCCAGCCAGGAGTCCAGACATAAACGCGATCGAACCCCACTTGCCCTCGGATCGGAGCAGCGTAATTCGTTGTCGCGTCGGTTCCTGCGCCGGCCGGCAATTTGAATCCAAGGTTCAGCAGCTTGTACCACACCTCCGCCGTTGATTTGTGGTCACTGAAGCCAACTATTTCCATGTAGTCAAGCTTCCCCAGCGCGACATCGACTGGCAATTCGTCGGTGAGTCGCTGCGCCGGCTTCGCAAACGGGTCTGGTATCGCGTCAAACGGATGAACCGCGCCAACCAACGCACCCTGCGCGTGCGCCATGTCGTACACATCCGCATTCATTGGATACAAACTCGCTGCCGCTGTGTTCGGATATCCCGCATACCCGGGTAGCAGCAAATGCTCCTTCAACCGCAGAATCCCTCGATGCCCCCAATAACTCGTATGAAACTCCTGCCCTTGTACAACGTCAGTTGTGCGTTGCTGGTATTCGCCGCCATAGTGCAGCGCGCCGATGTCCGGAAATTTCTGTTCCTTGTTTACAATTAGATTGTTAATAAAGTTCAAGCCTTCCGCTTCGCCTTCTTCCGCCAATTGCCGTAATTCTTTTCTATAAGCCCCCGCATAATTCATGTGCACATGCAAGTCTCCGCTAGTCCAGGCTCCGTTCTCAGCGAGTTTCATCTTAGGGTTGAGCCGGACAGTTAAGAGACGGTTTGCTCCCGCAAAGACGGACATTTGTTTGGGATCCGCAGGCCGTTCAAAACCGTTTGTTACCTCCACACGGATTTTCGCCTCGGGCACATACACGATGTCATTTCCTGTGCCGTAGAAGTAGTGCCTCTCGAACAGTTGCGTGGAATGATCATATCCGTCATCCGCGTAGATCAAGGCGTCGTCGGGAGCGTATGAAAATCCACGTTCATCCGTTATGGAGATGCGTGCCGGCGCGTCTTTTCCATTCTCGTCAACGACTTTCAGGGTAAGTTTGATCTCCCTGCGTTTACCGTGTCGTCCAGCGCTCAGTATCTGCACCTTTCCGCCCGGATAATCGCTGACGCATAGTTCTGTTCTTGCCGTTTGGTTGGAGATGTACGCAATCTTTTTTCCATCGGGAGACCAGCGCGCATTCGTCTCGTCCCAATCGCCGTAGGACAGAGGGAATGCATCGCCGCCCTTGGCCGGCATCAGCCACAGGTTGTGCCACTGGCGGCCGAGATAAGAGCTGTAGACCATGCGCGAGCCGTCGGGCGAAAAATCGGGACGCGCTTTCCAGTTGGTTTCTTCGTAATGAATTTCGCGCGCCTCGGCGCCTGGTTCCGCTTTCATCACCCAGAAGCCGCCTGTGCCGTGAATGTGGCCGCGATTGGAAACGAAGAGAATCTCCTTTCCGTCGCGCGTCCAGGCTGGATTGATTTCCATGTCATAGGCGCTGTAGTAGTAGCGGGGCAGGGAACTCTTCGTTTCGCCCGTAAGACGCTCCACCTTTTCGAGCGCCCCGTTTTTCACATCGGCGATGAAGATGTGAAATCGCCGGTTGTATTGCGTGGAAACCCAGACGATCTGTTTCCCATCGGGCGACCAGCGCGGTTCCACGTTGACGGCGCTCCCGCTGGTCAACTGAACGGATTTTCCACTGGTGAGATCCAGCAGCCAGAGCTCCATCGCATCTTTCTGATAGGAAACGTAGACGACGGATTTTCCGTCCGGCGACCAATCGGGCTGGTAGTCGTAGCCAGGACCGTCCGTAAGTTGCACGGCGGTTTCGGAACCAAGCGTTTGCCGCCAAAGCGAACCCGCCATCGAGTAAATCAATTCCTTCGAATCCGGGCCCCAGGTCAGGCTGCTGGGACCACTGGTCAACTGGGGCAGGTAGAGTTCACGGTAGTAGTAAGGATGTGGTTCATCGATCTGCGGCAGCACGGGGCGGCGCTGCGCAAACGTGGGAACCGCAAACAGAGCGAGCAGCAACCACATGAATTTCAGGATCCGCGTCAACGCAATCCTCCCGGTCCGCATACTACTTCAAAAAAGAAAAGGACGCAGCATCGCTGCGCCCTCTTCCCCAAAGTTTCAACCGCCATTTCTCTCTGAAACTTAAAACTAATAACCAACTACTTAGAACTGACTTCTCCCGCTCACGCCAACCCGAGCTTCGACAGCGGCATCTCCCGCAGCCGTTTGCCGGTCGCTGTAAAGATCGCGTTGTAAAGTGCTGGCGCAAACGGCGGCAAGCCCGGCTCGCCGATGCCTGCCGGCGGCGCGTCGCTGGCGATGATATGCACGTTGGTTTCGCGCGGCGCGACATTCATGCGCGCCACCTGGTAGGAATCGAAGTTGGATTGGTTGATTACGCCGTTGGTCGCGGTGATCTCGCCATAAAACGCCAGGCTGGTGCCCATCGTGGCGGCGCCTTCGAACTGCTGGCGAACGGTGAGCGGATTCACGATGGTGCCCGCATCCAGCGCGGAATCCACGCGATGGATTTTTACCTGGCCGTCCTTCACTTCCGCCTGTACGACTGTGGCGACGTAAGTAAGGAAACTGCGGTGCACCGCAATTCCCATCCCCAGTCCGTTGCCCAGCTTTTGCTTGCCCCAGCCGGATTTTTCGGCGGCAAGCTGCACCACGCGGCGCAGCCTGGCCACGTCAATCGGATATTGCCCGTAATCGCCATCGTAATTGGTGTAATCCTTCGGCAACTCGGTTTTCGGAATGATGCGGTCGGGGCCAAGCAGCGCCAGGATATAGTCCACCTGGTCCTTGCCCGCCGCGCTGGCCAATTCACCCACGAACGAGTGAATTCCGAACGCGTGATAAATGTTCGCGACCGAACGCAGCCAGCCGATGCGCGTGTGCGCGGGCGCGGGACCATTTTCCGCGCGATGATTTGCCAGCGCGAAGGGAACATCGCTGAAACCGAGGCCGATTTCTCCGGCGTCGGCATACTCCGTTGGGTCGAAGGTTGAGGCGATGGGCGGAAAGACGCTGCGCTGCAGCCATGCGGTGGGTTTCCCGTCGGCGCCGAGCGTCGCCTTGAAATACATCGCGGCCACCGAATGGAAGGTGTCGAACTTGATGTCGTCTTCGCGGCTCCAGACCACTTTAATTGGCTTTCCGGTTTTTTTCGATAATACCGCCGCCTCGACGATGAAATCCGGGAATGACTTGCGGCCGAACGCGCCCCCGAGCAGCGTCACATTTACGGTGACGTCTTCTTTTTTGATTCCGACCGCCGCGGCGATCGCATCCTGCGCGCCCTGTGGGTTTTGCGAAGGCGCCCAGGCTTCCACTTTTCCATCTTTGAAAATGGCCAGAGCGGCGGGCGGCTCCATCGAAGCGTGCGCCAGCATTGGCGCGTAGTACTGCGCCTCGACAACTTTGCCACCCTTCTTGAATTCCGCATCAACGTCGCCGTTCTCTCGCACCACCTTGCAGGGCTTCAGCGAGGTCGCTTCCATTTCCTTGCGGAAGGCATCGGAATTCCACACGCTGTGAGCGCTCTTGCTCCATTCCACCCTAAGTTTTTTCTTTCCCTGGAAGGCCGCCCAGCTGTTGTCGGCGATCACTGCCACGCCGCCCAACGCCTGGTAGCCGACTGGCGGTTTGAAGGTATCAATCGTTGCGGTCTGCTTCACCCCGGCGACTTTCAGCGCGGCGGAGTCGTCCACACTACTCGGCGAGCTTCCATAGACCGGCGGGTGCGCTACCGATGCGTACAACATTCCGTCCATGCGGGCGTCCTGGCCGTACTTGGCCTGGCCGGAGACCATGTGCTTCAGGTCGTAAGCCTGTTTTGGTTTGCCGATGTAGCGCCAGTCGCTGCGCGCCTTCAGTTGCAGCTCTTCTTTTTTCGGCACCGGCAACTTCGCCGCCGCGGAAGCCAATTCTCCATAGCTGAGTTTCTTGCCGCTCGCCTTGTGCACCACCATGCCAGGTTCCGTGGTGCATTCTTTCTCGGGGACGCCCCACTTCTGCGCCGCGGCACGCACCAGCATCAGTCGCCCGCTGGCGCCGGATTCGCGCAGGGTATCGAAGAAACTTCTCACGGAGTGGGAGCCGTCGGTGTCCTGGTCGCCGTACTTCGCATCGCCACCGCCTTGCACGACTTTCACGCGATTCCAGTCGGCGTCCAGTTCATCGGCGACGATCATAGGCAAGCCGGTGCGGTCACCGCTGCCCATTTCGGCGCGGTGGGCGACGATGTAGATGGTTCCGTCCGTCGCAATGGCCAGATAGACGTTCGGCTGCAGCGCCGCGGCGGCCATCGAGTCCGCAGCCGACGGCTCTGCGGCCGCCAGCAAACTCTCCGGCAGATAGCGCGCGCTCAGTACGAACGCACCGGCGCCGGCGATCCCTTTCAAGAAACCGCGACGACTGACATTTTCTATTTGGATCATGTTCTCACCTGGACCGGCGCTTGCGCCGACGAAAATCACCCAAAATCCGTCTACTTCCGTTCTCTATCCTACCTGCATTGTATTGGCTTGCAAGTCCGGATGATTCTCTCTACACGTCCGACGGCGAGAACGCAATTCAATTGCTCCGTTGGCTTGGCGCTGGCATACTCGTCTCCCGCAGCACGGAGAGCACCACACAATGAAACGCGAATATCACCGCTGGCATTCCCCGCGTCTGGGCATCGAACTCGGCGTTGTGGTCTACGGGCACTGGGGACCGCCGTTAATGGGATTTCCGACCAGTGCGGGAGACGAATGGGAACTGGAAGGGCAGAGCATGGTTGGCGCGCTGGCCGAATTTATCGACGCCGGGCGCATCAAGTTCTACACGCTGAACTCGATCAACGGGCTCAGTTTTTATAACAAGGGAGCGCATCCGTTTCACCGCAGCTACGTTCAGTCCGTTTTCGATTCCTATTTGCGCGAAGAGGTTGTGCCTTTTATCTGGGACAACTGCCAGTCGCGCGTGGCGATTGCCACAATGGGCGCCTCCTTCGGCGCGTATCACGCGGCGAATTCGTTGTTCAAGCACCCGGACATTTTCAAGCGCTGCTTCGCCATGTCCGGAGTTTACGATCTGAAGAATTTTATGGACGGAATGTACGACGACAATTTTTACTTCAACAATCCCGTGGACTATCTAGCGAATCTCTCCGACCCCTGGCACTACGAGCAACTTGCCTCCTGCGACATTCACCTCATCACGGGCACCGGGCCGTGGGAACACAGCGGCCCGACCTACCGCCTCTCTGAAGTCCTCGCCAGCAAAGGCATCCGCCACTCCGTCGACAACTGGGGCCCGGAAGGCGGCCACGACTGGCCCTACTGGAAGCACCAGATGGGCACCTACGTCTCCCAACTCTATTAAGACCCGTTCGGCTCCTCAATGTAGCTGCTGGCTTTTATGCCAGCGTTTCGGAGTAGTATTTTAGCGAGGAACAATCTACCGGCGGAGGTGGTTGAATGAAGCGTCGAGCATCCACACAGAAACCGCGCCGTAGGGTCAGCAAAAAAAACAGGTCGCATCGCGCAACAGCGCAGGCAAAGTTTGGGTCCAGTAGTCGCAAATATGGAATGGGTTCAGAAATTGCCGCCGACTTCCGTGGAATTGGGCTGAAACCCGGCGAGGAAATTCAGGAGCTACATGACATCAAGCTTCAAATTCCGGATTTCGAGGAATGATTATTCTTGGCACCAACATTCAACCCGAAGCAATGAAAACAATCTTCCAACCCGCTAAGCTAATCCCAGGTGATCCATCTGGTAGCGACCTTTTTCGATCACTTGGTCCTGGTCAATCCAGACGTTGCAGTTGCGGGTGAGCACGTCCACGTGGGTGCGTGATTTCCAGTTGGCGTGGGTCTGGCTGCCGTAGGGATCGCCAAAAGCGATGTGCACGCCGGGGAATTTTTCATCCTGCAACAAAATGCCGATCATCCGCGTAAGACCGAGATTGGTACCGAAGGCAAGTTCGCCGACGCGGTCGCTGTTCTCATCCGTGTGGCAATACCGCCAGAACTCGTCTTCCAGATCCTTGCGTTTACACTCCGCGTGCACCAACCGCCCACCAATAATCTCCAGCACCAGCGGAGTTTCCTGCAGGTCGCCGTACTTCCCGTTGAAATAATCGCCCGCCGTTGCGTCGCACACGAATCTGCCATCAACCGTGCCGGGAGTGGTAAAGACTTCGCCTGCCGGCAAATTCGACCAGTAGCGCGGGCTGATGAGTCCGCTGGTCTTCACCCAGTCAAGATGGCGGTCGAAGTGCGCGGAAAAGGAGGTGCCCGCCTCGGTCTTTACCGTGAGAGTTTCGGCGCGCAGCATGCGTTCGCGCAGCTTGTCGCTCAGCCGGTCCACCATACGGTAATCCGCGCGCATGCCTTCCTGCATAATTTCGGGCGTGACACCTACCATGTGCGCGTAGCGAATCTGGCGGCGTTCAACCACTTTCACGATGGACATGCGCGCGCTCAGCTCGCCCGGCTGCGGCGTCATGCACAGCACGCCCACATCTGCCGTTTCGAGGGCTTGCAGCACCGGTTCTGGCGCGCCATTCATCGGTCGGGGGCCGAAATCTTCCAGCAACAGGCCGGTGAATTCGGCGCCGCGTTCCGTCAACGCTTTTTCCAGGCTTGCCGCGACGCTGCGGCTGATTTCATCGGCAATCAGCGCTACGTGCTCGCCCGGTTGGACGCTCAGGCACACGTCAATGGCGTTTTCGGCGCCGGCCATCAGCTCGATTGGGGGAGTTCCAAAAGACATCTTCATTATTTTACCTGAATCCGGCTCCACGCCAAAAAATGCAGGGACTACGAATTGCCTTGCCCAGCCACCTTTTCCGCGCGTTTGGGCTCGACGCAGAAGGCCGGGATCTGCCCACCGCCGCTGGTGACGTTGGCCAGGCTGCTGCCGCTCAGCCGAGTCAAAAATCCGGAAAGTTTGCCGCGGAACATGTACGGGGCGAGATCTACCAACATGTCCCGGAATTCGACTTTACCGTCCGCATTAATGTAGGGGAACTCCCCGCGCCGCATCGCAATCTTTTCCTGCACAATCCAGCAGCCCTCCGTTGCAGATTTTCCGCTGGTAATGGCCTGCTGGATCGAGTTCTCCCACTGGCCTGCCTCCATCTCCCATCCGAGTGTCACGCCCGTGCCTCCGTATTCGTCGCTGGGTTTCAGCACCAGGTTGTTCTGATTTTGGCGGATGTAGTCGAGCAGGACGATCGGCCGGCCACGATAGTCGGTTTTTACGTCCTCGACCACGCGCGTCCAGGGAACGTGCTGCCGGATCACATCGAGTTCTTCGGTTGAAAACAGGTTTGCGTTTTTCTGTTCCGTCAACACGGCGAAGAACGCCTTCACGTGAGGAATCTTGCAGCGGAAATTATTGGCCACGCAAACTGATTGAGATTCGTACGCCTTCACCAGGGCCGCGCATTCATCCGGCCGGGCCACGATGTCATTGATCAGCACACGCCGGTAAACCAGGTCGATCTTCTTTCCCTTCGCCAACAGGTGATTTCCATCCCATTCGAGTTCCCGGGGATCGGCGAGCACCACGGGCACGCGAAGGGCTTCGAACCGCTCTTTGAGAATCTCGAACTCGCTCCAGGTCGGAACTTCCCTCCAATCCGTGATCAACATCTGGGGCGGATCGGAAGTTCCGCCCCAGTCGCGGTACGTTCCAATCAAGGCATCCAGCAGCCGCGCGCTTAACGGATAGCTGTGGATTTCAAACTGTTCCGCGAACTCCTTCATTACCGGCAACGCGCGGAAAATCTCGGACAGTGTTTCCGTGTAGCCGGAGCCCGCGGGTGATTCACCGTTGTATTCGGTGAATTTCAGGGAATCGGGCAGAAGGAAAGCATCCACGCGCGAGGCGGTGCTCGCCGGCCCGTTTCCCGCCGGCAACCGCACCAGCCGTTCTTCCTCCGGGCGCAAATGGAATTGCGCAAAGAGCGATTTGTTCTCCACGGCAGCGGCCGCCAGCCTCTCTCCGAGCCCGGCAAGGATTTCCGTTGCATGGCGCACGCGGGCTTCATCCTGCGGCGAGAGGAAAAATGGCCGCAGAAACGGGCAATGCACACGGTTGCCAAAGGTCAGCTTGGCGTCCTGCAAGTCCTGCAGAAATTTCTTGGGAAAGTCGGGAGACTCCTGCAGTAGCGGCCGCAGGAATCCGTTCCAGGATTCAATCGGGTCCGGGCCCGAGGCGGGAGAGAGATTTGCCGTCATCTTTTTGTAGATCCCGACGGCGCGGATTGCGCTGCCTGAGCCGCGCGCGGGGCACCGGTGAAGCCGGCAGCAGCGCCCATGCCCAGCATCTCTTCCCAACGCGGCCAGGTGTTGGCGATGTTTCCGTGCAGCGCGCGGTCAATCACCAGCCGCGACATCTTTTCCACCACATGCTCGAAATAAAATTCGGTGATGCGGTCCCGCTCGAAATCCGGCGCCGGATTCAAGAAATCGATCGCATAGGGCACGCCATCTTTCACGGCGAATTCAATGGTGTTCATTTCATAGCCGAGCGCGAGGTTGATTGTTTGCGCGTCTTTCACCACGCGTGCGCCCAGCTCTTTCGACAGGTAGCTGTGTTCCACCAGGTATTTGCGTTCCTTCGGATCGTAGGCCACCGGCAGAATGTCCGTCTTGCCGAACGTGAAGCACCGCACATACTGAGTGAAATCAATGAACTCCTGAAGCGTCATGCAGTACGGGGAAGTTTTGTCGTAAGCCTCCCATAGTTCTTCCTTGTTATTCACTTTGTAGACGTGTTTCCACCCCCCGCCCGAAAACGGCTTCAGAATCGCCGGCCGCCCGACGTAATCGAGCAACCCATCCCAATCGATCGGGTAAGTCAGGTTTCGCAACGATTCGGAGTTGATGTCCACGTCGGAGGGATAACCCTTTTGCGGCAGCAAGACCGTTTTGGGAATGGCGATGCCGAGTTTCGCCATCACGGAATAGTTGAAATACTTGTCGTCGGCGGTCCACCAGAAGGGATTGTTGATGACGTAACTCCCCTGCAGCACGGCGTGTTTCAGATAACCGCGGTAATACTCGACCTCGTGCGAGATGCGATCCACGATGACGCGGTATTCCGCTGGTTCGCCCATCTTCGTGCCGCCGAGTTTTACGAATTCGGCCGTAATGCCTTCTTTCTTGCCGAGTTCGTTCACTCGCGCGATAAACGCCGGAGGAAAGCTGAATTCGCGCCCGCACATCAATCCTACTTTTGCCATGAGATCCTCCTCTTGTCTTGCTCATCCAAACTGCACGATCGCCCGGTTCAATTAATCGCGGCCGCGGAATTCGGTCTTGCGTCCTGAACGCTCGCTCGCGTCTCCATCACCAGGTGCCTCACGACGTCCTTCAGATCGCCGGTCTGCTGGTAGACGCGTAACTGCCGCTCCGCGCTGGTTCCCTCGTTCAGGATCGTGTGGATGTACTCGACGGCGCTGCGGCTGCCGAGATCGTCCACCACGTCGTCAATCAATTCCATCAGCTCCAGCATCAGTTCGCGCATGGGCACTTCGGCTTCGCGCCCGAAATCGATCATCTTGCCTTCAATGCCGTAGCGCGCGGCCCGCCACTTGTTTTCTTCGATCAGCGCCCTGCGGTAAATCCGCCAGCTCTGGTTGTGCGTATAGAGCCGGTGCAGTTTAACGACAATCGCCTGGGTGAGCGCCGCGATGGCCACGGCCTCTTCCACGCGCGTCGCCGTGTCGAACATGCGGAACTCCAGTGTGCCGTAGGTCGGGTGCGGCCGGACGTCCCACCAGATCTTCTTCCCCGTATCAATGCAATTGAGTTTGACCAGCAGGTTGATGAAATTCTCGTACTCGCTCCACGACTCGAAAACTTCGGGAATGCCGGTGCGTGGAAAGCGGCGAAAAACGGTGGTCCGGAACGATTTCAGGCCCGTGTTCCGTCCCATCCAGAAAGGCGAACTGGTGGAAAGCGCCAGCAGGTGCGGCAGGAAATAACGCACCATGTTCATCATGTCGATGGTGGTCTGCTTGTCCGGCATGGCAATGTGTACGTGCATGCCGAATATCAGCAGGGATCTGGCGAGCTGCCCCATCTCCTCGACAATGTGCTGGTAACGTTCGCCTGGGGAAATCACCTGGTCGATCCAGCTGGAAAAAGGATGCGTTCCGGCCGCCGCGACACGCAAGCCGGTGCTTTCCGCGGCCAGCACTAGTTCGCTGCGCGTGCGGTGCATCTCCAGGCGGAGTTCGCTGACGTTTTCACAAATCTTTGTCCCGGTTTCCACGATCGACTGGTGCATTTCCTGTTTGACCAGGTCGCCGACGCCGCGCGCGGCCGCAGAGGAAATCAGCTGGATTACGTGCGAGCGCAACTCCAAGCTGTCCGGATCAATGATTTGGAATTCCTCTTCGACACCGATGGTGAAGCGGTGAGCCATCGTGGCCCTCCCGGCTGCTGGGTCTCTAGTGGGGACTTCGGAGCCATATCATACTCCTACCCCTCTGAAAATCACATCGTACTCGCGCGGGCCAGGCGCTGGTCCATTGACAGCGCAGGATGCCTGCCATAGACTCGCGCGCTGTTGGGTCTTATTGCCGGATGCAATCATTTCTAATGCGGAATTGAGGGTATCGATGAGCAATCGCTCTTTGCTGTCGCAGGCGTTCGTTTTCCTGACCGGTCTGCTGCCGGCGTGTTTACTCCTGGCCGGGTTGGCAGCCGCGAAGTCGCCGCAGGAACCGCAGAAAAAAGCGGAAGAGGAATCCAAGGTGGCGACCATTGAGGTTACCCCCCTGAAATCCACCGCCGCCGTCGGCACCAAGCTGCAGTTCAAGGCAGTCGCCAAGGACGTCAATGGGCAGCCTTTGCCCGATCCAGTCAAGAATTGGTACGCCGCGCCGTTTGATTCGGCGGTGGCGGAGGACACCGGCGAAGTATCCTTTGTGCAGCCAGGTGAAATCACGGTCGTAGCGGTCATTGGTAAGAAGACGGGTTATGCGCATATCTCCGTTGGCAGGCCGCACATCGCGAGAATAGAAGTCCTCGGACCTTCGGCGCCGCTTGCGGCCGGAGCGACCCATCGCCTGACCGCGACGCCGCGAAACGCCGACGGCAACCCCCGCACGGATATTGCGCTGGCCTGGACTTCGGAAACTCCCTCGGTTGCCAGCGTGGATGCCGCGGGCCTGGTGCACGCGCTGAAGCCGGGCGATGCAAAGATTCGCGCTGCGGGCGACGGAGTCACCGGCGAGACCAGCGTCCGCGTTGTGAAGAATTCCGTCCTAAGCCTCGAAATCATTCCGGCGACCGCTAACGCGAAAACCGGCGACGTTTTGCATTTCGCGGCGAAGGATAAGAAAGGCGGGGCCATCTCCACGGAAGTTTCGTGGTCGCTGGAGAACTCCGGCGCAGAGATTTCACCGGATGGTTCCTTTGTCGCCGAGCGGCCGGGGACCTACACGATTCAGGCAGCAGTCGGTGACCGCGCGGCCTTCGCCAGCGTCGTGGTTGCGCCGCGAAACATCGCCCGCGAAACCGAAGTTGTCGGCCACGTGATGCCGAAAGACGAACAGTTTGCGGAAGAATGGATCTGGGACCACTACGCGTATCTCTCCAGCATCGGCGACAAGGTTTATGTATACGACATCAAGGATCCCGCGCACCCGCAAACTGCCGACCCACTCAAAGTGGATGCACGCATCGTCAACGATGTCAGCGTTACGCCGGACGGTAAGATTGGAGTGATCACCCGCGAAGGCGCCTCCAGCCGCAAGAACGGCATCGTGTTTCTGGATACTTCCGACCCGATGCATCCCAAAGTTCTTTCGGAATACACGGCAACGGTAACCGGCGGCGTTCACAGCGCCTACATCAACACCCATTACGTGTATCTCACCGACGACGCCACGGGCTCCATGCGGGTGATCGATTTCGCCGACGCGAAAAATCCGAAAGAAGTGGGGCGCTGGCAGGTGGAAGGCTCCGGACAGATTCGCATTCCGCTACCCGCGGAAGAAGGCGGCGGCTTCACCATGGCGGGCCGCTATCTCCACGACCTCCAGGTAATCGACGGGCTCGCGTATCTTGCTTACTGGCGCGATGGCGCGATCATTCTGGATGTTGGTAACGGCATCAAGGGCGGAACTCCCGAGCATCCGCAATTCGTTTCCACCTATCGTTTTAACTACGACGAACTATACGGCTCTGGCTGGCTTGCCGGAGCGCATGCCATTTTCCGTTACAAGAATTATTTGTTCGTCGGCGATGAAGTGTTTCCTGCAAGTTTCGATCTGGCCTCGCGAGCGCGGATTCCTGTTCGCGGAATTGCGCACGTCCTCGATATCAGCGACCTCGCGCATCCGCGCGAAGTGGCGGCATACAGTGTGCCGGAAGGCGGCTCGCACAACATCTGGGTCGTGGACGATGTGCTTTACATGGGTTACTACAGCGGCGGCGCGCGAGTGCTTGATGTATCAGGCGAACTGCGCGGCGAGTTGTACAACCAGGGCCGGGAAATTGCTCATTTCTGGAGCGCCGATCCACAGGGCTACCGGCCGAATCTTCCTTTCGCCTGGGGAGCGTTTCCGTATAAGGGTTTGATTTACGTGAATGACGTTCACGCCGGGATGTGGATTATCAAGCTCGGCAAAGCAAAGCCCTATTCCATGACCACCGATCCCCCGCTCCAATAATTTAGCGCGTAACCTCGATTGTCATTCTGAGGGCATCCGACGAGGATGCCCGAAGAATCTCAACTGAAACACTGCTTCCGTTGCAAAGCAGGAGCTTGCTTCGATATACCGCGGAATCCCTACTCCATCTTCCAAAAATCAATCCCTGCGGCCTGTGGCGGCGTGTCCACCTCCGCCACGATCTTCCGGCCTTCCAGGTCCACCACTTCCACAGTGCCGGGTTGTTCTCCGATGCCTTCCACTGTAAAGAACGCGAACAGATTGTCCGGCGAAACCACCACACCGTGAACTACTTTGCGTTTGGTCGGGAGCCGGGCGAGTTCCTTTGCGCTGGACGCATCAAAAATGGAAACAGAGGCGTCGCGCTTGTTGGTGGCAAGCAAAAGTTTGCCATCGGAGGTGACCCCGAGATTGTAGACCCCGTTGCCCGCGGGAATCCGGCGCACCAGTTTCCATTCCTTGGTGTCCACTTCCACTATTTCATTGGATTTGTTGCAGGCCACATAGACCCGCCTGCCGTCGCTCGAAGGCTGTGCCCAGGTGGGGCTGCAAGTGATGGCCGCCATATTCATGGGCATCGTCATGCCCTCATGGTGTTCGACTTTTTCCTCCGGCAGACCCGTGTAGCCCTGTTCTTTGCCGGCGCTGACCCGAAAACTTCGCGAAACCTTCATCTTGTCGGTATCCACTTCCACCAGAAGGTCGTTCATCATGCACGCCGAGTATTGATGCCGGCCATCGCTGGAAATTCGGGAGCCATGCGGCATGATGCAGGTGGGAATCCGCGCGACTTCGACCATTTCGTTCGTATCCACCACGGAAACGCTGCTGGGCACGGGATCGCCGTGCAGGTTGAAATTCACCGCGAAGAGAAAATTTCCGTCGGGGGTTACATCGGCGGTTGCGGGAAATAATCCCAATCCCACCTGCTTCACCACGCGATCCGTCGCGGTTTCATATTTCAATGCCGTGCCGTAGGGCCGGCCGTGGCCGATCGTGACATAGAAATTCTTTTTATCCGGTGAAAACGCTATTCCATGCGGTCCGCTGATATCGCTTTGGAGAATGCGCGTTTCCGTTGTTCTCTCGACTGCAGCTCCGCCCGGTCCAAACCGCACTGTGGCGATTCGGTCGGCCGATTCGCAAACCAGCTTCACCCAGTATTGTTTTGCCGGCGTTTCTCCGCTGCGCGTGCTCAGGGCGAAGCCCAGCGCTGTGCACAAGAGGATTGCTCTCCAGGCAAATCGATGCAGGAGTTTCATGAGGCTCTCCGGTGACTCACGCGCATTCTATCGCACTTGCTCTGTCAATTTGGCACTCGACGCAAATGCTCCCTTATTGAGACACTTTCCCCATGCAGATCACGCCTTTTCGCATTGAAGAATACATGGGCAAGCACGAATTCTCCGCCCGCTACCTGCTTTCGTCCTCCGACGCGGAGTCCGTCACCATCGAGGAAATTCTCTCGCTCGAACCCGGCGCGCACGACGCCTTCCTGAAGCACTGGTGCGGCTACACCGAATCTCCCGGAGCGCCCTGGCTGCGCGAAGTCCTGGCAAAGATCTACCAGACAATTCACGCCGATCACCTTGTGGTTGTTTCTGCCGCTGAAGAAGCCATCTTTCTCTTCTACCACGCCCTGCTGACGCCGCAGGATCACGCCATCGTCGAAACGCCTTGCTATGAAAGCGCGCTGACATTGCCGAAGAGCACAGGCGCTGCCGTCAGCGAATGGAATCGCTCAGCGGAAAACGGCTGGGCACACGACCTCGCCGCGCTGGAAGCCCTGATTCGCCCGAACACCCGGGCGCTCTATATCAATACCCCGCACAATCCGACAGGATTGCTGATGCCTTTGGAAATCTTCCGGCAGGTTCTGGCTCTCGCGGCCAAGCACCACATCTATGTCTTCTCCGACGAGGTATACCGCGAACTGGAACACGATCCCGCGACTCGCCTCCCCGCGGCTTGCGATCTTTATGATCGTGCCATCAGTCTTGGCTCTGTCAGCAAAACGTACGGGCTGCCTGGGCTCCGCCTGGCTTGGCTAGCCTCGCATGACAAGGAATTCTTGCAGAAGCTAATTTCTCTGAAGCACTACACCACCATATGCGCCAGCGCCCCGAGCGAATTCCTGACCGCGCTCGCGTTCCGGCACCGCGAGAAATTCATCGAACGCAATCTGAAGATCGTTCAGCACAATCTTCCGCTGCTCACGGCATTCTTCGCCCGCCATAGCAACCTCTTCGACTGGACACCGCCAAATGCCGCCACGATCGGATTCGCGCGATTCAAGCCGCAGCAGGATGTTCATGAGTGGTGCGAGAATCTGGTGCGCGATGCGAGTGTTTTGCTGCTCCCCGGCACGGTTTATGACGAACCTCGCCACATCCGATTCGGCTATGGAAGAAAAAACATGCCGGAATCGCTGGCGCACTTCGAGAACTATCTGAAATCGGGATTGATCGCGCGTTCCGCGTGAGATGAGGGATTCAACAGTTGAAGATTCTGAAAATGAGAAAAGGGCACCCTGGGATCCGAGGTGCCCTTTCTCAACGAACTATGATTCCGGCTCGACTGGCTTCTTAGGCAGCTCCCATCGAGCGCCTGGCCTGGAAGCATTCGCGGCAAAATACCGGGCGGCCTTGCGTCGGCCGGAAGGGAACCGTGGTTTCCTTCCCGCACTGCGAACAGGTGGTCTTTGTTTCGGCACGTGGAGCGGAACCTCCGCCGCCACCGCCTTCCGCCCGCTTCGCCTTGCAACCCTTACAGCGCTTCGGTTCGTTCTTGAATCCCTTGTCGGCGAAAAACATCTGTTCGCCGGAGGTAAAAACAAACTCAGCGCCGCACTCCGAACACTTCAGGACCTTATCGTGGAATTCCATGACCCCGCTCCCCCTGGACCCATATCGGGCGGGAGGCCGGGCTCTTGCACGGCGGGCCGAATGAAGCGCTTGGACCTGTGGTCCGGGACAGCTGGGCGCGGATCCCTTGGGCCTGCGGGCATAGATTTAGAACAAACACCCAACTTGCTCTGCCAGATAGGGGCCTGATCCCGGAAGTGCGGCGCCGAGCCGCGTCTAAAACAGGAGATTAATCCTGCTCGCGACGCTGCTTTTTGCGCAGTCGCTTCCGCGAAAGCGCTTCTTTTGCCCGGCGCTTTTCGCCGGGTTTCATGTAGAAGCTGTGTTTCTTTATTTCCTTGATGATGTCCTCTTGCTGCACCTTGCGCTTGAAACGCCGCAACGCATTCTCAAGAGACTCATTCTCCTGAATGACTACTTCTGCCAATGTACTTCACCCCAATTCCGGTTCGGATTGCCTGCAGGCAGTGCCGTCGCTGTTGTACCGCACTGCGCCTGAATACATTATCGCACGAGGTTGTTGGCTTCTTGTAGTCAATTCACCCTTGCAAGTCAAGCAATCTTTCGCTGGAATGGGCCTTCCGCCCGGATAGATAGCTCTGGAGTTACTAGTTATATTTATATAACCTACTGACCGGCTGCCCCCTGCTTGCCACTGCTGGTACACTGGGGAGCCTCAAACTTCTGCTTCGGGAGCCGACCTCCATGCCCGATATGCGCGACGCGGTTGGAGTACTTCTTGCCGGAGGTCAGGGCGAGCGCTTGTGGCCGTTGACGCGCGATCGGGCAAAACCCGCCGTTCCTTTCGGGGCGCTCTACCGCATCATTGACATCACCCTTTCCAACTGTGTGAATTCCGGGTTGCACCGCGTTTTTGTCTTGACCCAGTACAAAGCGCTCAGCCTGACTCGCCACGTCCGCGCCGGCTGGTCGCCCCTGATGGGCTTGGGCGAATTCATCGAAGTGCTGCCGCCACAGATGCGCGTCTCGCAGCAGTGGTACCAGGGCACGGCCGACGCGGTGTACCAGAACATTTATTCGCTGGGCAGCGAGCGTTCCAAATACACCTTCATTTTGTCCGGCGACCACATTTACAAGATGGATTACGCCAAGATGCTGCAGCGGCACATCGATTCCGGCGCCGAAGTTTCCGTCGCCACGATTGAGGTCCCCGCCGCCGAAGCCGCGCGGCAATTTGGCGTGATCGAGACGGACAAGGACTGGCGAATTGTGGGCTTTGAGGAAAAACCGGCCGCGCCAAAGACTTCGCCCCACAAGCCCACGCATTGCAACGCCTCCATGGGCGTTTACATTTTCAATACGCATCTGCTGATTCCGGCGTTGATGGCGGATTCGGAGGACCCGAAATCCGCCCACGATTTCGGCAAGGATATTATTCCCCGCATCATTTCCAAGCATCGCGTCTACGCTTACAACTTTGTGGATGAGAATTCCAAGGAGTCGCTCTACTGGCGGGACGTGGGAACGATTGACGCCTACTACGAAGCAAACATGGACTTGGTGAGCGTTTCGCCGGTCTTCAACCTCTATGACAAAGCCTGGCCTCTGCGCACCTGGCAGCACCAGTATCCCCCGGCGAAATTCGTGTTCGCCGACGCCGACCGCATGGGCATCGCGCTCGATTCGATCGTCGCCCATGGCTCCATCCTTTCCGGCGGGCGCGTGCAGAATTCGCTGCTGGGCTACGACGTGCGCGTGAACAGTTATTGCGAAATCACCGCATCTCTCATCTACAACCATGTGAACATCGGCCGCCATTCGCGGATCTGCCGCGCCATCATTGACCGCCACGTCAGCCTGCCGGAACACACGGAAATCGGATACGACCTCGAAGCCGACAAGCGCCGCTTCCACGTCACTCCCTCCGGCATCGTCGTCGTCGTCCGCCAGGAATCCCTCATCGAAGAACCCGAATCCCAGTGAGGATGAAGTTCGGCTGTCACCAGTCACCTCCAAAAGCTCTGCTACAATCTTTAGTTCGATTTCACTGAGGAGCTTCCACAGCCATGTCCACGAAAATTAGCCGCGTCCGTGCACGCCAGGTCATCGATTCACGCGGGAATCCCACCGTTGAAGCCGATGTTTATTTGGAGTCGGGCGCATTTGGGCGCGCGGCGGTTCCCTCCGGCGCTTCCACCGGTGAACATGAAGCGCTGGAACTCCGCGACGCTGACAAATCGAAATACCTGGGCAAGGGCGTGCTGAAGGCAGTGCATAACGCCAACACAGAAATTGCCAAGGCAGTGGCCGGAGCGGACGCGGCGGACCACCGGGCTTTGGACCACAAGATGATCTCGCTGGATGGGACGCCCACGAAATCGCGCCTGGGAGCGAATGCAATCCTCGCCGTCTCCATGGCGGCCGCGCGCGCGGCTGCGGTCGCGCTGAAGCAGCCGCTCTACAAATATCTTTCGCGGTATTCCACCGACACTTCCGCGAACCTGCTGCCTGTGCCGATGATGAATATTCTGAACGGTGGCGCGCACGCGGACAGTTCCGTTGATTTCCAGGAATTCATGGCCATGCCCGTGGGCGCGCCGTCGTTCAGCGAAGCTCTGCGCTGGGGCGTCGAAGTTTTTCACGCGCTCAAAGCGGCGCTGAAAAAGCACGGGTATTCCACTTCTGTCGGCGATGAAGGCGGCTTTGCGCCGAGTTGCAAGTCCAACGAAGAAGCCATCCAGATTGTGCTGGAGGCGATCAGCGCGGCGGGCTACAAACCCGGCGAGCAGGTGGCGATCGCGCTCGATCCGGCGGCCAGCGACTTTTACGACAAGGCCAGCGGGAAATACGTTTTCAAGAAATCGGACAAGTCGGCGCACTCCTCTTCGGAAATGGCGGCGTACTGGACCAGCTGGGTGGAGAAATACCCCATCGTTTCTCTCGAAGACGGCATGGCGGAGGACGACTGGGCCGGCTGGAAGGCGCTGACACAGAGCGTTGGCAGCAAGACGTCAAAGAAAAAGATCCAGCTTGTGGGCGACGATCTTTTTGTGACCAACACGGAACGCCTTTCGCGTGGAATCAATGAAGGCATTGCCAACGCGATCCTGATCAAGCTGAATCAGATCGGCAGCGTCACCGAAACGATCGACGCCATCGAACTGGCGCGCAAGGCCGGATACAATTCCATCATTTCCCACCGCTCCGGCGAAACCGAAGACACGTTCATCGCCGATCTCGCGGTGGCAACCGCCGCGGGACAGATCAAGACCGGCTCCGCTTCGCGCACCGACCGCATCGCCAAGTACAACCAGTTGCTGCGCATCGAGGAAGAACTGGGCTCCGCCGCCCGCTTCAACGGCAAAGCGCCCCTGCGTTGAAGGAAAGCT
>DASYXF010000076.1:0-38497 GCA_035935335.1 Candidatus Acidiferrum sp.
TCCGGCTTGATCACGATGGGCTGAAATTTTGGCAGCGCCCCCGTGTTGCTCAACTGCTCTTTCAAATCGTCCAGCGAAAGCCCCAAACCGTCGGCAATGGCGGGGAGATTTTTCTCCACCGCGGGCATATCGTCGCGCAACAGAAGCACGCTGAACGAAGGATAGTTGTCAACCAACACGCGGCCATCGCGGTCCAGCATGCGCCCGCGCGGCGCAATGATGGGAATCGAGCGCACGCGATTGCGCTCCGCCATCACGCCATATTTGTCCGAATCGATGACCTGAAGTTTCCAGAAGCCCAGCAGCAGAAGCGTGATCATGCCCACGATCACGTAGGAGGCGGCGGCCAGCCGTTCTTGCGGCAGTCGATTATCGTTGCGAAACCAGTACGACACGCGAGACCTGCGCGCGAGCCAATCTATTTTTCAGGGCTGAGCGGCGCCCGCTCGCGCAAATCCTTTTACTGAAGCGTTGAAGTGCGAACTCTCCGGTTGGCGAGGCTCACAAGAACGCGCCTCGGTCCACCTGTGGAAGCTCTCGAAATCGTCGCCCGGCCTCTGAATCCGTCTCATTCCAGAAGCCTTTCCCAAAGTAGCACCCGACCCCAGGCCGCGCAACTCGTCCTGTGGTACAGGTAGCCGGCTGATTACTGGGTTTTGGGGCGCAAAACTGCACCTGGGTTTTCAGCCCAACGCAAAGCACGGAGGGAAGGATTGGAATCGCGGAACCGTTGAATGCGTGATGCGACAATTGGTGCCCGCGTGCCGGGAGGAGCGAACCCTCCCGGCACGCGGAAGGAATGGGTAATTAGAAGCCGCCCACGGGGCCGACGAGGTCTCCCATCGGGCGAACGCTACTGCGGTCACAGGTATTCGCAAGGCAGCCGAGGTGCCAATTGTCCTCGATCGTCGCCATCATCGAGTAATGATTGAATGCGTCGCCGGAACTCCGCGCAAAACGCAGCGTCCTCGAAATAACCAGTGTCAGAACGTGGCCGCCGCCGGGATTCGCGTTGCAGCAGCCGCTGGTGTCTCCAAAGCCGAAAGGGCCAGAGCCTGTGAAGTCGCTCTCATCCCAGGTGATGAAAATCACGGAATTGCCAGTCCACGCCTTGGAACTCATAATCGCGTTGACCGTGTTGAGAAGAAACGTGTCGCCCGTGGAAATCAGCGGCTGAACCTGCGAAAAATCGCAAGGATCGGCCGGTGTGGCCCCACGTCCGTGCATATCATGGCACTGGTCGGGACTGATCCACACGTAGTTGGGAACCGTGTTGTTTGCCAAATCGGTTGCCAACTGGCTGAAGTCCACAATATTTGCCACGCGCGCCGGGTTGCTCTGCACGTCCTTATAAGTGATGAAAGGGTTGTGCTTCCGTTCGTAGAGCTGGTTTCCGCAGGCGTGATCCAACGGAGTCGCGCATAGCGAGTACGACTGCATGTAACCTTTCCAGGATTTTCCATGCGATTCCAGTTGGTCAACGATATTGGGCACGTCAATTGTCGTGTCGTTGTCATCCGCTACACCGTTTGTGGATCCTGAAGTGGCGGCGATGTAATTTGGCTGGCTGGGATGGGCGACCCCGAAGTAATTCGTGGCCAGGCCGGAGGTGGCCGCTGCAAAATTGATGAACGGCGCGTTCGGATTTCCGACCAAGGCGTCATATCCCGTATTTTCCATCATGATGATGAACACATGGTCGAAGTCGGCATGGTCGTGACCGTCGGCGCGGACGGGTTCGGCGAGCGGTGTTGCAGCCAGCAAAAGTGCGAATACAGCGGCGCCCCAAACGGCCCAAGTAACGCCGCGACTGATGCTTCGAGAAAGCTTGCGCATTTTCAAGATAGTCCTCCACTTTCGATTTTGGATGGATGAATGCTATTTTCCGACTTCACTTCACAGGCCTCGAGAGGTCGCCTTGGAAGTGAGTGGAGTGATTCTAGGGCTGTAAAAATTCAAGTCAAGTGCATTCGGAAATTGCAGTTGATCCCCCCAGCAGTATGGGACAGGTACTCTCAGTACAGCCCGGTGCAATTCCCCTATTCAAGCGGCCCATTCCATCGCATGTCTGTATGTAAAAGAGCAACTGCCCTGGGCAATTTTGCGAATTGCGCCCCGCCGTACGGCCCATCATAATTGGTTGGACAGAACGGCCTTGGAGGATCTTGTGCGAGCTGGCGGACACCGATCTCTTTTTTGGACTTTGACGCTCCCTGTACTGGCTTTGGTGGCCGGGGTGGGAGGCACATTCGGGGTCCTTCGAATGCATTCCAAATCGCCATCAGCGGAGCGCTCGGCCCTGCAACTTGCGAAAGTACAAAGCGGGCTGATCATATGCCACGTCCAGGGCTTGGGAACACTGGTACCCGAAGAGGTGCGCTGGATGACCGCGGGCACCGATGGTCACGTGGACCAAATCTACCTGCGGGCAGGTGCGCACGTAAAACCCGGCACGCTGATCATGCAAATGAGCAACCCCGATCTGGATCGTCAGGCGGTGGACGCGGAACTCGCGATGAAAAAGTCGGAAGCGGAGTTGGCCAATCTTCGCGTGCAGCTTCAGGCGCAGCTTTTGAATGAAAAGGCGCTGCAAGCGCAGTTGGAGTCGGACGCCATCGAAGCCGAACTTCAGGCCGACAAAGACGAATCCCTCTACAAGATGCAGGTCGGAACCTCGATGAACGCAAAGATTTCCCGGGCGCGGGCAAACTCTTTGACCACCCGCCTGAAGATTGAGCGGGAAAAAGTCGGGATTGCAGAAGAGGCGCGGCAAGCCCAGTTGACCGCGAAGCAGGCGGAAGTCGCGCAGATGCAGGCTCTCTACGAATTGCGCAGCCGACAGAAACAGGGACTGCTGGTCCGGTCGGGAATCGCGGGCGTGCTGGAAGAGGTTTCCGTTGGGGTCGGGCAGCAGGTCGGCCCAGGCACAATTCTGGCGCAAGTAACCAATTCCTCCCGATTGATGGCGCGGGTTCATGTTCCCGAAGCGCAAGCAGGCCGGATTGAATTAAACCAGGCGGCCACGATCACGTTGCAAGATCACCCCTTTGCCGCCCGCGTGGTGCACATCGACCCCAACGTGCAGAACGGCACGGTAAGCATTGACCTGAAATTTACCGGCTTGCAGCCACACGAGGCGCGTCCGGATCTTTCCGCCAGCGGCACAATTGACGTCGAGAAAATTCCAAACGCCACGTATGTGAAGTGGCCGCTAAAGACGCACGACGGGGAGCCGCTTTCGCTCTTCCGCATTTCGCCGGATGGCACAGAGGTGAAGCGTGTCCGCGTGGTGCTCGGAAAAACCTCGGACGACAGCGTCCAAATTATCGATGGGTTGCGGCCTGGCGACCAGATTGTCGTCTCGGATACCTCTGCCTGGAAACGCTACGACCATTTGCCGTTGAAGTAGACGTCGTTCCCTGGAAACGCGCTCGAAGCGCTTGCCTCCGCACAGCCCCTTTTTTCTTATAAATGGCGCGCCGGAGTCCGTTACACTTTCTGATTCTCCATGTGGCCTCGTACAAATAAGCCGTTGCGGCTTGCGCTCATCGGAATGTCCGGCGCGGGCAAGTCCTATTGGACAACGCGCATCGCCGCGGCGGGTCATCCCGCGATTTCCTGTGACGCCCAGATCGAAACGCGTCTGAAGCCCGCGCTCCAAACCCGTGGGTACAGCGGCATCAATGGCGTCGCTGCCTGGATGGGCTGGCCGCATCTCCCATCCTACGCAGACCGCGAAGCGGCGTATCTTTCCGAGGAAATTGCGGTCCTCGATGAGGTTTTGACTGGTCTGGAAAAAAATCCCGAGCGCGATCTGATTCTCGATACCACCGGAAGCGTCATCTATGTCGGAAATCACCTGCTGCACCGTTTGCGCAAGCAAATGTTGGTCGTGTATCTCGCGGCTTCACGCGACGAACAACAGCTCCTGATTCAACGTTACCTGGAAGATCCCAAGCCGGTGCTCTGGCGGGGTGCGTTTCAATCCCGCGCTGGAGAAGACCCAAAGGCCACCGTGGCCCGCTGCTACCCAGTCTTAATTGGCGCCCGCCGCCAGAGTTACGAAGCGATCGCGCACTGCTCGATCCCGGTTGCACAGCTGCGCGAGCCGTTCCTTCCCGAAGTAGCGGACAAAAAGCTGGCGGGTGCCGGCTTTCTCGAACTGATCCGCCGGCAATTGGATCGCACCGGCAAAACCGCAAAGCCGGAGCCCGGCGCATGAGATATCGAAGCACAAGCGGAAAAGCGCCGCTGACGTCTTTGCGAGGCGCCGTGCTGCGCGGGCTTGCGCCCGACGGCGGCCTCTATATGCCCGCGGAGATTGCGCGGCACACTCCAGAGGAGCTGGAAGAGTTCCGCCGGCTGCCATTCACGGAGGTCTGTTTCCGTGTCGTGCGGCCCTTCGCCACTCCCGACGTGCCGGAAGAAATGTTGTGGCAGATCGTCGCCGAAGCCATCAATTTTCCCGTAAAACTCGTTTCGCTTTCCCCGGCGTTGCATATCCTTGAGCTGTTCCATGGCCCCACGCTCGCGTTCAAGGATTTTGGCGCGCGATTCATGGCCCGGTTGATGGGCTATTTCGTACGCGGCGAATCGCGAACGCTGACCGTTCTGGTGGCGACCTCGGGAGACACGGGAAGTGCTGTGGCGCATGGGTTTTTGCGCGTCCCGGGCATTCGCGTGGTGATTCTCTACCCCTCAAAGCGCATCAGCGAAGCCCAGGAGAAACAATTCACCACGCTCGGGGAAAATATCACCGCGCTTGAAGTCTCCGGCACGTTTGACGATTGCCAGCGGCTCGTGAAGCAGGCCTTCGCGGACGAAGCGCTGAACCAGCGCGCTTTTCTGACTTCTGCGAACTCCATCAACGTCGGCCGCCTGCTGCCGCAGATGTTCTACCACGTCGCCGCTTACCGTCAGTTGCCGGTGGCTTCCGTCCCCCTGATTGTCTCCGTCCCGAGCGGAAATTTCGGGAATCTGACGGCGGGAATTTTCGCCAAACGCATCGGCTTGCCGGTCGCAAGATTCATAGCCGCCACAAATGCCAACGACGCGGTGCCGGAATATCTGCGCAGCGGCGAGTATCACCCGCGGCCCGCCATCGCCACCTATTCGAACGCGATGGACGTCGGCAATCCCAATAATTTTCCGCGGCTGCTCGATTTATGCCGCAATCGCCTGGAAAACGTGCGCAAGGAAATCTGGGGCCACCGCGCCACCGACGAAGAAACCTTGCAACAGATGAGTGCTGTCTGGGAGCGCTATCGCTACATTTCCGACCCGCACACGGCCGTCGGCCTGCTCGCCTGGGAAGCCTACCGCAAGGAGCATCCAGAACCGTCTCAAGGCTTGGTGCTGGCCACGGCGCACCCAGCGAAATTCGCGGAAATTGTTCAGAAGGGAATTGGCGTGGCCCCGCCACTGCCGTCGCGCCTAGCGGAATACCTGCAACGCCCGAAACTCTCGTTGCCCATCAGCAGCAAATACGATGACTTCAAGCAGTTTCTACTCGCCCACTGATCAAGCCGTCCGCGGCGGCCTTACAAAGCTATTCTCAGATTTTGCAAACCCTGTAGATAGTTTTCTTTCTCTAGGGGACAGGCCAAAAGGTCGGTTAGGAATTGCGGCGGAGCCGGTCGAGCCCGACGAAGACCACGACGGCGAGAACCGCGTTGACCAGAGCGGCGATGACCAGGTGCATGTTGAGCCAGCTCTCCGGCTGGTTCAGCAACAGGCGACGCACTACCGTCAAGATGGCTTGATGCACCACGTAAAACAGTGCCACCAGCGCAAACCGCGCAAGAGGATGCTCGGTGTCCAGCCGCGAGCCGATTGAAGAAGCGAGATAGCCAATCACCGTCTTCGCTATTCCATATTCGCCGAAGGGAACCGTCGGGCCGCTCAGACTGTCTTGCATCAGTCCCACGAACGTGCCCAGCAGCAAACCTGTGGAAGGATTGCGCCGGCTAAGTCCGAAATAAATTGTGGCCACGAGCGGAAGATCCAGAATCTCAAGCCTGGGAAGATAAACAGGAAGTATGCGTTGGAGCACAAGCGAAAGCAGCACAATCCCAAATACCGCGCCGGGGAAAAATTTATGGACTTCGATGTGCGATTCGCCGCCGCGGAGTTCGAAGGTGTCGTTCATGTTCATGGCTTCTCTGCCGCCGGTTTCCCCGCAGCGGCCGGAGCGGAATTCCCCGCCGCGGGTTGCGCGCCTTGTTCATCGGCGTCGTTCTTGAAGTTCACCGGCTCCTGCGTCAGCAGCACAATCACTTCTTCCAGCCGGTCCAGCCGCGCCGCCGGTTTCACGCGAATCTGTTTGAAGGGATTGCCTTGTTTCACATCCAGCACTGTGCCGATAGGAACGTCCCGCGGGAAAATCTTGTCCATGCCGCTCGTGACGATTTTTTCGCCCGCGTTGACCGTTTCCTCGGCCGCGACATAACTCATCGAAAGCATAGGCTCGCCCGTGCCTTTTACCGGGCTCTGGATCCGCGAACTCACCAACATGGCTCCCGCGCCGCCGTCTTTGTCATTCAGCAGCAGAACCTGCGCGGTGTCCCGGTAGCTCTCGATAATCTTGCCAACCGCACCATCGGGCGTGATGACGGCCATATTACGCCGAATGCCGTCACGCTCGCCTCTGTCAATTTCGACCGTGTGACTGGCGGTGCCGGCACTGGCGCCTATCACCCGCGCCATCACCAGCGGCACTTTCAGATGAGACTGCCGGAAGTTTAATAGCGCAGCCAACCTGTCGGCTTCAGCGGCCTTGCTTTGCAACTGGGAGATCTCCAGCTTCAGCTCGTCATTTTCGTTGCGAAGTTCCTCGTTCTGGCGGGTCGTGCCCTGCAGCGCGAAATAGTGGTCCCACACGCCGCGAACTTTTCCGAATCCCCACGCCCCGCCTTTTTCGAAGGGCGTCACCGCGGTCATGCTCCAGACGCGGATCAGCCGGCCGCGGGAATCACGCTTCACCTGCACGGCAAGCATCAGCACTTGCGCCAACAGCACGCCGGCCAGCAACGCGAGCGATCTGTGTCTGGAAGGAACTCCGACCATGGCAAAAATGTTCTCAGTAAATAGTTCTTAGTCTTAAGTAAAACCCAAACTTTCATCCAACATCGGTTCCCGCGGCTGGGAGAAGTGCGGAAATCAAATCGCGAAGCTCTGCCCGGAACCGACAACTTTCAACTACCAACGGAAAGCTTTCTCAGTCGATGCAGACTTGCCGCAGCAGTTTGAAATCGCTCAGCATTTTGCCGGTGCCCAGCACCACCGACGCCAGCGGATCATCGGCGATCGATACTGGCAAGCCGGTCTCTTCGCGGATGCGCTTGTCGAGATTCTTCAGCAGCGCGCCGCCGCCGGTCAGAACGATACCGCGGTCGCTGATGTCGGCCGAAAGTTCGGGGGGAGTGCGCTCCAGCGCAACACGCACGGCGTTCAAAATGGTCGCCACGCATTCGCTCAGAGCTTCGCGGATTTCGCTGTCGTCAATGGTTACGGTGCGCGGCACGCCTTCGATCAGGTTGCGGCCCTTTACTTCCATCGTCAGAGGCTTTTCGAGCGGGTACGCCGATCCGATCTCCATCTTGATCTGTTCCGCGGTGCGCTCGCCGACCAGCAGGTTGTACTTGCGCTTCAGGTACTGCATCACCGCTTCGTCCATTTCGTTCCCGGCAACGCGAACCGAACGCGAATAAACAATGCCGCTCATGGAAATCACGGCGATGTCCGTGGTGCCGCCGCCGATGTCCACCACCATGTTTCCCGACGGTTCTTCAATCGGCAGTCCCGAACCGATGGCCGCCGCCATCGCCTGCTCGACCAGATAAACCTCGCTGGCCCGCGCGCGATACGCGGAGTCCTGCACGGCGCGCTTTTCCACCGGCGTAATTTCGCTGGGCACGCCGATGACGATCCGCGGATGTACCAGCACGCGGCGGTTGTGCGCCTTCTGAATGAAATACGTCAGCATTTTTTCGGTGACTTTGAAATCCGCGATTACGCCGTCTTTCATCGGCTTGATGGCGACGACGTTGCCCGGCGTGCGGCCCAGCATGTCCTTCGCTTCGCGTCCGACGGCGACGACTTCGCCGCTCGACTTGTTGATGGCCACGATGGACGGCTCGTTGACCACGATGCCTTTCCCGTGAGCGAACACCAGCGTGTTTGCGGTTCCCAGATCAATTGCCAGGTCGGACGAAAAAAGACTGAACACCGACCTCAGGTTGTAACCATTCTTGTTCATTACTGCTTTCCCCCTGCGGAGAGGATCCTGCCCGGTAGGATCTCCGCGTTCGGACTCCCCACGGTGCAACTATCCATTGTCGCTGTATTTCGCGGCCCACGCAAAACCGCGACCCGCTTTCCCATGCCTACTTGGGTATTACGATCGAAATCTGCTGCTTCGCCGTCCCGCCTCGCCGGTTCGAACCGATTACCACGATGGTGTGCTGGCCGGGTTCAAGCGGTTCGGTAAAGTGCCGGAAGGTTCCATCCGGCGAAATATTTGCCACAGGCTGGCCGTTGATGATCAAGGCGGCGCCGGGTTCGGTCTTGCCGATCAGTTCAGCGGAGTGGCCCTGGATTCTGGGCACTTCGATTTCCAGTACCATCTCCTGCGTCTTGCCCTGGGCGAACAAGCTGAATTTGAAGGTCTCGCTGTACTCGCTGGTTTCTTTCTTGGCGTCGGAGGCGCTGACATTCCAGAAATAATCCCCGGCCTCGAGCCCGGTAACTTCCGTGCTGGTGCCCGCGACCTTCACTTCCTTGACCAGTCGGGTGAACATGTTGGTCGGGCTGATACGCAAGGTATAACCAATCGCGCCGTCCACGGGTTTCCATTCGAAATGAATAGACGCCGTCCTGGGAGTTTCCGAGATCACCGGTGATTGGTTTAAGGGAGCAATCAGTCCCGGAGGTGCCAGTATGTTCGATTTGAACGTCGGCCCACCGGAAGGAAAGCTGACCTTTTCAAATTGCGTCAATTCGATCTTTTCCTGCCCGCGCTGCACTTGCGCCGACCCGCTGGCTACCACGATTTCATGGTCGTTTTCCTTCGGATCGTTCTTCACGGACGCTTTACTGTTTTGCTTCAGGTAAGCGGTGGCATCCTCAACGCTGACTGCGGCGCTGGATTCGGGCGAAGAGAACCGGGAAGTGGCCAGGTCCACCGAACCCGTGTTGATTCTCACTGCGGTATTCGATCGGTCGCGGGTGACATTGTTTTCTTCCACCGTCACCAGCGTCTCCGACTTGATGGTGTATTCTGTCCCGTCGGCGAAGGTGATGCGCGCGGCGCCGTCGCTGGCAGTTTGAATCAGGTCTCCCTTATCGAGCGGAGTATGGTAGTTCGCTTCCACCCAGGTCACGGAATTCACTTTTTTCACTTGAACCCGGCCGTCCAGGTTCACAAATTTGGCCTGCGTCAGCGTTGCCGTCGTATTTCCGGTCTCTGGGTTACCCAAAGCGTTCGAAACTCTTCGGGTGATCACGTTGGTCCATTCCGGCTTAACCGCAAACATGCCGGCAATGAGGATGACCAGAATCAACGAACTATAGATCACCACGGTTTTATAGGTGACCGCGTGCCAATACACTTCCACGCGGTGGATTTTCGGCCCCGGGGTAGGCGCCGAAATCGGCCGGCGTGGTTCGATGGGCGTTTGTGTCGTCACTTGAGTAAGTGCCTTGATTGCTCCAATTTCGCAATGTAGCACACCGCTTTGTCGGGGGAGGAAGTCCCGCACGCCTCCGTACTCAATCTACAAATAGCGGTTGCGCCGCTTTTCCGAACCATGTGCGCTCAGGGTTACTTTTTGGCCGCCGGGGGGCCACTGCGCTGGAAAAAGCGCGGCTTGTCGAGGCTGGAATCCACGGCCACATCGAAGAAACCGACCATCATTTCGTCGTAGGTCTGTTCCCCCCATCGCACGGCCGCGCCGGGATCCGGATTGTGCGGATTGTCTTTGGAATTGTCGAACCAGGCCACTCCCTGGAGTTCCGTCCCGGCCTTAAGCGGCAGCGGTTCGGCCAGCCGATAGCTCATCTGCCAGTGAAAGTGGTAATGCACGCGAAGGAGCGGTTCCACGGATTTGTCATTGTGGATGATGTTGTACTCGAACCGCTTTCCTCGCAGGTGCATGTGCGGGAAAAAACTCAGCAGCAGCGCGTCGTTTGGCAGCGTGCCGTGGGCCTCCACGCGATAATCGGGCGCGCCGGGCGGGATTACGAAGTGGTCGTTGGTCAACTGCAGGGTCAGCACGCGTTTCTCCACCGGCTCCTTCGCGAAAATCAGGCCGACCCGCGTAATGTCCTTTCCCGGCTTACCGTTCGTGGTGTAGTGCATCTGAAAAACCAAGTCGGAGGCGGCGGGAATAAACTTCGCCATGCCCTGCGGCCAGTTATCCGGCGTACTGCCCGGCGCGTAGACCAGCAGGATGTCGCTGTCGGTCCACATAGCGTCCTTCTTGTCCTCGGGAGAAGTCAGCGTCTCGGCAGTGAACGGCTTTCCCACCGGCGCGTGCCGCAGCCACGGTGAATCCGGCGGCCGCACATAGACGACAGCGTGGTGTACATGCTCCGGCAGGCCCGGCAGAATTTCCGAAGCCTGCACCCAACGCCCTTCCTTGAAATGCGTGGGCAAAATCTCGTACGTGTAGTCCACATCTCCCTGTGCCGGTATACTCACCGGCTCCGCCATTTTGATTTCCACGTCCGGCGCGGGAATCGTCCAACGGTCCACCCATTGTTTCTGAGGCGGCGCACCGGCCGGATTTCCTGCGGGAGCCTTGGCATCTGCCCATGCCGCTAGCAAGGCGATCTCCTCATCCGTCAGCGAAGGATCATTCGAAAACTTCCCGATACCTTTTTCCGCGAACCACGGCGGCATGGAACGATTCCCCGTGGCAGCTCGAATCGCGGAGGCGTAGCCTCGCGTGTTTTCGTAAGTTTCAAACGCCATGGGCCCAATGCCACCTCTGCGATGGCACACCTGGCAGTGCTCCTGAAGAATGGGCAGGACATCCTTGTAGTAGGTCGGATTGTTAGGGGACGAACCGCCGTACTCTGCGGCCAGTGGCGAGTAGCAAAGAACGGCAAAGCCAAACAGGACCTCCGCAAGAAAACCCATCGAATAGACGAACCAGCGCAAACGTGGCTCCTGGAATCTTAGGCGAAGCGTGGCTGGCCAGCCGAGAGTCGTCTCAGCCGGGCCCTCTTTGAATATACCCTCAACGTGGCGACATTGTTCTGCAGTAGGAGTCTTCGGGAGGGGAAAGATAAAGACTTTGCGGTTACGCGGCGCCTTCCGCCAAGCCCACGAGCTTCCGGAACTCTGAATTATCGTGCAGGCAATCGAGATCCGAATCTCGCGAGGCCCAATTCAGGTTGCCGTAACCCGCGGCGATTGCCTTTTTCAGCGTTTCCAGCGCTTCCGTTTTTCTCGTCAGCACTCCGTAGGTGCACGCGGCATTGTATAAAGTGTTGCCGTCGTTCGGCCGCAGCGCCACGGCCGTCTGCAAGTGCCGGATACTTTCATCCGACTCCCCGAAGGAGGCCAGATTCGTGGCCAGCAGGATGCGCGCGCGAACGTCTTCGGGAACCACTTCCAACTGCTGCCGCAAAACGTTGTTCATGCGCTTGCGCATTTCCGCGGCGTCCTGCTTGCGGCCCAGCCGTTCCAGGCACAGGCCGTAGGGGATGTAGGTGTTGTAGTCGTCGCCGTTGGCTTCGAGCGCCGCTTCGGCCAGTTTTGCGCCTTCGGCGTACTTGCCGTTCGAAAGCAGTGCCCGGCCGAGAATATTCCAGGAACCGTCGCAATCCCGTTTGCGCTCGATCGCCCGTTGCGCCATCAGCGCGCTCTCGTCGTATTTCTTTTGCGCGTAGAAAAGCCGGCTCCGCGCCACCATCACTTCCGGCAGATCCGGCGCCAGCGCCATCGCGCGGTCGCAGGCGGCCAGGCCCCGTTCGATCCACGCGGGATTCTGCTCGCGCACCTCGTAAATCAGCCCGCACAGATGGGCGATGCCCGCATAGGCCAGCGCGAAGTTTGCGTCCAGGTGGATGGCCTGCTCGAACATTTGCAGCGCGTAATCTGTGTTTTCGCGGCGCGCATAACTGCGGCCGCGCAGATAAAAATCGTACGCCTGCGTATTTTCCGTGGGCTTCTGCCCGATGGTTTTGTCTTCCTGCGGCGTCAGCGTGATGCGCAGGGCCTGGGCGATGCTGCGCGCAATTTCGTCCTGGATGGCGAAGACGTCTTCCAGTTGCCGGTCGTATCGCTCGGCCCAGACGGAATGCCGCGTGGAACTCTCCACCAGTTGCGCGGTGATGCGCAGGCGGCTTCCCGAGCGGCGGATGGTGCCTTCCAGAACGAACGTTGCGCCCAGTTGCTGTCCTACTTGCGGGGCAACGGTTTGCTTGTCGCGGAACGCCAGCATCTCCGAGCGCGGGAAAATCTGTAGCTGGGTGATTTTCGAAAGCTCCGTGATGATGTCTTCCGTCATCCCGTCGCGGAAGTATTCGTCCTCCTTGCCCCCGCCCTGATTCTCGAAATAAAGCACGGCTACTGACTTTTTCGCGGCCGCCGCAACGGTAGTAGAAGAAGAGGAGGAAACGTCGGCTTTTCCGGCGGCGGGCCGGCGGCTCGAATCGATGTCGCGCCGCAGCCGCTTCAGGTCGGCGCGCAGTTCCGCCGCGGTCTGGTAGCGCAGATCCGCGTCCTTCTCCAGCGCCTTGCCGAAAATATTTTCGATGGCAAAGGGCAAGCGCGAATTCAGTTTTGTGGCCGGGGCCGCGTCGGAATGCAGAATGCCGTCGAAAATCAACGCCACCGTGGAACCAGAAAATGGCACCATGCCCGTGGCCATTTCATAGAGCACCACGCCCAGCGAAAAAAGATCCGAGCGCGGGTCAAGCTCCTCGCCTCGCGCCTGCTCCGGCGACATGTACGCTACCGTACCGATGGAACTCCCCGGACTGGTCAGCATATTCCCCATGTCCGCCATGTGGGTCTGTGTTTGCAGCGAGGCTTGGCCAACCGATTCCAGGATCTGCTGGCGTTGCGTGGCAAGTTTTGCAAGTCCAAAATCCAGGATCTTCGCCTGGCCCTTTTCCACCAGAAAAATGTTGGCGGGCTTGATATCGCGGTGAACGATGCCCTTTGTGTGGGCCGCTTCCAGGCCGTCCGCAATTTGTATCCCCACGTCCAGGATTTCCGAGATGCCCATCGGCTTCGCCGAAATTCGATGCTTTAGCGTCTGGCCCTCCAGCAACTCCATGGCGATAAACGGGCGCCCTTCGAATTCGCCGATGTCGTGAATCGTGCAGATGTTTGGATGATTCAGCGAAGAGGCTGCGCGCGCCTCGCGCCGGAACCGCTCGATGGCCTGCGAGTCGTGCGAAATATCGTCGGGAAGAAACTTCAGCGCGACATTCCGGCCCAGGCGCGAGTCCTTGGCCTTGTACACCACGCCCATGCCACCGCCGCCCAGTTTTTCCAGAACGCTGTAGTGCGAAATCGTCCGACCAATAACCGTAGCTGTGTCCGACATTGGCTGTGGAGTGTACTCCACAGCCCCGTTACAGGCAATTGGCCTGAACTTGCCGTGAAAGAGCGAGATGACATACTGGGCGTATGGAAGAAATGGTCCCGAGAAACGCATATAATCTGGACCAATGATTCCCCCCACTTTCAGGCCGAAAAGAAAGTTCATGGAGCTTGCCATCACGGAGGCCAAGCGCGCCGGCGACCGCGGCGACTATCCCATCGGCGCGGTCATCACGCGCGTCACCGGCAAGAGTGAGACCATCATTGCCGGCGCCGGCAACCGCGTGAAAACCTCCGGCTCCAGCATCAAGCACGTCGAACTCGAAATGCTCAAGTACGTCTGCAGCGGTTACGGCCGCTACCTGCCCGACTTTGTTCTCTATTCCACCCACGAGCCTTGCGCCATGTGCGCCGGAGCCTGCGTGTGGTCCAAAATCGGCGCGGTCGTCTACGGCGTTTCGCAGGAAGACATTGACGCCTACGGCCGCAAACACGGCAATGAGGTCTATAAGTGGCGCGCATGCCTCATCTCTTGCCGCTTCGTTCTCGCAAAAGGCAATCATCACGTTCCCGTGGTGGGCGGTTTTCTCCGCAAAGAGTGCCAAAAGCTCTTCAGTTACCGATCGCCGAAGAGCGCAAAACTGCAACTCCGGTAATGGCATTGACTCGCAAGCAGTCCGGTCATACGATTTGCCGACTGGCTCTTCTTTTGATCAATCCGAATCGAGCGGATGATCTCGAATGAAAACGAAGGTGGTGGCCGCTTGATCCTCAAGCAGTTCTATTTAAATTGTCTTGCCCATGCTTCTTATCTGATCGGCGATGAAGGCACCGGCATCGCCGCGGTCGTCGACCCGCAACGCGACATCGCGCAGTATCTGGCTTTTGCAGCCGAGCACCAATTGCGAATCCAGCATGTTTTCTTGACGCATCTGCATGCCGATTTTGTGGCGGGCCATCTGGAATTGCGCGACCGCGCCGGCGCAACCATTTATCTTGGTGCCAAAGCCCAGGCGGAGTACCGGTTCACCCCGCTCGCCGATGGCGGCGTGGTCGAATTCGGAAAAGTGCGCCTCAAGGCGCTGGAGACTCCCGGGCATACTCCGGAGTCGATTTCGATCCTCGTTTATGATCTGGCCCGCAGCGAAAGCGAACCGCAATCCGTCCTGACCGGAGACACACTTTTCATCGGAGACGTCGGCCGTCCGGATTTGCGCGTGGCGCTCGGCTGGTCCGCCGCGGATCTCGGCGGGATGCTCTTCGATTCGCTGCAAACCAAACTATTGGGTTTGCCCGATGCCAGCCTGGTGTATCCCGCGCACGGGGCCGGTTCTCTTTGCGGAAGGGCCATCAGTAAAGAAACGGTCTCGACGATCGGCGAGCAACGCCGGCTCAATTACGCCTTACAGCCGATGAGCAAGCAGGCTTTTATCCAGCTGGTTACCACCGACCAACCCGACGCCCCACCTTATTTCGTTTACGACGCCGTGCTGAACAGCAAGGAGCGCCCCACGCTCGAGGAAGCCCTGGCGCGCGAATTGATTCCGCTCCCTCTGGATAAAGTGTTGGCCATGCAGGCGGAGGGCGCCCAGATTCTGGACACGCGCGACCCGGACGAATTTGGCGCCGCACATCTGGCGGGCAGCATTAATGTCGGGCTGGGAGGCCAGTACGCCACGTGGGCCGGAACCGTGCTGGATCACACCCATCCGATCGTCATCATTGCCGACCCAGGCCGCGAAACCGAATCGGCCATCCGCCTCGGGCGAATCGGATTTGACCACATCGCTGGATATTTGCAGAACGGATTGCACAGCCTGGAGGAGCGCCCCGACCTGGTTGCATTTACCGAGCGCCTTAGCGCGCAATTTGCCGCTGAACTGCTCTCGTCCAGTGAACCGCCGCTGGCCATTGACGTGCGCGCGCCGCGCGAGCGCGCCCAAAAGCACATCGAACAAAGCGTGAGCATGCCGCTCAATCACCTGGCGGAGAATCTAAAGACGCTGCCAAGCGACCGCCCCCTTCTGGTCTACTGCGCGGGCGGCTACCGCTCCTCCATCGCCGCCAGCCTTCTGAAGCGCGGCGGCTTCACCTCGGTCGCCGAACTCGCCGGCGGCATCGCTGCCTGGGAAGCCGCAAAGTTACCCGCGAGCAGCAAACAAGGCTGACGCAAGGATCTTCTGATCATGGGAAACTATCGGATCCACTTGCGTGTCTTGACATTGTCGGGCACACGGATTACACTGAAAACCGCAGGAGAGTGTATGCCATCCCGTTCCCTTCGTAGTGAGAAACTTGACCTCCGACTGACCAGAAAGGCCAAAGCCGCGTTGCGAGCGGCCGCCGCGGCCTCCAATCGTTCCGTAAGCGAGTTCGTTCTGGAAAGCGCCCTTGCCCGTGCCGATGAAGCTCTCGCGGACCGACGTACCTTTGGTTTGAATCCCGCGCAGTGGAAAGCATTTTTGACCGCGCTCGATGCGCCTCCGCGCTCCCTGCCTCGGATGGAGCGCTTGTTCAGAGAGCCGGGCTTTTTTGATGCCGGCCCTCAGCCGTGAACGAAGACAGGCGCATCGAGAAGCTTCGAAGTGACCATGCGGTTGAAGAATTTGATTGTGGCCGCGAGGAATTAAACCGATATCTCATTCGATTTACCTGGCAAAACCAACTGGCAGGTGCAGCCAAAACCTACGTGGGTATTGCGGGTTTGCTTGTCGGCTACTACACCCTTGCTGTCGGCCAAGTAGCCTTGGATGAGGCGCCCGTGCGCCTGACGAAGGGTCTGGCGAAACACCCCATACCAATTATGTTGCTTGCGAGACTTGCGGTTGATCGCCGCTGGCAGGGCAAGGGCGTCGGCAAGGCGTTGTTGCGAGATTCCATGCAACGCACGCTCCACGCCGCGGAGATAGCGGGTATCCGCGCGTTCGCCGTGCACGCCAAGGATGAAGAGGCGAAACTCTTTTATCAGCATTTCAACTTCGTTCCATCTCCGGCGGATCCGTTGCACCTCTTTGTTCTGTTGAAGGATGTCCGGCGCATCATCACCGGTTGAAAAATCGCTTCCCGGGAGCCCGATTCAGTCTTCCGTCGGCCTGAGGCGGCCCCTAACTTCGTTTGGGGGTTTCGCCCGCAATCCTCTATAATCTTAAGTTTGTTCACCACCTCAGGAGACATCTGGAATGGCTGGCGTATTTGACAACCAGAAAACCGGCGTCCGAGTGCTATTCGGCGTCTTCATCGCGATTATTGCCCTCAGCATGCTGCTTTACCTGGTGCCGCAGGGCACCAACACCACCGAGGGCTCCACCGACGTGCTCGCCAAAATCGGCGACCAGACTGTCACCATGGGAGAAGTGCGCCAGCAGCTCGACCAGATTCGCCGCCAGAATCCCATTCCCAAACCCCTCGAAGGTCTCTATGCGCGGAACATCCTGAACCAGCTCGTATTTCAGAAGGAAGTTGAGTTTGAGGCGAAACGGATTGGCGTCACGGTCAGCGACCAGGAACGCGCCGACCGCATCAAGATGTATGTCCCTACAGCTTTCAATGGCGACTCGTTTGTGGGTATGGATGCCTACACCCGCGAAGTGCAGACCAGATTTCAGCTGACCGTGCCGGTGTTCGAAAACCTGGTGAAACAGGGCTTGGTAGAGGAAAAGTTTCGCAAATTGATTACCGACGGCATCAGCGCCAGCCCGGCGGAAATTCAGGAAGAGTTCAAGGCCCAGAACGAAAAGGTGAAGTTGGATTACGTGCTCATCAAGCCCGAAGACCTCGAATCCAAAATCACCCCTTCCGATAGCGAGATCAAGGCCTACTACGAGCAGAACAAAGCCAAGTTCCAGATTCCGGAAAAGCGTGTGGTCCGCTACGCCCTGCTCGACCTGACCCAGCTTCGCCAGAGCACCGTGGTTACCGACGACGAACTCAAAGCCGTCTACCAGCAAAATATCCAGCAGTTCCAGGTGCAAAACCGCGTTCACGCCGAGCACATCTTGCTTTTGACCAGCGGCAAGACCGATGCGGAAGTCGTCGAAATCAAAAAGAAAGCCGAAGACGTCCTCTCTCAAGCCAAAAAGAAGGGCGCCAACTTCGAAGACCTCGCCAAGAAGTATTCCGAAGACCCTGGTTCCAAGACCAAGGGTGGCGACCTGGGCTGGGTGGTCCCGGGCCAGACTGTGCCGGAGTTCGAAAAGGCCGCGTTCAGCCTGAATAAAGGCGAGATCTCCGATCTCATCAAAACCCAATACGGCTTTCACATCATCAAGGTCCTGGACAAGGAAACCGCCCACACCAAGACGTTCGACGAAGTGAAGGACAGTCTTCGCCCCAATTACCTGCTGAACAAGGTGGATCAGCAGGCTTCCTCGATTGCGGATCAGATGTCCGCCGACATCCGCCAGTCCAACAAGACCACCCTCGATCAGCTGGCCCAGAAATATCACCTCACGATCGCCGAGACTCACCCGGTAGGCCCGGGCGAACCGGTGCTCGAATTGGGTAACGGCCAGGATGTGAAGGACGAGATTTTCCACCTCCGCCAGGGGGACCTGAGCCTGCCGCTCCGCACGGATCGCGGTTACGTCGTGCTTTCGCTGCAACAGTCCTTGCCAGCGCATCAGGGAACCCTCGATGAAGTGCGGGATAAGGCCCTGGCCGAATTGAAACAGCAGAAGGCCAATGAACTCGCAAAATCCCGGGCAGAGGAACTCGCGAAACGCGTAAAGGCCGGCGAAAAGTTCGCCGCCGCCGCAAAAGCGCTCGGACTTGACCCCAAAACCAGCGAACTTTTTGCCAGAACCGGTTCGGTCGCCAATCTAGGCAGTGGCAAACAGCTGGCCCCCGCTTTTGCCCTCAAGGTTGGCCAAGTCGGACCGGCCCTCGGTCTCGGCTCCAACTGGGCGGTGTATCAGGTGGTCGAGCGGCAGGAGGCAAATCCCGCCGATCTCGAGAAGCAAAAGAAGGAAATCACGGACACTTTGCTCAAACAGAAGCGCGAACTCGCCTTCAGCGCCTTCCAAACCTCTCTGAATGATCGCTTGAAACAGGAAGGCAAGCTCAAGCTCTATCCCGAAAAAATGAGTGTGTTTGGAGACTTTGGAAACTCCAAGAATTTCCCTATCGAATAGTAAACAAAGGATTTAAATTTTAACGACACACCCTCTTGCCCTCCCCGGTCCCGCCCGGTAGCCTATTAGTGTCCGAATAGGCTGGCCTTGACGGCGGGGTTTGTTCCTCAGACTCCTTACCAGTTTGCTCGGCATTCGATTTGGGGCCTCACGATACCCTCTCAAGAAGGTTGAAACCCATGGCAGGACGTACTTCTCAGTCACGCAACGACTATCGCTGCAGCATTGAAAAGAATCAGAACGGCAAATATTGCATCCGGATGCGGGTGCAGTACCCCCGCCACGCCTGGTCCCTGGGAGTTTTCTTCCTGGCCTCCTCATTCGATCGGGCCATGAAGAAGCTCGGAGAGTCGCTCCACTTCCTCCAGCGCAACGAGGAAAAGCTCTGGTTCTGGGGCGTGGACCGCGCCGAGGACATGGGCTTCTCCGCCGAATTCCTCAAAGACGCCGGTCTCCAGCTCGACCGCCGCAACGAATTCCCCCGCAAAGCCGCGATTCTCTCTCTCGAACCCGAGCGCGAGGCTCCCGCCTCGGCCTTGGGCTTTATCCGCCGAGGACTCGCCGAATCCGTGGAAGCGGGCCGCGTCCAGCTCGCCGGCGACTGACCGAACCCAATTCCCCAGCTTCGCCCCATCCGGGAGTCATTCGCGGGTCCTTGGCAATCCCCGCTTGACTTCGCCTGGCCTCTCGCACATCATTCCCCCAATTCCACCAGGAAGACTGAGCTGCGATCGTTTGTACTTCTCTGTCACCCGCCCAAGGCACGCTCATCCGTGTGCCAGGCAGAGAGCCTGATGCGCAGCCGGTGAAAGGATTCCATTCAATATGAATCGAACTCGAAGCCGGTTCCATGTAGCCCTGCTTGTTGCTCTTCTGCTTGTGCTGGCGAACCTCACCCTGCGCCCGGCAAAAGCAGCGCAGGCGACGCAAACCCCCGCGACCACGGACCAGACCGATACCACCGCGTCGAAGTCCAAAAAGAAGAAAAAAACCACCTCGGCCGATGACACTGCAACGGCCGGTTCTTCGACGACAAAGAAATCCACCAAGAGCAAGAAGGCTGATACGGCTGACGCGGCGGCCACCGCGGACAGCTCGACGACAAAGAAATCCTCCAAGACCAAGAAAGCGGATGCGGCCGACAGTTCCGCCGCGGCCGATACGACTGCTTCGAAGAAGTCCCCGAAGTCTAAGAAGGCTGATGCCGCAGCCGATTCCTCGGCGGCCGCCAGTGCCAGCTCGACAACTTCCAAGTCCAAGAAGAGCAAGAAGTCGGACACGGCCGAAACTGCTGGAACGGCTCCGGCAGCAAAACCCACTCCAACTTCGGCGCCCGCAGCGACTCCCGCCGCAAAATCCGCTACCGCTCCAACATCTACGCCAGCGGCTACCGCAGCACCGGCGGCAAAGCCCGCACCCACGCCGGCGGCTCAACAGGCTCCGCCGGCCAACGGCAACGGCATGGTGTGGGTGAATACGGATTCCGGGATCTACCACAAACCCGGTAGCCGCTATTACGGCAAAACCAAGCAAGGCAAATACATGTCGGAAGCGGACGCCATCAAAGCCGGCTACCGCGCTTCCGAAAGGAACTAGCTTTTCCCGGTCCGCAACGCACTTGAAACCATAGGAGAATCCATAATGAAGGAAAATATCAGCCGCATTCTGATGTTTGCGCTCTTGCTCGTCCTGGGCGTCGGTGTTGCCATCTCTCATCCTCAAACCACCAAACCAGCCGCCGCGCCGGCCGCAAAAGCCGCGGCCGCCGATCTGTTGGATATCAACAGCGCTACCAAGGACCAGCTCGACGCTCTGCCGGGAATCGGCGCGAAGTACTCGCAGAAGATTATCGACGGCCGCCCGTATGCCAAGAAGACCGACCTGGTGAGGAAGAAGGTTATTCCCCAGGCTACCTATAACAAGATCAAGGACATGATCATCGCCAAGCAGAAGTAGCGGTCAAGTTGGATAGCGGTTCGCAAATCACGGGGGCGGCGCCTCACCGGAACGCCCCCGATTGTTTTTTGCAAGGAGAAAACTATGGGACTCTTCGACGAAGTTCTTTCGATGGCAGGTTCCGCGATGGGCCAGCAATCCGAACATGCTGGTGCGCTCGGCGCCATCATGGGCTATATCAACAGCCCGCAAGTAGGGGGCATCTCTGGCCTGGAGAAAATGTTTCAGCAGGGTGGTTTGGGCGAAGTTTTTAAATCGTGGGTGAGCACGGGCCAGAATATGCCGATTTCAGCGGATGCACTGCAGAACGTGCTCCACAGCGGCGCGCTTCAAGAAGCGGCGCAGCGAGCGGGCATCGATCCCAACCAACTCGCGGGCATGATGAGCACGCTCTTGCCGCACCTGGTGGACAAACTCACGCCCAACGGACAAATTCCGGATGCGAGCGGGCTGCAGTCCATGCTGAAGGGTCTTGCCGCCGGTCAATCCTCTTAGGGTGCCTTAGGGCGTCGTAGGGAAGGGCAGCGCGGCGCCTCGCGCCGGGCGCACAGGCTAAAGCCTATGCTACCGAACGATCACTTCGCCGCGGCCGACCATCTGGTCATTCAGCCACAAGCGATACTTGAAGCTGCCCGGCTTCGTTCCCGGAATTGTCGGTCCGCTCATCAGTCGCATCCCCGCGGGCACCTGAAACACGTTGGAAGAAAAAGGGCAGCGGTTGGAGTCGAACTCCACGCGCAGGTTCCCCGCATCGGAAAGCCAGCTGACCTGATCTCCGGGATCAAGCACCACCGCCTGCGGAATCAAGCCAACCAATACGGGACGTTCAGCCATGCGAAGTAAAGCTCCTTTTCAAGTGTTCCAAAGGCACGATAGCACATCCCTCGCAATTGTTCCTACCGAGCGCCACGTAGCGGCACCTTGAGGTGGCCCCACCTGCCTTTGTAGCGGCCGCCGTCTGCGGCGGGCGCCTTGCCTCGATCAAAAACGCCCGCCTCGGAAGGCGGCCGCTACAAAGGCGTAGAAGCCAGAGACCAAGAGGGCACGATTTATCGTGCCCCTACATTTCCAGTCGCCCGGCCCCCTAACTCTCGCTGGCCTGAGCGATTTGTGCGAAGCGTCACACCTGTACTTTGGGGAAGTTGACCCATGCAAGGGGCGCCCGTAAACTGAAAGTGTAGTTTTTGGCGCTGAGCTCGCTCGACTCTTGCGCGCCTGAAACCCATTCGCGGCATTCCCGCGCAGGAGCAGCTCTCGATGGCCTCTGTTGCACGACCGTTGTCCATCCCCCTTCCCAATGGAGCCCATCTCCACCTGGTTTCGCTGCTTCCGTTCGGATTGATCCACCTGGCCGCGCTGGGCATCTTTTTCTTCCCGTTCAAGTGGTCCTATCTCATCACCGCTTTCGCGCTTTATGAAGTGCGCATGTTCTTCGTCACCGCCGGCTATCACCGCTATTTTTCCCACCGCTCGTTCAAAACCAGCCGCTGGTTTCAATTCGTTATCGCTTTCCTGGCCATGTCGTCATCGCAAAAGGGCGTTCTGTGGTGGGCCGCTCACCATCGGCACCATCACCGCTATTCCGATCTGGAGGAGGATCTCCATTCGCCCACGTTGTTCGGTTTCTGGTGGTCGCATATCGGGTGGATTCTTTCCGACCGCTACAACGGCACACGCTTCGACTACATCGGCGACTTCGCCAAATTCCCCGAGCTCCGCTGGCTGAACAAATATTACCTGGTGCCGCCAATCACATTGGGAGTCGCGCTGTGGCTGATCGGCTCCTGGCCCCTGCTCCTCTGGGGCTTTTTCCTAAGCACGGTTTTCCTGTGGCACGGCACCTTCACCATCAATTCGCTTTCGCACATCTTCGGCAAGCGCCGTTTTCCCACCGCGGACACCAGCAAGAACAACTGGCTCCTGGCGCTCGTCACGCTCGGCGAAGGCTGGCACAACAATCATCATTACTTCATGGCCTCCGCCCGCCAGGGTTTTTACTGGTGGGAGATCGATCTCACCTACTACGGCCTGAAGCTCCTCTCCTGGTTCCGCCTGGTCCGCGAACTTCGCCGCGTCCCCGATCACGTCCTCGCCGAAGGCCAAGCCTTCGACGCCTCCGCCGCTTAGCTTCATTCCTCATTCCTCAATGTAGCGCTGGCTTTTATGCCAGCTCTTCGCTTCCCATTCCCGATTCCCCAACATTGCGGAGACCAGCCTGCCGCAGGCAGGCCAGCGCTACATTGGGGAATCCGGGACCTATGGGGTCTAGGAGCGGTCGACTTTGGGCGTTGACTGAGCTCCTAGCGGTTCGCGGAAAGGGTCCATCGGAATCGCCGCGTACTCGACCTCGATGATCTCGAGATGCTCCGTCTTTGCCGGCGCGCGCAGGTCCACTCGGTCGCCTGGGCTGGCCTTCATCAGGGCATTGGCGAGAGGCGAGCGCCAGCTGATGTAGCCGCGTTCGAGGTCGACTTCGTCAATGCCGACGATCGAAACGACGTGTTCGATGCCGGGGGCGTCTTTGTACGTCACGGTTGCGCCGAAGAAAACCCGCGCAGCGGCTGCCCCGGCCCGCGGTGCAGCGGGATCGACGACCACGGCGGCGTCAATGCGTTTTGTGAGAAAGCGAATCCGCGAATCGATCTGGCCCAGCCGCCGTTTACCGTAGAGGTAGTCGGCATTTTCACTGCGGTCTCCGTTGCTGGCAGCCCAGGCTACGACCTCCACCACCGCGGGCCGCTCACGAGTCAGGAGGAACCGATGCTCGTCTTTCAGCCGCTGCAACCCGGCGGGCGTGATGTAATTTTTTAGCGCCGGCCCCGGTGGCTCTGGCCGAGGTCCCCGGAGCGGCCGCTTTTCTCGCATTTGCCAATCTGACATGGGATGGCCAAGTCCTGATGATTTCGCTCGAGCCTATTTTAGCGGAACTTGCGGCAACGTGTGTCCTCTGTCGAGTTCTTAGGCCTGCAACGCCTCCTTCTTTCGTACTATCCTTCCTTAGGCTCACGAGGGGAAAAACATGAGGATTGCACATGCAACTCTGCTTGCTTCCACCGTTTTCGCGATGGCCTGTGGCGGCGGCCGCGCGGCGGCGCAGCAGCACACGCATGTCGAAAGGCCCGTGATTGCTGCGCGGGCCGAGGATGTTGGCAGCATCGAAGGCATCGTGAAGGCGAGCTACGAGGCCATTTCCGGCGGCGTTGGCGTGCCCCGCGATTGGGGACGCGACCGGACGCTGTTCGATCCCGAGTCACGCTCGGTGGCCGTCGAAGTGGATCCCAAGACCGGTGCCATCACGACGAAAGCAAAATCCGAACAGGATTTCGCCGACGAGGCGGATGCCTGGATGGTGAAAAACGGCTTCACCGAACGCGAACTGGCTCACGTCATCAAGCGGTACGGAAACGTCGCCACGGTGCTGAGCAGCTACGAGGGGAAAACCGCCGCCGGCAAAGTCCTGACCCGGGGCGTCAACATCTTTCAGCTTTACTTCACCGGCAATCGCTGGTGGATCCTCTCCATGGTCTGGGACGAAGAGCGCCCCGGCAACCCCATTCCGCCGGAGCTGCTGTAGGGAACCTGGGGGCGAAGTCCCGGCCTTTTATGAAAAGGCGGCTAACGAGCACGGCGCAACGGGCGTTTGCCAGCACGGATCAATTCGCGCAAGGCGGAGTTGACGGACTGCTCGTTCGGGAAATGCCGGGCCACATCGGGAGAAAGAAGCACCAGATTTGTGCCCGCCTGATAGCGCTCGAGGTATTTGCCACGAACACCGCCCTTCAGGGTGGAGAGGTCGTATTCCTGCCGCAAGCCGTCCGCTGCATTTCGTTTCTTAGCTGTTTTCTTCATACTGTTTTCGCTCGCGTTGCGTAGCTTTCCGGGCGCTGATAATCCGAATCGATTCCCCTCGCTCGGCATGGGCCACGATCAAAAGCCGTTTGGCGCCCGACATTCCAACCGTGATGAACCGCTGCTCTGAAAACGAATGGTCGGGGTCAGGATACGTCAGCGCCAGGGCATCGCCATAGACCGTGGCAGCCTCTTCGAATGTTACCCGGTGCTTTCGGCGATTTGTTTGAGCTATTACCGGGTCCCATTCAAAGTTCACGACCTCAGTTTACTGCATTTTGGGCAGACGATGACAAATAGAAGACTCAGCGCACAGTACAAGTTCACCACAATGCCCCCGCCGAATTCTTGATCGTCACCTGGCTAACCGAACAAGCAAAATTGAAAGTGGAGCCGCTGCTGTAGACACGGCCAACTCGGCTGCGGGACACTGGACGTTCCGCCCTGCTGCTTGATGCGTTGCGCAGCTGCGGCGGCAGAGGAACGCGCGTGACCCACATCCCCGTCCAAGTCTCAGGCATCACCTCCAGCGTGAATGCAACTGGCGTCCCGATCTCGCTTGGCCTCGGCCTGACCAACGAGTGCAACCTCTCCTGCTCCTTTTGCTACCGGGATCCAACCCGCGCGGATCGGCTGTCTCTGGAGCAGGTGAGGTCGGTCATGGAACGATTGCCGGTCCGCTCGGTGAATCTGGGCACCGGCGAGAACGGCATGCATCCAGACTTTAAGGCGATTCTGGCGTATCTGCGGCAACGGCCCATCAAGCTGACGATCACTTCCAACGGCCATAGTGTCGCTGTCCTGGAAGACAACGAGTTGCGGGCCTTTCACGATATCGAGTTTTCGCTCGATTACCCTACGCAGGCGGAGCAGGACGCGCAACGCGGAGCAGGGAACTGGGAGCTGATTCATAAACAAGCCGAACGCTGCATGCGCCTGGGTGTCCCGGTGACGATTATTGCGGTGATGATGAAGTCAAACTACCTGCGGCTGGCGGATGTCGCGCAGGTCGCGAAACGCTTCGGCGCTCCCCTGCGCGTGAACGTCTATCAGTCGGTGCGGTCAGATCTCTACGCCCTCACTTACGAAGAATACTGGCAAGGGTTTCGCAAGCTTTTTGAGAGCACCGATGCAATCGCGATCGGCGAACCTCTGGTGCGGGCGATGGCCGGATTGCCGCCGCTCGAAGACGGGTGCGGCGTCAGCACGGTACGAGTAACGCCCCGCGCCACAACGCAGCCTTGCGTTTATTGGCCGGGCCTCGGCGAGCCACTGGCCGAATTGATTTCGTCAGGGTCTGAAATTCTGAACTCTGCACCTTTTGCGCAGGCGCGCACACTGCCAGAAGCGTGCCGAACCTGCGAGTTTCGAGAAACGTGTCACGGGGGATGCGCGGGACGCCGGCGCTTGCAAGGCGCGCTAACCCAGCCGGACTTTTACTGCCCGATCGTTCGGGGAGAGCGTCCGCGGTTGGAGATTCATATGGCCGCAAATCGCGATCTCCCCAAATTCGGGAGTTCCTGCACCACCGTTGTGATTGCGCGTTAGCCCGCCTGGTGGGTGCGGAAACGCGGAGTCACTTTGCCGGAGCCGCGTCCATCCACTTGTCTGATCCAGCAGGCTTGTAGGCCACATTCGTAAAGAAAATGCGCGCGGGCTTGCCATCCGCCGTGCCGCGGTGGTCGGTGGAGACGAGCAGCGGGCCAGCCTTCTCGTAGCCCGCCCAGGTCGTGGTGACGTTGCTCGGCTTCTTCGGGCCTCCGCGCTCATAGACGAACTGCACGATTCGGCCATTCGGCCCGACATAAAGGTTCCAGGTATCTCCCGGCGTGTAGCCGCCGAGCTCCGCCGGATATTTCACCTTCACGAGTGTCGCGGTGCCTTTCCCGATGGGCAATTTTGCCTTCTCCGTCACGGTCACCGTCGCGCTGGTGTCCCAGTACGCATGGAAGGGAAAGATGAACCAATAGTTGTCGTTGACGAACCCCGGATCGATGTCGTCTTTCACGTTGGCCGGTGCGATGCCCATCTGATTCCGGTTGTAGGTAACCTTCACCGGCTTGCCGTCTTTGTCTGTCGATTCATAGGTGACTTGCCCAGTCTTGGGTTCCCACGTCCAGGTCCGCGAAAGTTTCACTTTCAGGGCAGGGAGATCCAGGTTAAACGTGTAGCGGAAAGCCTCAGATTGTCCGTAGGAATCAAGGCCATAGGTCTTGGCTAGCTGTTCGACGATGGCTGGGCGCGTCTGCGCCTGGGAAGTGCCCGCAAAGAGCCCCATCCCCAGCAATAGGTAGGGGATCGTCCTGTAAAGCCGCAACTTGATCATGAATTTCCTCCTCAGTGAGTGAAACGCGTGCCGGTTGGATGCTCTAGAAAGGTTCCTGGATGCAGTGAATTATGAGTGGCCTCCTGCCCGGTGACCGAGTTGCCCGACCGCCGGCTGCCATTCGCTGAGCCATCGCGCAGTCCTCGGGGCTTTTGCGGGAGCAAGGTGCAATTCGCGAGCCAGCAGAATCAGGTCGTTCGCGACGTCGATATCATAGAAGGGTTCGGAAAAACCGGTGGAGAGTCCAAGCTCTTTTGTGCGCGCCAGCAATTTGTCCAGCGCGCTCTTGGTTCCCATGCCATCGTTTTCGAAGAGCGTCGGGTGCTCGGACTTCGCGCCAACCAGATAGTAGCCTCCATCGTTAGTTGGGCCGACAACTATGTCCTGCGTGGCAAGTATTTCGAAGGCGCGCTCCAGAACCGCTGGCGCAAGATGCGGACTGTCGCTGTTGAATGCGATGACGCGCCGCCCGCCGCCGGCGGTGAAATGCCGAAATACAAACGTAAGTCCCGCGGCGAGACCTTCCCCTTGTTGCGCCACCACCGATACCTCCTTACCTGCCAGCTGCGCCAGTTCTTCCTGATCCGGCGCCGGGCATACCACTACAACCTCCACGCCCCTCAACGACTTTGCCAGTTCCAGTGTGTCTTCTAAAAGACACCGATAGAGCGCGATCACTGCGGGAGTGGGAAGGCTCTCCGTCAGCCGCGTCTTGACCCGGCCGGGCCTGGGGGCTTTCGCCATGATGACTAAGGTGCAGTTTGGGTGACTAAGAGACTTAGCTGGCTGGCGAGTGGATTCCATATGGGGTTGGTCGGTGGGAATTTACGCCGGGCGCGGCATTCGCGCCCTTCGACGTCGAAAAGCATACAGCACGATACGGCTCAGGATAAACCACCCCGCCCCTAGAGTGCCCTTCAGTGTGCCGCTGATTTTGGATTTTCCGATGCGTGGGTGGTAGCTCACAGGGACTTCCACAATGCGAAATCCCGCGATGGCGCCTTTCACGATCATTTCCACCGCCCAGCCGTACGTGGTTTCTTCAAGGGCCAGGGTGCGCAACACCTGTACGCGGGCGGCGCGAAACGGACCGAGGTCACTGATGTTCACGCCGTACAACAGACGAATCATGCCAGCGGCAAGACGATTGCCGAAAGCCTGGTGCCACGGCAGCGCACCGGCGTTGCTCTTGCCGCCCAGGCGCGCACCGAGTGTAATGTCAGCGCGCCCCTCGAGGATCGGAGCCAGTAGAATCGGCAACTCCGCGGGGCGGTCGCTGTAGTCGCCATCCAGGAAAACGGCCACGTCCGGATTTTGTGCATTCGCAAGCCCTGTCAGGCAAGCGCGCCCGTATCCCCGTCGAGGCTCCTCGATGACTTGCGCTCCCATCTTTCGCGCGACTTCGGGTGTCCCATCCGTGGAATTGCTGTCGACGACGATGACTTCTGTCACTAAAGGGGAGGGCAGATCGGCAAGCACACGGCCAATCGCCTGCGCTTCGTTGTGCGTTGGAATAATTACCGACACTCGCAAGCAGATTCCTTCTTCACCACCACAACGAGTTGGGGTTCCGGCGCGCCAGAATCGCATCGATTCCCCAGACGCGCCCCGCGCGTCCGACCGCCAGCCCGAGCGAGGCCATCACCGGAACCAGCAGCTCCCAGATCCACGACGTACCCAATTCCGATATCCAAAGGCTGCCAAGCAGGAAGAATGCGATAACAGCGGCGGGACGCGTAAACAGACCAAGCAACAGCAGGACTCCCAACGAGAACTCCGCCACTCCCTGCATGGGCGCTGCCATCGAGGCATGGCTGGCCATAATTCCCATAACCGATTTCCATATTGCCGGTGAATGGCTGGACTTGATGTAGTAATTGATCAGCCCTGCGTAGCCTCCTGGGGTGTAGAGGCCCTTTCCTTTGTTCTCGAAGAATACCCAGAAGAACATCGCCCCAATCGTCAGGCGAATAATTGCCAAGCCCCTCGCTGCCTCAAACCACCCGCCCAAACTGCCTGCCCGGTCTCCTGACTGCCCTGCGTTTGTCGTCATTCTGAACCTCTGTGCAATGGATTCCAGTCGAATCCCACGGCGGGCGCAATCTTAGTCCATCCGCCCAGTGTGTGCCATATGGATGCACAGGGCCCAACTAAGTTACAGCCGAACACAGCCCGGCCACACCCTTGCTATCTATCGCGCCAGCCACATGGCGTGGCTGATCGCTTGAAACATCGGCCAGTGATAATGCGCCCGCAGAATCCAGCACCAGGAAAAGATGGAATTCGGCTTCATAACCCTGTTCCCCTTGACTAGCCCTGGCTGCGCCCCGCAGAGCCCGATGCGATTCCGGCCGGCAACATCATTGTCGGTCCATACCTCTACCGGTCTCAACTTCCGCTTACTTCGTTCGTCAACTCTCACGAGGCAACGTGAAACTCAGAAAGGGCCACCTTTCAGATCTCAAGCAAATCTTTGCCGACAATCACCGAACCGCGGAAGTGAGTGCGCGCCGCATCAATCCACATCTGATCGGTGACCTCTGGATCGTCCGCTGGCACGAGATGAGAGAGGACCAGAATCTTGACGCCAGCTTCTTGTGCCACGCGGCCGGCATCTTCGGCAGAGGTTTGGTGAGCGATGATGCTCGCCTTGAGGGCCGTAGCGTTTGGCACGCGGGCTACGAGACGATCGACTGCAGGCACGTAAAGTGCGGCGTGCACAAGTACTTCTGCACCCGCCGCCAGTTTCACGAGGTTATCCGACCGCGTCGTGTCGCCGGAAATGACAATCGAACGGTCGGCGCCGTCGAAACGATAGGCAAACGCCGGAACGACGGGCGGATGATGCACGAGTGTCGCCGTCACCCTCACGTTTTCATCGCGCATGACCGGACCACCGTCCCGCAGCTCGTGGACATGAACGAGTGGTACTAGCGGCACCCGGCCTTCATTCGCAATTCGAGTGTCGATGTCGTAGGCGTTCATTTCGAAGAACAGCTTGGTCATGTTCGCGAGCGGGGGTGGTCCCCAGGTATCGACTCGCGTGCTGAGCCCGGCGGCCCAAGCTAGCCAAATCAGATTCCCATAGTCCGCATTGTGGTCGGAATGCTGGTGGGTCAGGAAGATGTGGCGTAGCGTGGGCAGGGGCACGTCAGCGAAGACGAGCTGTCGCGCGACGCCGTTGCCGCAATCGATCACATACGCCCTGTTGTTGCTGATGATGACTTGTGCGGATGCTGAACTCGCCTTCCGTGGTCTCGGTCCGCCACCTGTCCCGAGAAGGATCAGTCTGGTCTTTGCACTGTGGGCCTCGCTTCTGCGCGGGAGCAATGCTCTTCCTGTTAGCGTGATGGCACCTCCGAGAAACGAGCGTCGACTGAGATCTCGCACGTGAGGCTCCTTAGCGCCGAATTCTACGTCGGGACAGGACTCCGCGCCAGGTCAGAACCGATGAACTCCCGAATCGTCGGCAAAGCGGAAGTAATCCGTTTCGTCCGCTATGTGGCTTGCTGGAGGTGATTCTTCCGTTGTTCCCGCGCCCCCTTCAATTTCCGATCCCGCTCGGTCTGAATCTCCTGCGGATACCCGGCAAGCATGTCCTTCGACGTGATGTACGCGATGGCGCTGTTAAGACGGACGTTGTTGTAATGCTCTAAGGCAGGACAGGCTTACGTCTGGTTGTTCCCAAGGTACCCCCTCTGGCCCAACCAATTCCTTCCCAGATCGAGACACGCCCACTTCTCCGCCCTCCAGCTCAGCGTACTTTGTGTCTCTGCGGCGAGTCACTCTTCTCTTTGCGGATCACCCGCCGGGCTTCACGGCAGGCGGGCGAAGGGGGGCCAATTTGTCGGTTGCGCCACCGCTCCCCTCTGCGGGACACTGGTACTTCCATATCGGTTGAAACCCCAATCCGTAGCGAGGTCAACACATGTCCAACCCCATCGGTGAACTAAAACCCCCCGTACGCCTTATGATGACGCCGGGCCCCTCCTCCATCGACCCCCGCGTCTACCGCGCGCTGGCCACCCAGCTCGTCGGCCACATGGATCCCTGGTTCCGCGGCTGCATGGACGAGACCCAAGTCCTCCTTCGGCAGATCTTCCAGACCGAAAACCGCGTCACGTTTCCGCTCTCTGCTTCCGGCTCGGGCGGCATCGAAGCAGCGGTGCTGAATTCGCTTGAACCCGGCGACGAAGCCATCTGCTGCGTCAACGGTGCCTTCTCCGAGCGCATGTACGTGATCGCCCAACACACTCCCGCTACTGTCCACATCGTCCAGGCGCCGTATGGAAAGCCCGTCGACCCGGAAGATGTGCGCAAGGTCGCCAAGGGCCGCAAAATTAAGATGATCGGGCTCGCCCAGGGAGAAACTTCTTCGGGCGTCGTCACGGACATTGATCCCTTCCGCAAAGTTGCCGACGAATTTGGCGCTTTGCTGGTTGTCGACGCGGTCGCTTCTCTGGCCGCCGAGCCGCTTCACATCGACAAGCAGCGCATCGACATCTGCTTCAGCGGCTCGCAAAAGGCTATCAGCGCGCCTCCGGGAATGTCTCCCATCACGGTCAGCCCGCGCGCGGAAGAAGCCTTCCGCAATCGCAAGTCAAAAGTGCAGAGCTGGTATTTCGATCTTTCGACCGCGATGAACTATTGGGGCAAGGACCGCCTCTATCACCACACTCCGCCGATTTCCCTGATTTACGCGCTGCGCGAAGCGATGCGCATCGTTCTCGAGGAAGGCCTCGAAGTCCGCTGGGCCAAGCACAAGCTCAACCAACTGGCGCTGATCGCTGGCGTCGAAGCGATGGGGTTGAAGCTGCTGGTCGAAAATCCGAAAGACCGCCTGGCCACCGTCACCGCGGTCATGATTCCCGCGGGCGTGAACGATGCGAAGTTCCGCAACCAACTGCTCGAGGAATTCAACATCGAAATCGCCGGCGGCATCGGCGCCGTGAAAGACAAAATCTGGCGCCTCGGCCTGATGGGTTACTGCAGCCAGAAGCCCTTTGTGCTGCAACTCCTCGCGGCCATGGAAAAATCACTCCACGACCAGGGCTACCGCGTCTCGCCTGGAGCAGGCGTCGGCGCCGCCCTCGGTGTCTACATCAAGGCCGAAACTCCAGCCCTCGCCGCCCGCTAGGTTTGCAGTTCGCCTTCCCAGCGCGCGATCACGGCGCTGGCCAGGCAATTGCCGATGACGTTGACCGACGTGCGCGCCATGTCAATCAGCGCATCCACGCCGAGGATGATGACGATCGGCTCAGTTGGAAGATGAAATGTGGAAGCCGTGGCCAGTAGAACCACCGGCACCGCCCGAGGTACACCGGCGATTCCTTTGCTCGTCAGCATCAGCGTAAACACCATCAACAGTTGTTCCGGCCAGGACATGTGCATCCCAGCGGTTTGGGCGACGAAGATGGAAGCGAGCGCCAGATAGAGCGTGGAGCCATCGAGGTTGAAGCTGTAGCCCGCGGGGATTACGAAGGCAACGATCTGGCGCGGCACGCCAAACTCTTCCATCGATTCCATCGCGCGAGGCAGTGCAGCCTCCGAAGTGCTCGTCGCGAACGCGATCGTCGCGGGTTCGGCGACAAATTTCAGGAAGCGTCCCAGTGGAATCCTCGCCAGAAGAATCACAGGGAGCAGAACGAGAAGCAGAAATGCCAGCAGCGCCCCATACGCCGTGAGCACCAGCTTGCCGAGAGGCAGCAGCACACTGATTCCCATGTGCCCCACGGTGTAGGCCATCGCCGCGCCAACGCCGATCGGCGCGTAGTACATCACGATGTTCGTGAACTTGAACATCGTCTGAGCCAGAGACTCGGCGAGGGACAACATTGGTTGCCGGGTTTTGTCGGGAACAAACGTGAGGGCAATGCCGAAAAGGACGGCGAAAACGGCTACCTGCAGAATCTGGTTCTCGCCGACGGCCTTGGCGATGTTTTCCGGGAAAACATGCAGCAGAAAATCGTCCCACTTCAGGGCCGCTGCCGGTGCGGCTGCCTGGTCCGCTGGAGGAGCGGGAAGATGCACTCCTTCGCCTGCTCGCGTCAGGTTGATCGCGCCGATTCCGAGGAACAGCGCGATGGTGGTGACCACCTCGAAATAGATCAGGCTCTTCAGCCCGATACGTCCCACTTTTTTCAGGTTGCCGTGCGCCGCGATTCCCGTCACCAGCGTTCCAAGAATCAGCGGCGCGACAATCACCTTGATCAACCGCAGAAAGATGTCGCCGAGTACCCGCAAATGCACCGCAAACTGGGGCCGGTCGATCCCCAGCTCAAATCCCGCCAGCATCGCAACGAAAATCCAGTAAGTCAGCGACCGCCCTCGCACCCCCGAAAAGGCAAGCAGCGCCAGCCCGCACCAGCGCAGCACGGTGAAAATTCCTTGGGCCGGAAGCACGAGCGTGAGCAGCGCCCCAGCCGCAAATAGCACTAAGCCCGCCGCCAGCGATATCAACTTTGCTTTCGATGAAGTTTCGAGCAATGCCCCATCCCACGAACAACGGAATTGTTGAGAGCCGCGACATCATAGCCTGCCGCCGGAGTTTCCGTGAAGTTCTTTCGCGAATTGCCGGGCAAACTTGCCGCCTTTTTTTCCGGCTGCTATCGTTTGAATATGCCCAAAATCAGCCACCTGGAATGCTCGCGCTGCCACGCGCATCTTTCCGCTGAGAAGCCGCAGACGGTTTGTCCGCAATGTGCGGGAGCGCTGTACGTGCGTTACGACCTCGCCCCCATGTGCGGTACTGCAGCCCGCCAGGACATCGCCCGTGCAGCCGCCGACAAGACCTGGAGCGGTCTCTGGCGGTATCGTAGCGTTCTGCCTGATGTCGAGCCGGTCACTCTTGGCGAAGGTTGGACACCGATGCTGCACAGCCGCCGCTATCCCGGTGTTTTCGTAAAAGAGGAAGGAGCCAACCCGACGGGGAGCTTCAAAGCGCGCGGCCTGGCGCTTGGCGTAAGCATGGCTCGCCATTATGGCCTGAAAAAATTGGCCGTTCCTTCGGCTGGTAATGCCGCCGGCGCACTGGCCGCATACGCCGCCGCTGCGGGTATCGAAGCCAATATCTTCATGCCCAAAGATGTGCCGTTCGCAAATTATGTCGAAGCCACGATGTACGGCGCAAAAGTTACTCTTGTGGACGGCTTAATCTCCGATTGCGGCCGCATGGTGGCCGAGCGCAAGGAAAAAGAAGGCTGGTTCGACATTTCGACATTGAAAGAACCCTTTCGCATTGAAGGCAAGAAAACCATGGGCTACGAACTTGTCGAGCAACTTGGCTGGGAATATCCCGCTGCCGTTTTCTACCCGACAGGCGGCGGTGTCGGCTTGATCGGAATGTGGAAAGCCTTTGGCGAGTTGGAGGAGCTTGGCTGGGTAAAGCCCGGGAAGCGGCCCAAAATGATCGCCGTGCAATCCGCGGGTTGCGCACCGGTCACCAAGGCATTTGAACAGGGCGAAAAGGCCAGCCAGATGTGGAATAACGCGGCCACATTCGCCTCAGGCCTGCGCGTGCCAAAGCCGTACGGCGATTACATCATGCTGGAGATTTTGCGCGAATCCTGCGGTCTGGCGCTCTCGTTTCCCGATGAGCAGATCCTCGCGTCTTTGCAGGACTGGGCGAAAAACGAGGGCATCTTCCTTTCACCCGAGGGCGCCACCGCCACGGTCGCCTACGACCATCTGCTGCAAACCGGATTCCTGAAACCGCAAGACCGGGTGGTACTCTTCAACACCGGCGCCGGCTTGAAATATACAGACGTCACCGCCGAAGCCGCCGGATTGCAGCGGCTCTCTTAAATGCCGCGGCGGCATTGACACACCGCCACGGGAATCGGAAACTAATTATCGGCGTTGTCGCGACGCGGCTTTCCGCTTACCGCAACGTTTCAGAAAAAGAGGATTCAGTGCCTTCCTACCCCGTACTCGCGAATACCGGCGCCATGAACCAGTTCATCGGCGCCTTTGAAGTAACCTCAAAACTGAGCGGCCATGTTTACGACTGCCGCTTCTCCCACATCTGGAATGCCATCGCCACGCGCCACAGCGACACCATCGACGCCAAGTTCGACGTGGACAGCGCGGGCCGCATTGTGGGGCTTGCGCACCCCGCGTTCGTGGAATTCCGTGAAAAGAGCGGCCGCGACCTGACCGACAGGGAAGGAAGTTTCATCGCCGCGGAGTTTCTTCGCGAACGCCTGGAAGAGGAAGACGAGCGCCCGCTTTACGACGTGCCGCAAGAGGAAGTGCTGCGCCTGATCAAAATGATCGGCATCAAGTAATTCCCGATTGTTTCTGGATTTTTCTTCTCTGCGAACTCTGCGTCTCTGCGCCCTCTGTGTTAAATATTTCCTTTTTTCCTCAGGTTCTAGTCACCCCGCACGGGGTTAGCCGCTGAATACGCTTCATCCTCGGCCCGGAACGCCGCCAGCCGCGGGTGGTGCATGCCGTCCCGCCGCACAAAATAAATGGCCACCAGCATCAGCAGCGCCCCGAACACCATCACGCCCGTCGCCGCCTGCAACGCCACCAGCAGATCCGAGGCGTCCGAAATCCGCCCGATCAGCAAGGGTCCAAGCGCTCCCACGATCTGCGTCACGAACATATACACGCCGATGGCAGTTGCATGGGCCCGCTGCGGGGTCAGGTCGTGCAGCACCGCAGTCGTCGGCCCGTGGTACCACGACATGAAGAAACTCGAAACAAAAAATCCCGCCAGCACGATCCACTTTTCCTCCGACTGCAGGGCCAACAGCAGAAACGGCGCAGCCACCAGAAACGCGCCAGCAATCACCAGGATGCGCCCGTAGGCCAATCGCTTCTGCAGGAGGTCCGCGAAAAATCCGCCCGCCAGCGCCCCCAGCACCAGCGAAAGCAGTGCGATCACGGCCAGCGAAAGCGCGGCCTCTTTCAGGCTGAAATCTTTGTAGCTGGTGGCGTAGTCAATGCCCCAGGTCACGAACGATACCGTTGAAAATGTGATGCAGGTCCCGGCAATCGTCATGGCCACATACGCGGGCACACCGAATAATTTCCACCAGGAAACCACTTCGGATCGCGGGCGTTTCGGCGGCTCTTTGAGTTTGAATGCGGAAAGGCCAGGAATAATTCCGATCGCGCCTACAATCAGGAAGGCATACTGCCAGCCGTGGCGTTCGCCCATAATGCCGCCCAGCGCCAAGCCGCCAGCTCCGCCCAACAACATTCCCGAGGCGAAAATTGCCTGCGTAAGCGCTCGATTTTCGATGGCGAACGAATCGGAAATCATGGCCTGGGCGGCGGGTGCATAAGCCGCCTCGCCGATTCCCACCAGGCCGCGGCACACAAAGAGCGCGGCAAAGGAAGGCGCCAAGCCGCTGCACATGGAGGCCAGGCTCCAGAACAGGACACCGGTCGCAATGATGGTGTGCTGGCTAAAGCGGTCGGCCAGGTATCCAGACGGAATACTCGCCAGCGCCAGCACGATCAGCAGAACGGTCTGCAGCGAACCGAGTTGCGAGTCCGTCACGCTGAAATGCTGCCGAAGCAAGGGCAACAAGGGATTCAGCACCTGGCGGTCGGCAAAGTTGACAAAATTGATCAAAGCCAGTACAGCAAGGAGACGCACTTGCGCGGCATTGAACGGCATAAGGCGTGCCATCATGGATAAAATCAGTTCCCCTGGCGCGAGCGACCTGGCGACCGGCGGTTCTTGCAGCTTCCCGAGCGTTCCGGGACCGAGAAGGATTATATACCCCCGATGAGCGAAGCCAATCGGAACACTACTACCAGCGACCGTTTGACCACCGTTCTTTCCTATGGAGCGCTGCTTTTACTCGGATACCTGGTATTTCGCATCACCGCGCCGTTTCTAGTGCCGCTCGCCTGGTCCGCGGTGCTGGCGATTTTCTTTTTCCCCGCGTTTGTTCTGCTGACGAAGCGGGTTTCGGTCGCCAAAGCGGCATTGTTCTCCACCATCGGCGTCACACTCGTTCTGATCGTGCCCGTCCTAGTCGTGCTGCTTTTCGCTGGCCGTGAAGCGGTGGAGATTACCGTGCGCGTCCGCAACCTGATCAGCGGCGGCGGCCTGGTGGTTCCCGCAGGCATGGCCGACGCCGTTCACCGCCACTTACCGGCGTCTCTGCAGAACCTCGACTTTGTGGGGCCCTTGCAACAGGGAATGGAAAAAGTCGCGTCGTATCTTGCAGGCAGCCTCGCGGCCATGCTCAGGAATCTTTTCTCTGTCTTCGTCGATCTCTTCATTCTTTTGTTTGCCCTGTTTTTCATGTTTCGAGACGGAGATTCCATTCTTCGCGGTCTCCGCCACCTGATTCCCTTCGAGAAAAGCATTCAGGACGAAATGCTCACTGAATCCCGCGACCTGATCTTTGCCAGCGTGGCTGTTGCGCTGCTTATCGCGGCGATCCAAGGCGTTCTTGGCGGAGCGGCTTTTGCTCTCACCCGGCTGCCCGCGCCCGTGTTCATGGGCGTGCTGATTGCTTTCTTCTCCATCGTGCCGGTGGTGGGCTCGGCGCTGATTTGGGCACCGGCGGCGCTTTGGCTGGGCCTCAACGGCAGTTGGGGAAAGGCCGCACTGGTGGTGGTCATTTGCGGCGGCGTGGCGGGGCTGGCGGATAATCTGGTGCGCCCGTTGCTGCTGCGCAACCGCACGCGGCTGAATGATTTGCTGCTGTTCATCAGCATTCTGGGCGGGCTGCAGGTATTCGGTTTGCTTGGATTGGTCGCTGGGCCGACCATTGTCGCAGCCGCTTTGGGTGTTTTCCGTGTCTACATGGAGCACCGGGACGAACTCGACGGGGCCAACTCGTAACTTCTTGCCATCCGCCGGGGCTAAATTCAGGGCTTCCGGCTTCGCTGTGTGCTAGAGTACGCGCTCGAATGGCGAAAACGACCGAGATGAACATGACGAAGCCGAAAGAACTCGGGCTGGAGAAACTTCGCTGGCGCTGCGAGCTTTCTCGCATTCCGTTCGAAACGACGGCGCAGGCGCAAAAGCGCGAGGGTTTCATCGGGCAGGAGCGTGCTCTCCGCGCCCTGAAGATGGGTGTGGAACTTTCCGCGCCGGGCTACAACGTTTTTGTTTGCGGTTTGGCGGGTACCAGCCGCGGCGGCACCATCGCACAGATGATCGAGGAACTCCATCCGGCCACCAAGCCCTCCATGGACCGCTGCTATGTTAACAATTTCAAAATTACCGACCGCCCGCGTCTGCTGGTTCTGCCGCGCGGCTCGGCGAACACATTCAAGAAGGACGTTCAGGCCGGAATCGATTTTCTGCGCCGCCGCATCCCGCAAGTCTTCGAAGGCGAACCCTTCCAGCGCCAGAAAGGCCGAATCGTCGAGCGCTTTTCGGTACGCGAAAAAGAATTGATGGACGATTTCACCCGCCGCATCGCCCGCGACCAGTTTGCCCTGGGCCACATGCAGGTAGGCGCCGTTGCGCTGCCTGAGATATTTCCGGTTCTTGAGGGGCAGATGGTGCCCATCGAAGACATTTCCAAGATGGTGCACGAAGGAAAACTGGAAACCGGCGTTGCCGAAGAGATCGAGCGGAAGTACGAACAGTTCCGCCAGGAATTTACGGTCGTCTATCGCAAGACGCTGACGCTTTCCCGCGAACTGGCCAGCGAACTCAGCTACCTCGAGCAGGAAGCGGCTTCCGTCCTGGTGGACGGT
>DASYXF010000077.1:0-3280 GCA_035935335.1 Candidatus Acidiferrum sp.
AAAAGGTTGGCGAGAGGATTGGCGATTGCGTACAATCGCCCACTGCTTCGCAAGCGAGAGGAGGCTAATGGCCAAGCGGATCGCAGCGAAAATCACCGGAGTGACGGGATTCGTCCCGCCGCGCGTGGCCACGAATTTCGATCTCGAAAAAATCGTCGAAACAAACGATGAATGGATCCGCACACGCACCGGGATCCGCGAGCGGCATTACGTCGATCCCGGGATGGCGGCTTCGCACATGGCCACGGCGGCGGCGACGGAACTGCTGAAAGCGAAAAATGTAAAGCCGGAGGAGATCGAACTCATCATCGTGGCGACGGTGACGCCGGACATGCTGTTTCCGGCGACGGCGTGCCTGGTGCAGGAGCGAATCGGGGCGAAAAACGCGTGGGGATTCGACCTGTCGGGCGCGTGTTCGGGATTCGTCTACGCGCTGACCGTGGGCGCGCAATTCGTGGGCGCGGGAACGCACCGCAAGGCGCTGGTGATTGGTTCGGACGTGATGACTTCGATCCTTGATTTCAAGGACCGCGCGACGTGCGTGCTCTTTGGCGATGGCGCGGGAGCGGTGCTGCTGGAGCCCGCGACAGACGGCGAGGGAATTATTGATTTCGCGAACGACATTGACGGCTCGGGCGGATGCAACCTCTATATGCCCGCGGGCGGTTCGCTCCATCCGGCTTCGCACGAGACGGTGGACAAACGCATGCACTTCGTGCATCAGGAAGGCTCGCAGGTGTTTAAGTATGCGGTGCGGCGGATGTGCGAAGTGGCGGCGGGGCTGCTGGAACGCAACGGGTTCACGAAACAGGATCTGGCGCTCGTCGTGCCGCACCAGGCGAATGCGCGGATCATCCAAGCGATGCAGGAGCGGCTTGGTGTGGAGGACTCGAAGGTGATGGTCAACATCGACCGCTACGGGAACACCACAGCAGCGACGATTCCGCTGGGGCTGCGCGACGCGCTGCGCGAAAAGCGGCTAAAGAAGGGCGACTTAGTGCTGCTCGTCTCTGTGGGCGCGGGCTACACGACGGGCGGCGTTTTGCTGCGCTGGGCTTACTGAAATGCGGCCAAAAATCCGAGGAAAAATGCGAATGCGAGGAGAGGTTTTTCCTTTGAGCTATGGATTAGTAGGAGCGGAGTTCGGCGAGGAAGGCTTCGTTGGACTTGAGGCGCGCGTCCATGGAAACGGCGACGAAGCGTGCGCAGGCGGCCATCTCGTTTTGCGCCCAGTTGCTGGCCTGCGGCAGAATCGCTTTCGAGAAGGAGGCAAGGCCGCGGAGAAGGTGGTAATAGGCGCGGACGGCAACGAACCTGCTTTCGGCGGAGCCGAGGTCCGGGCAGATTTCCGTGAGGGAAGAGATTGCCCCGAAGTCATTCTGCTGAATGGAGTTTGAAATGCTTTCCTGGGCCATCTGGAAGCGCTCAGAAACAGGCTGGGCAGCCGTAGTCAAGAACGCCGAGCGCCAGAAGTGGATGGCGAACTGAGCGGCCATGGCCACTGACATCACGAAGATGAGCGCGGCAAACATGTATTTTTCTCAGGAAAGATTCTGGCACGTGGTACCGCAGCCTCCAATGGGACTTTCGTACTATTTTGCTGTGTCTAAAGGAGATAGAGTGCATACCCGATTGCCTTCGGGGGCAGAATTCTGACGGCTATATCTGGTGAGATTCAGAGGATTTGTCGGCCGGAGGGGCTGGAAACCGTAAGGGAGGGACGGTAATGAGATTAGCGGAGAAAGCAGGGCTGTGGATCTTGGTCCTTGCGGGGATGTTGACGGGGAGTGCTCTGGCGGCAACGGCGCAGAAGGCTGCGAACACAACTAATGCAGACGAGCAAGCAGTGCGGAGCGTGCTCTTGGACCAGGTAACACAGTGGAACAACGGAGACATTCCGGGGTTCATGAAGGGCTATTGGAAATCCGAGAAGACGGAATTCGTAAATGCCAGTGGGATTTTCCGGGGCTGGGACAACGTGTTGCAGCGCTATTTGCGGCAATATCCGGACCGGGCGGCGATGGGGCAGCTCACTTTTTCGGACCTGGAAATTAAGGTGTTGAGCCCGGATTCGGCTTATGTGCTTGGCCACTGGCGGCTGGAGCGGCAAAGCGGCCCGATCGGAGGCGTGTTCACGCTGATTTTCCGGAAATTCTCGGACGGCTGGAAAATCATACACGACCACACTTCGCAGTCCCCAGCTGCACCGGCCGAAAAAGAGCCGTGACGAGGTCGAACCAGAGCGCGATTCAAGTTTAAGAGTTGGCTACCATTAAGAGTATTTGCCGGGCAGGCATCAGCTTATAGACTGTTCTTACGTCTTCTCGTCACCCACACAACCTGCGCGCCGACCGAAATAAGCCAATCCCACGGTTGGATTCCCAAGCAGCAGACAAGGCGCGAAGCGCCCATCAAAATCTTGGGTCCTCAGAGCCGATCGGCAACCACGTCCCAATAGGGACACCTGTTCGCATTCGGTACACCGCTCCGGTGATCTACCAGCATACCTGCCTCAGTACCCCTCGGAGACCATTTGAAAACCTTGCAGCCCACTGAATCGAATGTACTTGGAGGAACCGCCGATAAGCGCCCACTCCTAGATAGCCATGCCCTGTGGAACTGGGCATGCACTCAGAGGTTGTATAGAACCATTGTAGTGCCCGAGCCAAGGAGGATTCTTGCGCGCTCAAACGCTTCGGTTGTCACGCTGTCATCCGAGAGGAGTGGTGAAGTTTGCTTGCCTGTCGGTGAGGTTGCCGATGGTGTTGTTTCGTCCGTTCGGCACAACGGGGCAGCGTTTGGCATCCGTCTTACTCCTCTGCGGACTGTTGCTGTGCTTCAGCCGCCCCGCTCGTGCTTTGAATGACGACAAGAGCATCGCGCAGTACGTGCACAAGATTTGGGATTCCAATAACGGCCTGCCGGAAAACGATGTCCGCGCGATACTCCAGACGAAAGATGGGTATATATGGCTGGGCACGGAGGAGGGATTAATCCGTTTTGATGGCGTGCATTTCACGGTTTTCGACCACAGGAATACCCCAGTGTTGCCAGACAACTTGATTTCGGCGCTAGCGGAAACACCGGACGGCAGCTTGTGGATCGGGACATCAAGCGCTTTCCTCCGCTACAAGGACGGCAAGTTCCTTGATGCCGCCAAACAGTACGGTCTCAATAATCGTGGCGTGGCCTCTCTCTGGGCCGCGCCCGATGGAACGCTGTGGATCTTGACAGGAGGACAATTACTTTATTGGAAAAATGAGAAATTCGTGCAAAGTGG
>DASYXF010000078.1:0-8231 GCA_035935335.1 Candidatus Acidiferrum sp.
AACGCAACTTACAGAACAGAAGTTGATTCGTGCAGGTCAGCGTGGCGACGCTCAAGCAATTGAAGCGCTGTTTGGCCGTTACCACCGCCAGTTATTTCAGACCGCCCTTCGTGTGCTCGGCAATGCGGAAGACGCCGAAGACGCCCTGCAAGATGGGCTGCTTTCCGCCTATCGCAACCTGAAACGCTTTGAGGGCCGCTCGCAGTTTTCCACCTGGCTCACACGCATCGTCATCAACGCCGCGCTCATGAAGCGCCGCAGCGCCAAGGCGCGTCCCGCTGTTTCGCTCGACGAAACGCATCACGAGGATGAGCTATCTGCCGCCGAGCGTTACGCCGACGATGGCCCGACGCCCGAGCAGGTCTATGCGGGAACGGAAATTCGGGAGATCATCAACGAAAATCTTGATGAACTGTCGCCATTGCTCCGGACCGCGTTCGTTCTGCGTGAAGTGGAAGGCTACTCGACCGGCGAAGCCGCCAAGAAACTTGGCGTTACCGAAAACACGCTGAAGGCCCGCTTGTGGCGCGCTCGCCATCAGCTTGCCGAACGTCTCGGCCGCCGTCTCCGCCGCATGAAGGACGGCATGTCCGGCACCACCGTCGGCGAAGAAGCCTGCAGTTACTGCTAATCCCTTGCGCGCCTGGAAGAATTGTTCGGCTATTGAAACTGAAAAAACGTTGTTATCTTGAGGGCGCCCAGTTTGCCGGCCTACCGCAGGCAGGCGCCCCGAAGGATCTCAACTTAAACTTCCTGCAAGATCTCAAGGGTCAATTCTTCCTTTCCAGTTTCCAATCGTCGCTCTACCGCCGCGCGGCCGCGTATTTGCCCAGCACCCGCAACTCGCTCGTCGCTTCCCGGACTTCTTTCAGGGCCAACTCCAGGTGCTCCGGTTCCTCGGCATCCACATCCAGATAAAACTGATACTCCCACGGGCGTCCGTGAATTGGCCGGCTCTCGATCTTCAATAAGTTCACGCCATGATTCGCAAATGGTTCCAGCGAAGCCAGCAGCGCTCCCGGCTTGTGCGCCAGCCGCATTGCCAGCGAAATTTTCCTCGCATTGGCGCCTCTGTAAAGCTTTGCCTGCTCCGGCGGCAGCAACAAAACAAACCGGGTGAAATTCTCCGCGTTATCCTGGATATTTTCCTGCAGGATCGCCGCGCCATAATGCCCCGCCGCCCTGCGCCCCGCGATGGATCCGAACTGTTTATCGCCGCGCTCCATCATTTCCCGCACGCTTCCCGCAGTGTCTTCGGCCGGAATCCGCTTCACTTGTGGATTCCCGGCAAAGAATCGCTCGCACTGCGCCAGCGCCATCGGGTGCGAAGCCACCGCCTTCAAATCCTCCTTCTTCGCGCCGGGCATCCCCATCAACTGGTGCTCGATCGGCAGGATCGTTTCACCGCACATCTCCAATTTGCTTTCGAGCAGCAGGTCGTACACGCGCACCACCGACCCCGCCAGCGTGTTCTCCACCGGCACCAGCAGCGCGTCTGCGGCACCCTCGGCAATCGCCTGAAAGGCCGCGTCAAATGTCGTTCGCGGCACTGTGCGGATACCATTGCCCAGAAGCTGCACCGCCGCGGCCTCGCTGAATGCTCCTGGCTCTCCCTGAAACGCCACCCGCATCTGCCTGAAATTGAGTTCCGCCATCCGTGTCCTTGCCGCTCAATTCCTCCGCACTGACTCTCACGCTATAATCTTTCTTTCGCTTTATCCCGGAGGTATCCGCATGATGACACAAAAGCGCCCGCAGTCGAACGACTACGCTCCATACTACGGAAAGTACGTGATGCTCGTTCCCGAAGGGGATTTTCTGGAGATTCTCGAAACGCAGCTCCGCGAAATGAAGCGGTTATTGGAGCCGCTGACCGAAGCGCAGGCCGATTTTCGTTATGCGCCGGGCAAATGGTCCATCAAAGAAACCCTCGGACACGTGAACGACGCCGAACGCGTCTTCTCCACCCGAATCCTGCGCATCGCCCGAGGCGATCAGACGCCGCTTCCCGGCTTCGAACAGGATGACTACGTAAAGGTTTCGAATGCGGCTTCCCGGAAGCTTTCCGATTTGCTGGAAGAATTCGCCGCCATCCGCCGTTCCAGCATCGCGCTGATCCGCTCGCTCGATGATGCTTCCTGGCTCCGCCGGGGCACTGCCAGCGGAGAGGAAGTCTCCGTTCTTGCGATCGCGTTCATTATTGCCGGCCACGTGCTCCACCACCGCAACATCTTTGCGGAAAAATACCTCCCGGCGTTGCCGCGCACGTGAGGCAGCTCTACATCGGCCGCAGTAATCCTTCTTTTTTGTCGGTCACCCAGTTGGGCTGCCGCTGCTCCTGCACGACTTCGAATTCGGCCGGTATAGGCTCTGCCGCCCGGATTGCAGCGTCGTTCGGGCGTGACATCGATCGTTTCTTGCCCGGCCATGCCAGGTAAAAGAGCAGCACCGTCGCAAGCCCCAGAAACGATCCCCCGCCAACCACGGAAAACGTTCCCGCATCCAACGGTTGCAGGATCGCGTCTGCCAGCATATAGCTTCCGCAAAACAGCAACGTGACCTCCAGGAAGAGTCCAAGCCCCAGAAAGACACGCGGCAAGCTTCCTCTCACGACCAGCGGAGTTTTTCCCCGCACGGCTGTTCGCTCCACAGTGATCTGTCGCATGGCGTTTCTTCCTCTTCTTTCTTTCCGGTTTCGCTGCTCCCCGTTTCCTGCAGGAAATTCAGGTAGGAAAACACCGTAGCGTGCGCCACTTTCTTCATTCCGTTTCCGCACACGCACATCCGAGTTTCCAATTTGCGCTCAGCCTCGCTGCAGGGCTGTGTTTTGCCGCAATCCCGGTTAATGCAAAGCCAGTACGTTTCTTGTCCCCCCAGCATTTTCGCCTCCTGTTGTTAATTAACTGGTTACGATAACCGATGGTATCCCGGAGGTGTAATTCGCCAGCTTATATAGGAATGGGATAGCTAACGCAATAGTAAAAAGCAAATTCTACAAAAATACTGCAGCGTGCATCGACAGGCGGAATTGTGCAAAAGTGTTCACGCTCCTTCCCGAATCGGGAAACGCTCCCCAGTCCTTCTTTTCCGGCAAGCCACAGATCCAATCGCTCATCATCGACGTTGAACTATCGCTAAGACGCTGGAATTTCAACAATCAAGGATATGGGCGACTACCGTATCCGGACTTCTCTCCACATTCCCGTTTCGGCACTTACTCTGGTTGCCTCGCACGGGCCTTCAGTTGCTCCTTCCTTGAACCCGCTGCTACAATTGACTTTTTGCGGGACCCGCTGGCGTTCCACTGGGCAATTCCGTTTGCATCTTCCATCTTTGCCCGACTGTTTTTGCGCTTGCGGTGGAGTTTGGCCTGACCGAAGGGAGACTACGCGTGGCGAAATATGATGTGGCAATTATTGGCAGCGGGCCTGGGGGCTATGTCGCGGCCATTCGCGCCGGCGAACTTGGACTGAAAACCATCGTCATCGAGAAGGATCCGTTCCTCGGCGGCACCTGCCTGCACGTTGGCTGTATTCCCACCAAAGTTCTTCTGCACCACGCCGATGTCTACGATCATTTCAAAAACGCCGCCGAACTCGGCTTCGAAATTCCCGGCGTGAAAATCAATTGGACCAACATCCTGGCTCGCAAATCCAAGATCGTCACCAAGCATGCCAAGGGCATCGAATTTCTCTTCAAGAAAAATAAAGTCGAATGGAAGCAAGGCTGGGGGAAGTACGAAGGCCCCGGCAAAATCAGCGTCGAAAAAGACGGCAAAAAGGAAACCATCGAAGCGGGCGCCATCCTGATGGTCAGCGGTTCGGAGGCCAAATCGCTTCCCGGCATTGAACCCGATCACAAGATCATTGTCACCAACCGTTCTGTCCTTGAACTGCCCGAGATTCCCAAAACCCTCATTGTCATCGGAGCGGGCGCCGTCGGCGTCGAGTTCGCCTCCATTTACAACTCCTTTGGCACCGAAGTCACCATCCTGGAAGCGTTGCCGCGCGTCGTGCCCGTCGAAGACGAAGAAATCTCCGCCGAACTGGAAAAAAGCTTTAAGAAAAAGGGCATTGCGATCCAGACCAGCTGCATGGTGGACGGCGTGAAGAAAGACGCCAAAGGCGTCACCGTTTCCTTCAAAGACAAAGATGGCAAGGCGCAAACGCTGCAGGCTGAGAAACTGCTTCTTGCCGTCGGCCGCAAAGCCATGACCGATAATTGCGGCCTCGAAAAATCCAAAGCCAAAGTCGAGCGCGGCTTCGTTCACGTCAATCAATTCATGGAAACCGCCGAGCCCGGCCTTTACGCCATCGGAGACATCGTTGCCGGACTGCCGCAACTCGCGCACGCGGCCATGATGGAGGGCATCGTCGCCGTCACCCACATCGCCGGCAAGCCCACGCACACTATCAACAAGCTGCGCATTCCCAACGCCACCTATTGCGAGCCGCAGATCGGCTCCATCGGCATGACCGAAAAACAGGCGCGCGACGCGGGTTACGCTGTGAAAACCGGCAAGTTCCCCTTCGTGGGCAACAGCAAAGCCACCATCCTCGGCAATCACGGTGGTTTCATCAAGGTCGTCACCGACGAAAAATACGGCGAAGTCCTCGGCATACACATCATCGGCCCGCTGGCCACCGAAATTCTTTCCGAAGCCGCCGCCGTCCTGAATCTCGAAGGCACCATCGACGACATGATGAACATGATTCACGCGCATCCCACGGTCTGGGAAGCCATGGGCGACGCCTTCGCCTCCGTCCGCGGCCTGCAGATTAATGTGTAAGGTTCAGTGGTCAGTTTTAAGTTTTAAGTTTTTAGTTAAAGCGAGACGTAATCTGCCTATTCCCGTGCAACGAATAGCGGAACGCCGGGTTTGCTTTACTAAGAACTGAAAACTAATAACTAAGAACTTTTCCGATGCGCCCCCTCCTCATCGCCGACCTTGGCCTCCTCTCCTGGTCCGACGCCTATGCCCTTCAGCAGCGCATCGTGGCCGCGCGCAAAGCCGGTGCCATCGGCGACGTCCTCCTCTTCTGCGAACATCCCCATGTCCTCACGCTCGGCCGCAGCGCCAGCCAGAAAAATCTTCTCGCCTCCGAAAATGTTCTTCGCCAGAAAAATGTCGAGCTTCGCGAAACCAATCGCGGCGGCGACATCACCTATCACGGCCCCGGCCAGGTTGTCGGCTACCCCATCCTTAATCTCGATTTGATCCGACGCGACGTTCACTGGTACGTCCGCTCCCTCGAAGAAGCGATGATCCGCGCCTCCGCCGATTTCGGTATCACCGCCTATCGCATCCCCGGCAAAACCGGCATCTGGGTCCAGCCTTCGAACAACATCCCCGAAGAAAAACTTGCCGCTATCGGCGTCCACATCAGCCGGTGGGTCACCTCCCACGGCTTCGCCTTCAACGTCTCCACCGACCTCCGCTACTTCGACCTCATCATTCCCTGCGGCATCGCCGACCGCAAAGCCACCTCCCTCGAAAAACTCCTCCACCGCAACGTCGCCCTGGATGAAGTGAAGCCGCGGGTCGTTCATCATTTTTCCGATCTCTTCTCACTCACTCCAAAAGAAGTCTCTGCACAACAGTTGCTCGCATCGCTAGGCGTTGTAGGGCCCGCTTTCTGAAGCGGGCCGCTCCGACTTTTGAGTGCGAGAGCGAAGCTCTCGCTTTTGAGGATGCAGCTGAACCTCCCAACCCAACAAAAAAGACCCCGCGCGAAGAATTCCACGCGGGGCCCACTGCTGATTCTTATTTGCGAAGCGAACTGACTTCCTACTTCATCCCACCCACGCGGAACATAATCGACCGGCCCACCTCCGACCGCGAAGCATCCGGCTCGATCGTCTTCAGAAACTCCGCCGTAATCGCGTCCTGCTCTTCCTGGCTCCTCTTGTCCCGGTCCGCCGTATATGCCGCGCGCACCTTTTCGAACGAAGCCAGGTCCTTTGTGGCGTACCAGACGTAATGCGTGAAGTCGCCGTCCGTCTTCACTTCTTCCACCGCCAGGCCGTATGCCAGCACCACGCCGTCCGCCACCAGCTTATCCAGCACCGGCTTGTTGTATTTTTCCCAGGTCTTGCGGAAATCGCCGCCCTTGCCGGGCTTCACTTTCACAAAGTTGTAGCGCGTCCACGGCAGCACGCCTGCCGGTGGCGCTCCTGTGCCCGTCACGAACACCAGGTCGCGCGTAATGTAGTCGCGCGTCTTGCTGACGTCCGCTGCTTCCATCATCCGGGCGGTCACCGTCGCCCCGCCCGATGAACCCTTCTTCGCCGTGCCGGACTTCGTTGCCTCCTCATCCAGCTTGGCGATTTGCGCACGCATCGCGCTGTCCACTTTCTCGATTCCAGACCAGTCCGCCACCGAATACCAGATCGTGTGTGTGCTGTTTCCCGGCGCGCGCAGCAAACCCACGTGCACACCCCAGGCCAGAATCACCCCATCCGCCAGCAATTTGTCGCGAACCGGCGCGCCCACTGTCTTCACCAGTTCCATGAACTGCGCGTCTTTTCCGGGATTCACCGTGAACTCATACCAGAATGTCAGCGGCTGCATCTTCGCGTCCTGCGCCGCCACGGTCAGGCACGACATCAAAACAACTGCAAGGCAAAGCAGAATTCTTTTCTTCATTTTCAGCGATCTCCTTGAACGAACGAGTGTTTGCCTGCGCGGAAAAGCTTTCTGATTTGCTGGTGGTGATGAAGCGCAACCGTTGGGCAGGCATGCAACGTTTGAACTTCGGGAGGGGCCGACCTGCGTCAGAACGCGCCTGTTTGTAGCACCGAATTCCGCAGGGCGTCAAGCACAGGGAATTCCCACTTGACACGGGAACCTCTTCCGGCCAATACTAAACCATATGGTTAAGTATTCCGCAACCCTCGATTCCACCTTTGGCGCTCTTGCCGACCCCACCCGCCGCGCCATCCTCGCATCGCTCATGCTCGGTGAAACTTCTCTCTCTAGCCTTGCCGGCCCTCACCGCATGTCCCTCCCCGCGGTGATGAAGCACGTCCGCGTCCTCCAGCATGCCGGCCTTGTCTCGCAAAAGAAAATCGGCCGCACACGGTTCTGTCAGCTTGCGCCTGCTCCATTAAAAGCCGCCGAAGACTGGATCGCCCAGTACCGCCGCTTCTGGGAAGGCGCTTTCGATTCCCTCGAACGTTTCCTCAGCCAGGATCAACCTTCCGAGAAAGAACAAGACAAGCAAAAGGAGAAACCATCATGGCCACCCCGCAATCGCAACCGCAACACTCGCTCCAGTTAACGCGCACCTTCGCGGCGCCCCGCGACCGCGTCTACCGCGCCTGGACCGATGCCCGCGAATTCGCCCAGTGGTTCCATCCCACGGCGGACTATAAGACCGTCATCACCCGCCTCGATCTCCGCGTCGGCGGAAAATATTCCGTCGAAATGCACCACAAAGACGGCAATGTTCACAACCTCAGCGGCACCTACGAAGAGATCAAGCCACCCGAGAAAATCGCCTTCACCTGGCTCTGGCAACAGGACGAAACAAGGACGGAATCCCTCGTCACCGTGACCTTCAAGGACCTCGGCGGTTCCACCGAAGTCAACCTGACGCACAAGAACCTGCTCACCGCCGAATCCCGCGACAAGCACAATCAGGGCTGGATCGGCTGCCTCGGTCAGCTCGAATCTTATCTCGCGTAGCAGCCCTACCCGGTCGCGCTCGTTCTTTCTATTTCTCAGTTCGCATGGCCCCTCCGTCACGGCCGGGCCATGCGAACTCCCCCGTGGCACAGCCATTCCTGGCTGTGCCCTTCTCTGCGTGCTCTGTTTCTTTGGGTTATCGGTTCTGCTCCTCCTTCTTCCGCTACTACAACCCACTCTCCCAATTCGCCAACGGCCCCCATTCGCCGTAAGATAGACAACCGGACGTTTACCCGGAGAACTGCCGAAGATGCCTGCGACCGAAACCGCCGCCAAGCAAAAGCTTTCGCGCCAGCAATACCTCGATCTCTACTACTACATGCGGCTCAACCGCGAGGTCGAGGACACCATGACCCGCCTCTTCCGCCAGAACAAGATCGTCGGCGGCCTGTACGCCAGCCTTGGCCAGGAAGCCATCTCCGTCGGCAGCGCCTATGCCCTCCAGAAAAAAGACTGGATGGCCCCGATGATCCGCAACATCGGCGCGCTGCTCGTCAAGGGCGTTCCCCCGCGCGACATCTTCACGCAGCACATGGCGAAATAC
>DASYXF010000079.1:0-5643 GCA_035935335.1 Candidatus Acidiferrum sp.
TGCCGGGGGCGTTTGATTTGTGCCGGTTGATTGAAGAGAAGCTGCAACTGGAGAGGGAACTGGCGGAGCGGGAACGGCTGGCACTGGTGGGGCAGATGGCGGCGAGCATTTCACACAACCTGAAGAATCCGCTCGGGTCGATCAAGACGATTTTGCAGGTGCAGATGGAGAGCCCGGAGCTGCCGGCTTCGTTGAGGAACGAGACACAGATGGTGTTGGAGGAGATCAACCGGCTGTCGGCGCGGCTGAACCAGTTGCTGCAGTTCAGCCGGCCGGGAGTTCGCGCGGGGAATGGAGCGCAGAGTTGCAATCTTGCGCAGGTGACGGAGACGGTGGCGAATGTACTGCGACATGCCGCCGACGAACGGCGCGTCTCGCTGCAGCTTGCGAACGTCAATGGAGAAGCGCGCGCTGCGATTGGTGAAGAGGCGGCCAACGATATTCTTTCGAATGTGCTGTTGAATGCGATTGAGGCGGTACCGGATGGCGGGCATGTGCACGTGGCGGTGCAGACCTCGGACAAGATGTGCTGCGTTTTCGTGGAGGATGACGGACCGGGAATTTCGGCTGCGGATCAAGCGAAGGTGCTGCGGCCATTTTTTACGACTAAGGCTCGTGGGACGGGATTGGGATTGGCAATTGTTGACCGGCGGTTACAGGACGCTGGAGGCACGATGGAGATCAAGAGCCCGGTGAGCGGCGGGCGTGGGACGGAGATTCGGCTGAATTTTCCGATGCTGGAGCGCGGATAGTTGCGGGAAGAGCGGCCCGCCTTCCTTCCTTCGTCAGGACAAGCAGAAGGCGGGCCCTACAAAGGCAAGAGGAGAGGAAGAAGGCGGCGTAACCCTTCGCAAGGCTCAGGGCAAGAAGCCGCCCCTACACAGTCAAAATCAAGAGCACAGGCAGGAGTGCCTGTGCCACATGGAAGAGGGAGCAGGGTGGATGAAAACAGTACTGAGTGTGGATGATGAGCCGGCTTCGCGGTATGCGTTGCGGCGGGCGCTGGAGAGCCGGTATCGGGTTGTGGAGGCGGAGTCGGCTGCTAGTGGGCGTGCGTCGCTGGTGAGCGAGAGGCCGGATTTGTTGCTGCTGGATGTTGTGCTGCCGGGCGAGGATGGGTTGTCGTTTTTGAAGTGGTTGCGGCGGGAGGGATATGAGTTGCCGGTGTTGATGGTATCGGCGCTGGATACGGCGAAGACGGCGGTGGAGGCGCTGCAATTGGGCGCGGCGGATTATCTGGTGAAAGGATTTGAGTTGGAGGAGTTGCGGCAGCGCGTGGCGAATTTGTTGAAGCTGGTGGGACTGGAGCAGGAGAACGAAAATTTGCGGCGGCGGGTGGCGACCGAGGGGCAGTTCGGGCAGATGATGGGGCGTTCGGCGGCGTTGCGGAAGGCGTTTGAACTGGCGGACCGGGTGGCGGCGACGGATTCGACAGTGCTGATTCTGGGAGAGAGCGGGACGGGGAAGGACTTGCTGGCGCAGGAGATTCATGCGCGTTCGCAGCGGAATGGGAAAGCTTGGGTGGCGGTGAATTGCGCGGCACTGCCGGAGACGCTGATTGAATCGGAGCTATTCGGTTACGAGCGAGGTGCGTTTACCGGGGCGGGGCAACAGAAAAAGGGCCGGTTTGAGCAGGCGCATGGCGGGACGTTGTTTCTGGATGAGATCGGGGACATGAACCCGGTGACGCAGTCGAAGGTTTTGCGGGCGCTGGAAAATCGGACGGTGGAGCGGCTGGGCGGGACGCAGACGATTCCCGTGGATGTAAGAGTGATCAGCGCGACGCACCGGGATCTGCCGTTGGCGATACGAGACGGAAAATTTCGCGAGGATCTGTTTTACCGGTTGCGGGTGGTGACGATTGAGTTGCCGCCGCTGCGGGCGCACAAGGAAGACATCGCGATTCTGGCGGAGGCGTTTGTGCGGTTGCATGGAGCGCGGCTGGGGCGGATGCCGCGGCTCGGCAAAGAAGCAGTGAAGGCGCTGGAGAACTACGATTGGCCGGGGAACGTGCGGGAGTTGAAGAATGCGATCGAGCGAAGCCTGGTGCTTTCACGCGGCGAAGAGATTGGAGCCACCGATTTGCCGGAGGAAGTTTTGCATAGCGCGCCGGTTGTGCCGAAGAACGGGCCGGACGGGGATGATCTGGGGCTGAAGGAAAGAGACTTTCGCGAGGCGAAGCGGAAGTTTGAGATTGCCTACTTGCTGCGGCAGCTTGGCGTACACCGCTGGAACATTTCGCGTACGGCGGCGACGATTGGATTGCACCGGCAGAGTTTGCAGGAACGACTGCGGGAATTGGGAATTCGGCGGCCGGGGCAGGAAATTCCGGAGGAAGAAGAATGAGCGTCTGCGGCTACGTGCAAGCGGGCGGAGGAAGCACGCGCTTTGGCGTGGACAAGGCGCTGCTGGAGTTGGAAGGGAAGTCCATGCTGGAGCGTACCTGCGCGCTGCTGGCCCCGGTCTGCAAAACGGTGCGCATCATTGCGCCCAGCGAAAAGTATCCCCATGCGCCCGCACCGATCGTCATCGACAAGTGGCCCGGCGAAGGCCCTTTGGGCGGCATCCTGACGGCGCTTTATCACGCGGAAGATATGTCTCGGGCGCTTGCGGCGATGCCCGGCACGGCCGAGGAAGCGCGCACCCACTGCCTGATCGTGAGTTGCGACATGCCGTTCCTGCAGCGCGAATGGCTCAGGTTCCTCGCCGAACGCGCAATCCGAGGCAAAGCCGAGGTTGTCGTTCCAAAGTCCAGCGACGGCCTGGAACCCCTTTGTGCCTGCTGGCGAACCACCGCTGCTGCGAACATTCAGAGGGCCTTCGACCACGGCGTGCGCAAAGTGACGGAAGCTATGAAACGCGTGCCGATGGAAGTGCTTGACGAGTCGGCCTGGAAACGATTTGATACCGATGGACGGTTGTTTTGGAATATGAATACGATGGCGGATTACGAAGAGGCGCGGCGGGTGATGGAGAAGCGGTCGGGGTAGACGCGTAAGGAGGATGTGCAAAACGCGCCCGCTTCGGAAAGCGGCCGCTACAAAGGCAAGAGAAAAAGGCGATGAGCGAAGACTTCAAAGACATTGGGTTGACGGATGAAGGCAAGGGGAGCGCGGCGGAATATTATTTTGAATTTCGCGGCGTGAACAAGGCATTCGACGAACATGTGGTGCTGCAGAACGTCAGCTTCAAGGTGAAGCGTGGGGATACGTGTGTGATCATGGGGCGCAGCGGCGTGGGGAAATCGGTTTCGCTGAAGCACATTCTGGGTTTTCTGAAGGCGGACTCCGGGAGCATCCTGATTGACGGGCAGGATGTTACGCAGTTCACGGAACGGCAGTTTGAAACCGTCAGGCGGAAGATCACGATGGTATTTCAGTCGGGTGCATTGTTTGACTCGCTAACTGTGGCTGAAAACATCGCATTTCCGCTGGAGGATCAGCCGGGGCTGACTGCCGAAGATGTTGACGCTTACGTCGCACGACTGGCGCACATGCTGGAAGTAGAGGATGTGCTGGACAAATTGCCGAGCGAGCTTTCGACGGGAACGAAGCGGGCAGTGGCGATCGCGCGGGCACTGGCGCAGAATCCAGAGGCGATTGTATACGACGAGCCGACGACGATGGTGGACCCAATCATGGCGGGGCACATGGGGGATTTGATTTTGCGGCTGAAGGAAGCGTTCCATAAGACCTCGATTGTGGTGACGCACGATACGCACCTGGCGAAGCGGCTAGCGGACAACATTGTATTTTTGCAGGACGGACGCGCGCAGGTGTTTGGTTCGTGGGCGGAATTCGAGAGTTCGACGGATCCTTTTTTGCGAGATTTCCTGCTTCAGGATGAGCTGATTCCCGCGCTGGATGTGACCCTGTGAGCAGTTCGGCCACGGTTGCTTCCGATCCAAAATCACAGCTACGCAAGACGATGGGTTTCTGGGATGTGCTGCTCTTTAACATCGCCACGGTGTTGGGGCCACGCTGGATTGCGGCGGCCGGGCACAACGGGACTTCGTCCATCAGCCTGTGGGTGATCGCTGCGCTCTTCTTTTTTGTTCCCGGGGCGTTTGTCATCAACGAGTTGTCCTCGCGGTTTCCGCACGAGGGCGGATTGTACGTGTGGGCAAAGGAGGCGTTTGGGGATTTCCACGGTTTTGTGGCCGGGTGGACGTATTGGATATACACGGTATTTTATTTTCCGGGACTACTGCTGGCGAGCGCTTCGATGAGCGCTTATGTGATCGGGGAAAAGGGCGGAGGGCTTTCGCAGGACCGGACATTTTTGCTGCTGGTTTCAATTGCGTTGCTGCTGGTCGCGGTGCTGCTGAACATCATTGGGTTGAATATCGGGAAGTGGCTGCAGAATGCGGGCGGGGTGGGGACATACGTGCCGCTGCTGGTGCTGGTGGGCGTGGCGGTACTGGTTTATTTTCGCGGAGGGTCGGCTACGCATTTTACCGCGGCCAACATGATGCCGACGTGGAATTGGGATACGGTGAATTTCTGGTCGCAGATTGCGTTTGCGTTTACCGGGCTGGAACTGGTTTCGGCGATGAGCGAAGAGGTGCGCGATCCGCGGCGGACGCTGCCGCGCGCGGTGTTTGGGGCGGGCGCGATGATCGCGTTCATGTACATCGTGGGAACGTTTGCGATTCTTACGCTGGCGCCCGCGGGTGATCTGGATCCGAAGAGCGGCGTGTTTCACGCGATTACGGTGGGTTCGGTGGTGCTGAAGGTGGGGTTTCTGGGGATACTGGCGGCGATTCTGGTGACGGTGGGAAATGCCGGCGGCGTGGGGAGCACGGTGGCGGGAATCGCGCGGGTGCCGTTTGTAGTGGGGATCGATCGGTATCTCCCCGCGGCGTTTGGGAAGATTCACCCGCGATGGAAGACGCCGTATGTTTCGATCCTGGTGCAGGCGGGGGTTTCGGGAGCGATTCTGCTGCTGAGCCAGATCAATCAATCCACGAGGAGCGCCTACCAGATTCTCATTGATGCGGCGATTATTCTGTATTTCATTCCGTTTCTTTATATGTTCGCGGCGGTGATCAAGCTGGCGGCGCGGAAGGACCGAACAGAAAATGCACATGCCATTCTCGTGCCGGGTGGGGAAATCGGCCTCTGGCTATCCGGCGGGTTAGGATTTGTTGTCGTCCTTCTCGGAATTGTCGTATCGCTGGTGCCGCCGGGCGATTCGCCAAACAAGCTTTTCTTTGAGATGGAGTTGGTGGTGGGGACGGTGGCGTCGATTCTGTTGGGATTGGTTTTGTATTGGCGCGGTGTGAGGAGCAAGAACACGGCCGGGTGATTTTATAGCTCGGACCTTCAGGCCTGAGGGCTTTCTCCGGCGGTGGCGTGATCGCCTGGGTCATGGAAACCCTCATCCCTGAAGGGATGAGCTACAGAGTTAGAAGCCCTGGCTGATTAATTCGGACAAGCTCAATGTGCTGGCAGGTTTTGAGGCGTTGCGGGCTTCGAGATAGCGTTCGACGTATTTTCCGAGGACATCGGCTTCGAGGTTAACGGCATCGTTGATTTTTTTGTCGCGGATGTTGGTGTGTTCGTAAGTGAAGGGGATTACCGCGATTTCGGCTAGGCGGGCGTTCCAGCGGGCGACGGTGAGGCTGATGCCGTCGATGGTGAT
>DASYXF010000080.1:0-16631 GCA_035935335.1 Candidatus Acidiferrum sp.
CTCCTTCACCAGCGATTCGCCGCTGTTCACCGTCGCCGGCTTCGCCGTCAAAAGTCCCATTGTTGCCAGAAACACCCCCGCCGCCATCAACAACAACTTCGAAGTTCTCATCGTTCGCTCCTTGGGCGCTCCCTGGGCAACCCGGCTTTGCGCCCGTGGCATCCCACGGGTTTCAGCCCCACGGCACTGTACTCGCTTAGACGCGCCGTTTGCCAGAAAATCTCAACCCATCCAGGATAGGCCTTGTTCAGGGCGGCGTATAACGTCGAAAACTTGCTGGAAGCCGGCGGGAAGGCTGTAAAATAATAGTTGTGATTTCCAAAAGCAACGCCCCCTGCAGGAAATCTCCCAGCGGAATCCTCCGCAGTTCTTCCTTGGGCCCCGCGATCCTGGTTCAACTTGCTTTGCTTGCCCTGCTTTGGGCCCTGCCGGCTCCTGCCCAGTCGCCCCAAGCCGCTCCAGGCGCACAGCTTCCCGATTCACCGGCGCCAGGGAGCATCCATGGAACAATTGTTGATCCCAATGGAGCGCCCGTTGCCGGCGCCCGCGTAAAGCTCCTCCGGCAAGACCCGTCCCCAAGCCAGGAAACGCAAGCGGGGGACGATGGGCAGTATTCCTTCACCAGTGTCGCTCCAGGGCCGTTTCAACTTTCGATTTCGGCGGATGGCTTCGCGACAAAGAGTTCCTCGGGCCTAGTGCGCCCGGGAGAGAATGTAGTCGTCCCACAGATCACCCTGGCGTTGGCGACGGAAGTCACCGAAGTGCGCGTGGAGCTTTCCCCAATCGAGCTGGCCCAGGAACAGATCAAAGATGAGGAAAAGCAGCGCGTGCTGGGATTCATCCCGAATTTCTATGTCACCTATGTTCCAAACGCCGCGCCGCTGAATACCCGGCAAAAATTCGAACTGGCGTGGAAGTCCACGCTCGATCCCGTCACTTTTGGAATCACCGGCGCCATCGCGGGAATTCAGCAGGCGAACAACCAGTTCAGCGGCTATGGGCAGGGCGCGCAAGGCTACGCCAAGCGCTATGGAGCATCTTACGCCGATGTGGTGACAAACACGTTCATCGGCGGCGCCATTCTGCCCTCGCTGTTCAAACAGGATCCGCGCTACTTCTACAAGGGAACCGGGACCAAGCGCTCTCGGGTGTTTTACGCCATTGCCAATTCCGTGATCTGCAAAGGCGACAACGGCCACTGGCAGGCGAACTATTCAGCCATTCTCGGCGGACTCGCCGCGGGGGGCCTTTCCAACCTCTATTATCCGTCGAGCGATCGCGGGGCGGGCTTAACGTTCGAAAATACGGCCATTGGCATAGGCGCCACCGCGGCCGCCAATCTTCTGCAGGAATTTGTCATCCGGAAATTGTCTTCGCACGTTCCCATCACCGCTCCCGGGACTCCATGAGCGAGCCACATCGATTGTCCGTGGAGAGAATTGCGGAGGCGATGGGTGTGATTGACCCGGTGTTTCTAAATTCTCCGCAGTTTCGTGCGGAGCCGCTTGAGCGGCAGCTCGATTGCTGCGTCGTCGTCAAAGTCGAAACACTGAACCCGATTCGCTCTTTCAAAGGACGCGGCGCGGAATTCTTGCTGTCGACAATGAGCGGTCAACATCGGCTGGTCTGTGCCACGGCCGGCAACTTCGGGCAGGGTATGGCATTCGCTGCGCGGAAGCGCGGGATCCCGCTCACGATCTTCGCCAGCGTCGCCGCCAATCCACTGAAGATCGAACGCATGCGGGCGCTTGGCGCCGACGTCCGCCTCGCCGGCGAGGATTTCAAGGCGGCGCATTCGGCAGCGAAGGAGTTCGCGGCAAAGACCGGCGCGGAGTTGATCGAAGACGGGCGAATCCCCGCCATCACGGAAGGCGCGGGCACGATTGGCCTGGAGCTGCTGCGCTGGCCCGAAGCGTTCGATGCCATGCTCGTCCCGTTGGGCGACGGCGCACTGCTTGCCGGGGTGGCTCGGTGGGTGAAGGCGCATCGCCCCGCCACCAAAATGATCGGGGTTTGCGCAAAGGGAGCGCCTGCGATGGAGCGTTCCTGGCGTGCGCGGCAGGCGCAGGAACTCGGACCAACCCATACAATCGCGGACGGAATCGCCGTGCAGAGTCCCTACCCGGAGGCCGTCGACGATCTAATCCATCTCGCGGACGACATTCTCCTGGTCGACGAGCACGCGTTGCTATCGGCGATGCAACAGGCGCATGGGGAACTCGGCGTGGTGCTCGAACCTTCCGGTGCGGCGGGCCTCGCCGCGCTTACAACCCACGGGGACCTCTTTCGAGGCCAGTTGATCGCGACGATCCTAACCGGCGGAAACGTCACTCCCGGCCAGATGCGCGATTGGCTCTCTCCGTGAAACGGAAGAGGTCGCTTCCATTAGAGATCAATCGCCACGTCCCCACTGGGCTGCGAGCAGCAGATCAGCAGGTTTCCTTGCACGGGAGCTTCCAGCGGTTCGGGCTGATACGCAACTTTGCCGGAAATCAGTCCGCTTTCACACATATGGCAAACGCCGGTACGGCATGACCAGCGAACCGGCACATCGCAAGCCTCTGCGAATTCCAGCAGGCTCGCATATTTTGGATCCCAGTGGGCGTCGAGACCGCTTCGCACAAAGGACACACAAGGGCCCGGCCCGTCTATGCCTTGCGGCGGGTGCGGATCCACCGGCGCTGCTTCCGCGATGCCGGGCGTGATCGCCTTGCCCGTTCCAAAGATTTCCGTGTGTACCTTGGCGGCGGAAACTCCCAAAGCCAAGAGGCCGGAGGTTACATCGTTCAAAAAGCCGGTCGGGCCGCACAGGTAGAAATCCGCATCGCGAGGAACGCCTAGTTTCTTGAGCGCATCGCCTGCAATCCGGCCAGGCGAATCAAAATCGGAACCAGGGCGATCTTCCGGACCTGGCCGGCTGTACCAGATGTGGCTCTTGCCGCGAGCCAGACTCTTAACCAAGCCGCGTGATTCTTCTGCAAAGGGATGATCCTCTCGATTGCGCGCACCGAATAACCACCAGACTTCGCGCGGAGACGCTTCGTGCGCGAGGGTGTGCAGCATCGCCAGCACAGGAGTTGCTCCCACACCGGCGCTAAGCAAGACAACCGGGCTATCGCCTGGTTTCAGCGTGAAGCTTCCGCGCGGTGCAGCTACGTCTACAATATCGCCCACCTTGCTCTGAGTGTGCAGATAGGTGCTGGCGGTTCCGTTCGCTTCGTGCTTGATGCTGACGCGGTAGTGGTCGGTCGCAGGCAGGCCGGAAAGCGAATAGTTGCGCATCAACGCAGGGCCGTCGGCGGTCGGGCGCAAACGCAAAACGACAAATTGACCCGGCAGCGCGGCGACCAGGGGCCTGCCATCCGCTGGCAAAAGGACCAGCGATTTTATGCTGCCGCTTTCGCGATCGATTCGCGATACCCGCAGGGGACGAAATCCCGGCCAGCCCGGCGGCGGACCAGCATCCGGCGCGAGTCCGGCATTTCCTGTCAACTCGGCGCCATTCGCCGCTTTCTGCAGAAGCGCCTGAAACGAACCGCGCCAGCCTTCGCTCAGCGCGGGAATACGCAGCGCCCGCTCCAGTTGTTGACGTGTGTGGCCGCCGAGGTAGAGCGCCGCATCAATCTCCGCAACACTCATACGCTCTGGCCCATCGGCGACTTTTATGATCTCGTCGCCGGGCCCGACCTCTCCTTCTTCCAACACGCGAAAATAAAAGCCCGGGCGGTGATGGGCGACCAGCTTCGCGGCCATCTGCGGATCGTTTACGCGGATGCCGACGCGGTAGCAGGTAACCCGCGGCTGCGATATTTCGAACAGGGCGGAACCGATGCGATAGCGGTCGCCGATGCACACTTCGGCATCAGCCAAACCATCCACTGTGAAGTTTTCGCCGAATTGTCCGTAGGAAAAATCGTTGCGGCCGAGCTCGCGTTCCCAATACCTGTAGGAATCCACCTGATAAACCATCACGGGGCGATTCGGCCCGCCGTGGCCGCCCAGATCTCCCTGGCCGTCCCCATCAATGTTGAGCCGGTGCACCTTTACACGGCCCGGGACCGGGGTTTTCCAGATTCCGGTGTGGACGGTTTTGCCACGCCACAAAATGTCACGCGGTAACCCGACGTTGACCGAAACAAGCCGTGCAGGCAATACCCCTCCCGTCTGTGAGGTTGGATGTTCAATCCTCAACATTCGGACCGATTCAGTTTGGGCGGCGGGAACTGGCAGTTGCGAGTGGTGCGCCCGGCGTGATTCGAACACGCGACCTCTTGCTTCGGAGGCAAGCGCTCTATCCAGCTGAGCTACGGGCGCACAAAAGAAGTGCAAACAACTTGAATAGTTTATCCTGTCCTTCTCTTCCCCGCCAACCGGTTCTTGCGCCGCCCCAGAACGGCGGGGCTCCGGTTTAGCCCTTGGAACGGTTTTTGATGTCGCGGGCCAGTTTCTCGATCTCTTCCGCTTTGCGCACCAGGTTCAGGCTAAGAACCTTGCTCGAGTCCGTCTTATCCACTTCCGCCTTCAACTCGCTGGCCAGGTCGTACAGCTTTTCGACTTTTTTCTTGATGTCCTTTTCATTCTCCTCCAGGATCCGCTTTTCCGCGGCAGGCGCCAGCGGATTCTCGGGTTTTGGGTCCGGCGTAGTTTGCTTGTCCTGGGGAAGGTTTGGGTTTTGTCCCTGCGCGGGTTCACCTGCAAACCGGGCAGCCACGCCCGCCGTCAGCAAGCCGCCCAGGAATATTCGCCTGCTCTTCATTTGCTCGGCCTCCTTCACCCTGCGAGGTGTGCCCCGGGACGCTGCACCGCGCCTCCACCAATGTTATACTCGCCGTTCAACCAATTCTATGTCCAGTCTCCTCTCTTATTTTCCGGATGCCAGCGCGGCAATCTTCTTTCGTCTGGTAGCCATCTTCATCGTGGCGCTGGTGCTAAACCGGCTCCTACGCCTGGTGACTAACCTGCTGATCAAGCCGGCCGGCTCTGAAACGCGGGCGGCAAAAGCCCGCGAGCAACAAACGCGCACGGTGGCGGTGGTTTTGTATAGCGCGGGAAGCAAGATCGTCTGGGGCGTGGCGCTACTTACCGCCGCCTCGGAATTCAGGATTGACGTATTGCCCGCAGCCACAATCGCCGGACTGGCGAGCCTGGCGCTGGGCTTCGGCGCGCAAAATCTGGTACGCGACGTCATTACAGGTTTCTACATCATCCTGGAGGATCAATTCGTCGTCGGCGACACGATTCAGGTGGGCGAGACGATCGGCCGCGTCGAACACGTCACGCTGCGCCGCACGGTGGTTCGCGATGCGCGCGGCGCGCTGGTCACCCTTTCGAACGGCGACATCCGCACGGTCGCCAATCTCAGCCGCGACTGGTCGCAAGCCTTCGTGGATGTGGCTCTTTCACCGCAACTGTCCCAGGAGAAGGCTTTGCAGGCTCTGGAAGCCGCGGCCGCGGAATTGCGCGGCGATGCTTCGTGGTCGCAGGCGATCGTGGACGGCCCCCGCATCCTGGGCCTCCAGGGCTTCGACCAGATCTCTTCCACCGTTCGCCTGCAGGTCCGCACCGCTCCTTCCCGCCAGGACGATGTGGCGCGCGAGTTGCGCCGCCGCATCCAATTAGAGTTCCAGCGCCGCGAACTCCCCGTCAGCGGCGTGCAGCGCGTGGAATACAGTTCCGCGCCAGTTTTGCAGGGTGACGATGTTCCGCCCCCTTTGAGGTAAATTTCCGCTGGATTGGAAAAGGAGTGTCACGCATGTCTCAGATCAGCTATGAAGAAGTGAATCTCATGCTGCGGCTTTATGATCTGCGGAGGGAGCCCCGCCTGCGCGAGGCGCGCGCCTGGTTCGTGGACCATTTCCACGCCGGAACTCCCGAAGAGGTGATGCAAAAGTATCCGCAGGGCAGTCAGGAAAACACCTACATCCGGATGGTGATCAGCTACTGGGAGATGGTGGCAGGCATCGTGAACCGCGGTCTGATCAATGACGAACTGTTTTTCGAAAGCAACGGCGAAGTCTGGGTCGTGTGGGACCGGATGCGGACCATCGTTCCCACCTGGCGCGCCGCGTTCAAGAATCCCACTTTATTTTCGGGAATTGAAGAGACCTGCAAGCGGCTGGAAGCCTGGCGCGAGCGCCGTGCTCCCGGCTCTTCCGTGGCCATGCGCCAGATGATGGAGCTTTCCCGCAGCAAGATGAAGTAAGTCCGGGCCGCCGCGAAGCTTGTTCCCCACCCTGCGGCTCACGGCATCAGCACCTGCGTTTCCTTCAGCTGGTCGTCCGATGGTTTGCCGATACCGGAAGGACGCGCCACTCGCACGCAGTTTCGTCCCGCCGCTTTCGCCGCGTAGAGCGCCATGTCGGCATGGTGCATGATTTCCTCTACCGTGCATTCCGTGAACTCCGTCGAAAGCGCAAGTCCCACACTGATGGTTACGGACACCGGCTTATTTGCGGTCTGGATGGGGCGACCCGCAATCTTCTCCCGCAGATTTTCTGCCCGTGAAACGGCGCTTTCCGGGTTGCACTTGTTCAGGGCCACCAGAAATTCCTCTCCTCCGTAGCGCCCCACCATGTCGTACGAACGCACCGAATTGTGCAGACGCCGCGCGACTTCGCGCAGCACTTCGTCTCCAACAGCGTGGCCATACTGGTCGTTGACGCTCTTGAAGTGATCGATGTCGCACATCATCACCGCGGTGCAACTGCGTTCCCGGCGCGAGCGCATGATTTCGTGCGTCATCAACTCCACGATCACGCCGCGGTTCCACAGCGAGGTCAACAAATCGTGCGTTGCCTGAAACCTCATGCTTTCCCGTGCTTCCACAAGATGATCTTCCAGCTCCAGGATGCGATGCCCGGTGCGCAACCGGGCTTTCAGTTCGTCCACGTCAAACGGCTTTGTCAGGTAATCGTCCGCGCCGGATTCCAGGCCGGCCACGATGTCCTCTTTCGACTCCCGGGACGATAGCAGGATCAGGTAGGTATAGGCCTGTTCCGTGCGGCGGCGGATTTCGCGGCACACTTCTACTCCGTCCATTTCCGGCATGATCCAATCCAGCAGGGCCAGGCGCGGCGAGTCCTGCTTCACCAGTTCCGCGATCGCCTGCGCCCCGTTTTCCACCGAGATCACGGAGTACCCTGCGCGCTGCAAGGTTCTCTCGAGAAGCGTTCTTGAGATCGCATCGTCTTCGGCAACAAGTATCCTCATGGCCGTACTTCCGCCAGTTGTGCTTCCACTTCCGGCAGAATTTCCTCCAGCTCCTTCTCCAGTTTTTCCAGCAACGCCGCGGAATGGTCCATTCGATTTTCCCGGGAAGCCGCCTCCAGGGCTGCGGCCGTTTCCGCCGCCGCACCCATCGAAAGGTTTCGCAGCATTCCTTTCAGCGTGTGGGCCGCGCGCGCCAGCAACACAAAATCGCGCTCCGCCATCGCCTGCCGCGATTTTTCCAGATTCTGTCGTGCGTCCTTATGGAACATCACCAGCAGGTCGCGCAGAAATTCCCCGTCGCCATCGAGCCGACCCAGTAATTCGTTCAGGTCCCACTCGACTTGCCGTGGTTGTTCCGCCGCCGTTGGCTTCTCTTGTTCCGACATGCTTCCTCCGGTCAGCCGCTCGACCTCGGATCGCTGGAACCCCGTCCGGCTCGGCCCACACTCGCGTTCTCTTCCGCCTTCCCACACACGCCGAAAACACCCCGGATAAAGGAGTGCACGACGCGCACCATTTCCCGTTCCTTTTCGAACGTCTTTGCAAGTAGATTGAACGACTTACGAGGTTAGAGCTTTTTAGGACAACGGAGCTGTTCCAGTGGGGAACAATCCATCACCTTTGGATTCAGTTCCGTGCAGTTTCCCACATCGAAGCTCTCGCCTCACGTAACCATAGCAGCAGGCGGCTCAGCAGAAATCTCGCCGCACGAAGGGGCAATCCAGGGGGGAACCAGGGGAAAAACTCGGAGCCTAAAACTGTTGGAGGCGCGGGTGGGAATCGAACCCACGCATAAAGGTTTTGCAGACCTCTCCCTTACCACTTGGGTACCGCGCCTCAATCCCCAATTATATCGAAAATCTGCGCCCCATGTCAGGGCGAATCGGCCTGCCTTTTGCCGCATTTGCCGCAATGAACTCTGCCCGACCCCGGAGACTATTGCGTTCAATCACTTCTTAACGGGTTCTTCGATCTGCGCTTCGCGGAGGAAACGCGCCGACTCTTCCGGCGGCGTCGGGTTAATGTAAAACCCCGTGCCCCATTCGAATCCCGCCACCTTGGTCAGCTTGGGGATGATTTCGATATGCCAGTGATAATGGTCGTTGATTTCTTCGCCGATCGGCGAGGTGTGGATCATGAAGTTGTAGGCCGGGCGGTCCAGCACCGCGTCCATGCGCATCAGCGTGTCCTTCAGCATGTTGGCCAGCGCGCTGTACATGCTGCTCTGGTTATTCTCGTAAGCCGAACTGTGCACCTTCGGCAGCAGCCACATTTCAAACGGGAACCGCGGAGCGTAGGGCGCCAGCGTGATGAAGTGATCGTTTTCGCCGATCACCCGTTCACCGGTGTCCCGCTCCTGCCGGATGATGTCGCAAAAAATGCAGCGCTCTTTTTCGTCGTAGTAGTGCCAGCAGTTATCCACTTCCTCGCGCACCCGGCGCGGCACGATCGGCAGAGCAATCAACTGCGAGTGCGGGTGCTCCACCGAAGCGCCCGCTGCTTCCCCATGATTCTTGAAAATCAGCACGTACCGGAACCGCTTGTCGTTCTTCAGGTCCAGCATTCGGTCGCGATAGGCCCACAGCACGTCTTCGATCGATTTCGGCGGCAATTGCGCCAGCGTCGTCTGGTGCTGCGGCGTCTCGATGACCACTTCGTGCGCGCCGATCCCGTTCATCTTGTCGAAGAGCCCTTCCCCTTCGCGGTCCAGTTCGCCTTCGATTCCGAGCGCCGGAAAACGGTTCGGCACCACCCGGATATTCCATCCCGGTGTGTTCGCCCCGGTGCCATTCCGTCCGTAAGTCAGAATTTCCGGGGGAGTCTTGGCTTCATTTCCCGGGCAGAACGGGCAATTCTGCGGCGCTTTCGGAAACACACTCTCGCGTAGAAAATCGTTCGGCCGTTTTCCCCGGTCGGTCGAAATGATCACCCAACGGCCTGTAATTGGATCTTTACGTAACTCCGGCAATGCATTTCCCCCAGGTGAATACTCTCGGGTGCTCTCTGCAAGCACCCACAACCTAGTCCGGTATTGTACCCCGAATGGTTCTCCGACCTGTAGCTCAGGCCTTCAGGCCTGAGGATTTTCGCGGCGATGGCAAGATTCCGCCGGGGATGGGAACAGCCTCACCCCTCAACGGGGTGGGTGAGCTACAGGAAAACCAACGGAGTAGACGCCGCCTTAAGCCCGAGGTCCAAGGGCATCCTTGCGCAGCCGCACAACCGGCGGCTTCCCCGGCGTATTGTCGATCGCGACAACGTCGAACCGCACCGGGCATTTCTTGACGTGCCGTTCGCGCAGGAAAGCGTGGGCGGTGCGCACCAGAACCTGGTGTTTCTCCCGGCTGATGCTCAGTTCCGGCAGGGCGGTCCTCCCCTTCGCCACCGCGCGCGTCCTCACTTCCACAAATGCCAGCGTGTCGCCGTCAAATCCCACCAGGTCCAGTTCGCCTTTCTCCCTCGCCGGCTCGTAATTCTTTGCGATAAACACATATCCGTGCCGCCGCAAGTACCAGTAAGCGTAGGTTTCCCCTCGGACGCCGACGAGCAGCGACTCCTGCTTCCTGTCGGCTTCCGCCGGCGGAGCAATCTCCCGCAGCCCGCGGCGCGACTTCCATTTCACCCAGGCGTATCCGATCCGCGCAAGCATTCCCATATCCAGTTACCTTCTGCACATAGTACCGTACAGTATAAGCAAAAATCCCGCGGCCGGCACACGGGGCCAGCCGCGGGATCAATACCCTCTTCCGAATTTCCAATTTCTATTTTCTAATTGCTGCCTTTCTCCGCCTCCCGGATCGACTCCTCCATGATCCGGATCGCGCAATCCGCTTGTTCCTCGTCAATGATCAGCGGCGGCGACATGCGGATGGAGTTCTCGCCCGAACCGAGCGTCAGCAACCCGCGGTGAAACGCGTTGTCCACCACGGCGTCGCGCAAACCCGCCGCGCGTTCCTTGGTGCGCTGATCGCGAACGATCTCCACGCCGATCATCAAGCCCTTGCCGCGCACGTCACCCACAATCTTGAAGCGGTTCGGCCAATCGCTGATCTTGCTGAAGATATAGTTCCCAACCTTTTCCGCGTTCGCCATTAACCCACCCTCGATCAAGTCGAAGGTGGCGGAAGCAGCGGCCAGACAAACGGGATTCCCGCCATATGTCGTCCCGTGGGAACCGACCTTCCAGTTCATCACGCTTTCTTTCGCGATGAACGCCGCCACCGGCATGCCGCTGGCAATTCCCTTCGCGGTCAGCAGAATGTCCGGTGTAATGCCGGCGTGATCGCTGGCCCACCACTTTCCGGTGCGTCCCATGCCCGCCTGCACTTCGTCCATGATCAGCATGATGCCGTGCTTGTTGCAGATGCGCTGCAGTTCCTGCAGGAAAAAGAGCGGCGCCGGGATGAACCCGCCTTCGCCCTGCACCGGCTCGACGATGATCGCGGCAACCTCTTCCGGCGCAAACAGCCGCTTGAAGATCTGTTGTTCCAGCAGTTCGATGACTTCGCCGCCGCAGGTTTCTTTGGTATGCCCCAGTGCGCAGCGATACGCGTACGGGTACGGGATGTGCTCGACGCCGCCGAGCAACGTCCCGAAATTCTTGCGCTGCGTGCTCTTCGAAGCGGTCAGCGAAAGCGAGCCGAGTGTTCGCCCGTGAAAGCAGCCATAAAATGCGATCAGCTTGTCGCGCTTGGTGTGATACCGCGCCAGCTTGATTGCGCCTTCCACCGCTTCCGTCCCGGAGTTCCCGAAAAACACTTTCCACTTCTCCGATTTCGGCATCGTCGAAACCAGCTTTTCCGCGAACTCCGGCATGTGCCGGTGATAAAAATCCGTCCCGGCGATGTGGATCATCTCCGCCGCTTGCTTTTGAATGGCCGAAACCACTTGCGGGTGGCAGTGGCCCGTCGAGCAGACCGCGATGCCCGCTGCAAAATCCAGGAACGTGTTTCCATCCGGGTCTTCCACGATGGCGCCCGAAGCGCGTTCCGCTACCAGCGGATAGTCGCGCGTCAGCGACGGCGACATGAATTTTGCATCGTAAGCGATCACGTTTTTCGCTTTTGGCCCGGGCAATGCTGTTTTGATTCTGGGAAGTTTCGTTTCCGTGGCAGTAATCATGATCTCTCCAAAGTGCGTTTCGCCGGGGATTCGCAGGAAAAGTGTTGTCGCGGACGGGAGGGAGAATGCAGGCTTGTGGTCCGGCGCAAATCTGCCGAAGCCTGCGGAAAACTTTACTTAATCAACGCTATAGAGCCCGGGGCGCAGATTCGCCGGGCGGAACTTGCGGGGCACACGGGGACCCACGGCTACGCGGTCATGTTTGAGGAAGTGAAAATGCTTCATTTGCGTTTCCAGCGGACTTTGCCGTCCTTCGTGTCTTCCAGAATTATACCACGGTCAGAGAGCTCTTTTCGCACCCTGTCCGAGGCCGCAAAGTCACGCCGCGAGCGCGCCGCCTGGCGTTCCGCAATGAGTTTTTCGATATCCGTGTCGCTCAAGCCTGCTTCGTCGCCGCCAAAACCGATTGCTTTCAGCTTTTCCGCGTCATTGTCTTCCAGAACGGCGAACACTTTGTCAAAGCTGCTCAGAAGCTCCACCGCCGCCGCAACATCGCCCTGCCGGAATTCGCCCTTATCCATTGCCGTATTGGCTTCGCGCACAAAATCGAAAACCGCGGCCAGCGCCTGCGCCGTGTTCAGATCGTCGGAAAGCCCGGCGTCGAAATCGTCCGCCGCCTTCACGATACGCTCCGCCATTCCAGGCTGATTGCCGGCGGGGAATTTTTCGTTCTTCAATCGCGCCGCGAAATTCCGCAAACGCTCCACCGAACTTGTCGCCTGCTGTAATCCGTCAAACGTAAAATTCAACTGCCTGCGGTAAGGAACGCTCGCCAGGGCAAATCGCAAAGCCGACGGTTTGTATCCCTTCGAGAAAAGGTCGCGCAGGGTGAAGAAGTTCCCGAGCGACTTGGACATCTTTTCGCCTTCGACCAGCAAATGCTCCGCGTGCAGCCAGTAGCGCACGAACTGCTTTCCCGTCGCCGCCTCGCTCTGCGCAATTTCGTTTTCGTGGTGCGGGAACGCCAGATCGATCCCGCCGGTGTGGATATCCAACGTGTCGCCCAGATACTTCATCGCCATCGCCGAGCATTCGATGTGCCAGCCCGGCCGTCCAGCGCCAATCGCCGTTTCCCAGAAATGCTCTCCCGGCTTGGGCGCCTTCCACAGAGCGAAATCCCGCGCGCTCTCTTTTTCATAGCGGTCGTTATCCACGCGCGCGCCCGCCTGAATTCCGGTCAAATCCACCTTCGAGAGCTTTCCGTAATCCTTGAATTTCGTAATGCGGTAATAAATCGAGCCTTCGCTTGGATAGGTGTAGGAATTCTTCCGCAGCGATTCGATCAGCGCCACCATGTCATCAATATGGTCTGTAGCGCGAATCCAGTGCTCCGGCGACTCGATGCTTAGCGTCCTGCAATCGGCGAAAAAGGCCTGCACAAACTTTTCCGTGTACTCCCGGATCCCCACTCCGGCCGCCGCTGCGTTGGCGATGATGCGGTCGTCCACATCGGTCAGGTTCATCACGTGGTTCAGCTTGAATTCGCGCCACTTCAGGAAACGCCGCAGAATGTCCTGAAACACAAAGGTGCGGTAATTGCCGATGTGCGCGTAGTCGTACACTGTCGGTCCGCAGGTGTACATACCCACCTGCCCGGGCTTCAGCGTCACAAAGGGTTCAATTTTTCCGGAAAGGGTGTTGTGCAGGTGGATTTCGTGCATCGCGTCTCGGCTAGGCCTTTCTGGCAACAAGCAAATAAGCGATTGTATCCGAGCCTCCGCCAATGCCGCAATCGGGCCGCCCCAACGGCATTCGAGTCATGGGTGAATCGGCCGGGCGTGAAACGCCGGCTGAGGCGATTTCCGGCCTACTACTCCTTACTCAGATAATCGGCCAATATCTTCGCGCAGCCTTCGACAAAATCCTGGTCTGATTTGCCGAACGTGTCGGCGAAATAGCTTTCGATATCGAGCTCCGCCGCCAGCTTCTTCTTCACATAGATAGGGACCACGATTTCCGATTTCACAAGGTTTGAACCGGCGAGATACCGCGGATCTTTCGAGACGTCCTGCACCACCACTACCTGCCCGCTGCTCGCCGCCGCGCCGCAGAGCCCCCTGCTGAGCGGGATGCGCGCGTTGGGTGTAAAGCTGCCGGCGTAAGGCCCCACAATCAGAAAGCCCGCATCCGCCGGGTCCACCAGGTAGAAGCCCACCCAGTTGTAGCGGGCCATATTTTCGTGCAGCCGCTTGGCGATCTGGTCCATCAGGGCCTTCGCCGTGGAAGCAGCCACGGCATATCGTTGGAGCTCCACGAGGAGCTCTTTCGGTGTCAGTGCCAAATTTTCGACCTCGTCCGGGAAGTGAACGTCCGTTCCGCGTGAATTTACTTCAGGGCGGACTTCAGGCGTTTGGCGGTTTTCTCTAACTGGTTCTTTAGAGCTTCGACCTGCTTGGAGATGTCCTTCAGCTCTTCCTTGGCGACCTTGCTGGCGGCAGACACTTTGCGGGCCCGGATATGCGCTTCCTTGTTGGCTTTGCCCAATGCCGCTCCGACTCTCTTGCCGACGTCGCTGAGTGTACTTTTCTTAGCCATGTCGTTCCTCCTGTAACAGATTTCATCGTATACCCAATCCAGCGGCAGCACCCGCAAAAATTTGGACTGTAAACGATGCTGTTAATTGACACCTTCAAGCGGGGGCGAATACAGTCGAGAGACTCCATTCGGAAGCGCGAGCTCGGGGGAAATGCAGATGCAAAAGCGTACGGCGGTTTGGCTGGGAATTGTCGTGTTGGCGGCTGGTTCAGCGGGTGCGCAAGAAAAGGCAGTGCAATCCGTCCCGGCTTCTGCGGCGGAACAGAATAAAATTCTGAAGCCTGAGAATTTTCTGGATCTTCGCACCGTGCAGGATCCGCAATTCTCGCCCGACGGCCAGCGCGTGGCCTTTGTGGTCAGCGAGCCGTTGAAGGGTGAAAAGCGCATCCGCCACATCTGGCTCTTCGACAAGAAGAGCGGCAACGCGCGGCAGTTTACCTACTCCGAAAAATCGGAGACCTCGCCAAGATGGTCGCCCGACGGAAAAAAGCTGGCTTTCCTTTCGAACCGCGGCGGCGATGAACAGCAGATTTACGTCCTCAACATGAGCGGCGGGGAGGCCGCGGCGGTGACCAAGGGCAAAGCCAGCGTCAACTCCTTCGCCTGGTCGCCTGACGGCCAAGCCATCGCTTACATCGCGCCCGACCCCAAATCGGAAGCGGAAGAAAAAAAGAGCAAGGACAAAGATGACGCGCGCGTGGTGGACAAGGACGACAAGCAGCCCCGCCTGCGCATCCTGGACCTCGCAAAAAAAGAAGAACACGCCGTCACGCCCGCGACCTGGAAAATCGAGGAACTGAAATGGATGCCCGATGGCCAAAGCATCGTCGCGCAAGCCAACAGCAAGCCCGCCTCCGATCAATTCACCGACGGCTTGTACTCCATCTGGCTGCGCGGCGGCATGGAGGAACTTCGCGCGCCGCGCGGCCCCATCGGTGAATTGAAAATATCACCCGATGGCAAGCAGGTCAGCTTTGCCGGGGCGCGTGAAGACGGTCCTTCCCCCCACGACCTCTGGTTGATCGGCTCCGAAGGCGGTGTGGCTCGCAATCTTACAGGCGCCAGCCTGGATCGCCCTGTCGGCAATTATCATTGGGCCAAGGACGGATCGCTGGTCCTACTGTATGCCGAGGGGTTTCGCAATAAATTTGCCGTGTATTCCCGAACAGGCGAAAGAAAAGATCTCCCCGATTTGCCAGCGAATCCTGCCGAATTTGATATCTCCTCCAGCGGGGAAATCGCTTTCGTCGGACAAACCAGCGTCGCGCCGCCGGACCTCTGGTTGCGCGATGGCGAGGGGCAAGCGCAGCAGGTTACCCACTTGAACGAATCGCTGAAGCCGTTTGGTTTGATCACCCCGGAGTTTTACAAGTACAAATCGTTCGATGGCGTCGAAATCGAAGCCTCCTTGTTGAAACCAGCGGGCTACGACGGTAAATCGAAGCTTCCCACCATCGTTCTGGCGCACGGCGGGCCCACCGGAAATTGGCGCGACGCCGTGGATATCTGGGGCCAGTTGCTTGTGGCGCGCGGCTACGCGGTGCTTTATCCAAACGTGCGTGGCTCGATCGGCTACGGTGAAAAATTCCTGGAGATGAACCGCGCCGATTGGGGAGGCGGTGACTTCAAGGACGTCATTGCGGGAGTCGAAGATCTGGTCACCAAAGGAATCGCGGATCCAAAACGTCTCGGCATCGGCGGCTGGTCGTACGGCGGATACATGGCGGAATGGGCCGTGACACAGACGGATCTTTTCAAGGCGGCCGTCTCCGGTGCGGGAATGGCGAACCTGATCTCCGAATACGGCACGGAAAACGGCCCGGAGGGGGACGAGTGGTTCTTCGGAACTCCCTACGAGCACCCTGAGAGATTTCTGAACAGCTCACCGTTCTTGTACGTAAAAAATGCAAAGACACCCACGCTCATCCTGCAGGGCGAAGCTGACCCCATCGATCCCATCGGTCAGAGCCAGGAACTTTACCGCGGCCTGAAGCGCTACGGTGTACCGGCGGAATTCGTCGTTTACCCGCGCGAACCGCACGGCCTGCAGGAAGCGAAGCATCGCGTGGACATGCAGACGCGCATGGTCGCCTGGTTTGATAAATATTTGAAGGCGGCGAAGTGAGCTCCGGGCTCTTTCTTACTGATTACTGATTACTGATTGCTGCCGCCAGCGACCAGCGATCGGCTAACTGGAACCCGCGACACGCCAAGGAGCAGCCCTGCACCACGCCAAACTCAACGCCGTCTACTCAACACCCAGCATGCGCCGCCGCTACGAAGTCTGGTTCGTGCGCTGCGGCCTGGCGGACGGCAGTGGCGCGTGGTGGTTTCGCTATCTACTTGTGAACAACCTCAAGGTTGCCCCGGAAACTTCCGCTCGCCGTCATTTCCAGGTTTGGGCGACATGGTTTCCACGTGGCGCAGCGCCGCAAACGTTCATCGTTGAGATGCCTCTCGAACAATTGAGCCTCAGCGCACGCGGGCAAGTTCCCTTCCACTGTCGCGCCAGAGAAGGCGGTATCGAGGAAGGCCGCTGCTGGGGAAATCTTCAAGCCGGCGGCCACCACATCTCCTGGAACCTGCGCATCCACTCGCACTTTGGCGCAACGCTGAGCGACAAGGGCTGGATCGGCTTTTCGCGCTCGCCGCGTTCAGACGCCGTTTTTGCAGGCGAAATCATTTTCGACGGGAGAAAATTCAGCGCTGAACCACTGGGCTTCGGCGTTCAAGGCCACAACTGCGGCTACCGCCACCGCAGCTAC
>DASYXF010000081.1:0-43274 GCA_035935335.1 Candidatus Acidiferrum sp.
TCAGGAGAACGTCCCATGAGATTCATGATGATCGTCAAAGCCAACAAAGATAGCGAAGCCGGCAAGATGCCCAGTGAAGAACTCCTTGCCGCGATGGCCAAATACAACGAGGAGTTGGTAAATGCAGGCGTCCTCGTCGACCTTGCCGGGCTCCAGTCCAGTGCGAAAGGCTTCCGCGTTCGCTTTTCCGGCGGCAAGGCTTCAGTCATCGACGGCCCGTTCGCCGAAACCAAGGAACTAATCGCCGGCTACTGGATTATTAACGTGAAATCGCGCCAGGAAGCCGTCGATTGGGCAAAGCGCGTTCCCGCTCCTCACGGCCCCAGCGAAGAGTGCGAAATCGAAATCCGGCAATTCTTCGAGTTGGAAGATTTCGCTCCCAGCAAAGCCGTCGACCACCACAAAGAAGTCGGCAAGAAACTCGCGGCAGGCAAAAAGTAGCCGCCATCTGATTTTGATTTTGTAGCACAGCCATTCCTGGCTGTGCTCTTCGGTGGCAAGCAAGAATTCCATTTCGACTGAAAGGATAGTGCGATGCAAAAAATCACCCCATTCTTGTGGTTCGATGGCAACGCCGAAGAAGCCGCCAACTTCTACATCTCCATCTTCAAGAACTCGAAGATGGGCAAGATTTCGCGCTACGGCGACGCTGGGCCTGGTCCGAAGGGTTCCGTCATGTCCGTGACCTTTCAGCTCGAATGCCAGGAATTTTTCGCCCTCAACGGTGGTCCGCAATTCAAGTTCACCCCCGCCATCTCCCTTTTCGTGAATTGTGAAACCCAGCAGGAAGTCGACGATCTTTGGGAAAAACTCTCCGCCGGCGGCCGAACGGATCGCTGCGGCTGGCTCCAGGATAAGTTCGGCCTCTCCTGGCAGATCATTCCCAGGGTTCTCGGCCAATTGCTTGGTGACAAGGATCCACAGCGGGCCAAGCGCGCCATGCAGGCCATGCTGCAAATGACCAAAATCGATATCAACAAACTCCAGCAAGCAGCAGCCGAGGCGAATTCCACCGCCAGTGCCGGCTAGTCAGATTTGCTTCGCTGTTCGTTTTCGAGTTCGAAATACCAAAAGATTGGGAACTCAGAACTGAAAACTAAAAACTGAAAACTGAAAACTGAAACGAGGAGCAACCCATGCAATTCAATTCCTATCTGTTGTTCAACGGCGACTGCGAAGAAGCTTTCAAGACCTACGCGGGTATCTTCGGTGGAAAGATCGAAGCGATGCTGACCCACGAAGGCACGCCGGCCTCCTGCCAGGTGCCGTCCGAGTGGCAAATGAAGATCCTGCACGCTCGCATGACCATCGGGGACACCGTTCTCATGGCCTCCGATGCGCCTCCGGGCCGCTACTCCAAACCGCAGGGTTTCAGCGTCAACATCGGCCTCACCGACGTCAAGGAAGCCGAGCGCATCTTCAGCGCGCTTTCCGAAAACGCCGCCGTCACCATGCCTCTCGGTGAAACCTTCTGGGCGCATCGCTTCGGCATGCTCACCGACCGCTTCGGCATTCCCTGGATGCTCAACGTTGAGCGCGCCGGCGTTCAAGCCGCTTAATTTAATTTCACCTGTTTTGGGGTAGGATGGTTTTCCCGGATCCTCGAAAAAATCGCGTAAACGAATCGTATATACGGATCGCAAAAAAGGAGCCGAAGCACATGAGCAGGGTTCGAGTCTTGGTTGGGACGAAGAAGGGCGCATTTATTTTGTCGGCCGATGGCAAGCGCGAGAAATGGGAAGTCAGCGGCCCGCATTTCGCCGGTTGGGAGATTTACCACCTCAAGGGTTCGCCCGTGGATCCCAATCGCATCTATTGCTCGCAAACCAGCGGCTGGTTCGGGCAGATCATCCAGCGTTCCGACGACGGCGGCAAAACCTGGTTCCAGCCGGGCACGCCTCCGGGAGAAACCAAAACGCCTGACGGTCAGCCGAAGGGCGAGAGCAACAAATTCAAGTACGATGTCTCGAAGGAAACCGGGGCGCCGCTCACCACCCACCAGTTTTACGACGGCACCCAACATCCGTGGGAATTCAAGCGCGTCTGGCACTTGGAGCCGTCGCACACCGATCCGAACCTCGTCTACGCCGGCGTCGAAGACGCCGCCCTTTTCAAATCCACCGACGGCGGCCAGAACTGGCACGAGCTCTCCGGCCTGCGCGGCCACGGCACCGGCCCCAAGTGGCAGCCAGGCGCCGGCGGCATGTGCCTGCACACGATCATTCTCGACAAGAAGAATCCCAATCGCATCTACATCGCGATTTCCGCCGCCGGTGCTTTCCGCTCCGACGACGCGGGCAAAACCTGGAAGCCCATCAACAAGGGCCTCGTATCCCAATACATTCCCGATCCCAACGCCGAGGTCGGCCACTGCGTTCACCACGTGGCCATGCATCCTGCAAAGCCGGACACCCTGTTCATGCAAAAACACTGGGACGTCATGCGCAGCGACAACGCCGGTGACCTCTGGCACGAGGTCAGCGGCAATCTCCCCACCGATTTCGGCTTCGTGATTGACGTCCACGCTCACGAACCCGAAACCATCTACGTCGCTCCTATCAAGAGCGACGGTGAACACTTCGTCCCCGACGGTAAGCTCCGCATCTACCGCAGCAAGTCGGGCGGCAACGAGTGGGAAGCGCTAACCAAAGGCCTGCCGCAAAGCGATTGCTACGTCAACATCCTGCGCGATGCCATGGCGGTAGACTCGCTCGACTCCTGCGGCATCTACTTTGGCACCAGCGGCGGCCAGGTATACGTTTCCCCCAACGCAGGCGATTCCTGGGCCCCCATCGTGCGCGACCTGCCCGGAGTCCTCTCCGTTGAGGTGCAAACGCTCCCTTGAGGCGCCGTTCCGATGTAGCATGGGCTTTAGCCTGTGCTCTTGGGCTTCTCCTCATGTAGCACAGCCATTCCTGGCTGTGTTCTTGGGGTATTCCGAGGGGACCTGTGAAATGAAGTTCGCGCTTCAATCTCAATGCAGACGGCAGCCGCTGCCATGATTCGTGTCGTACTCCCCGCGCATCTCCGCACACTAGCTCATGTGAACGGCGAGGTCACCCTCGAACTCGCTGTTCCACCCACTCTGCGCTCTGTCTTGGACGAATTGGAAGCGCGCTATCCCATGCTCCGCGGCACCATCCGCGACCACGATTCCCAGCAACGCCGCCCGTTCCTGCGCTTCTTCGCCTGCGCCGAGGACCTCTCCCACGAATCGTGGGATACCCCGCTTCCGCCCGAAGTCACCGCAGGCAAAGAACCCTTCCTCATCATCGGCGCCATCGCCGGCGGCTAGCTTCCGATTTATCAGTCACGATTTGCATTTAAATCCAGCGCGTCGCAATAGGTTCCCGGAGTTACCCCCATCACTTTCTTGAAGTGCCGGGCGAAGTGACTCTGATCGGCGAAGCCAACGGTCACGCCTACCTGGCTGGGCAAGTGACGCAGGCGCAGCAAACTGCAAGCCCGCTTGATTCGCAGGTGAATCTGGTAGGCGTGGGGAGGCAGCCCGAACTGCCGCGTAAAGCGCCGCACCAGATGATACCGGCTCATGGCCGCCGCAACCGCCAGTTCATCCAGGCTGATTTGTTCCAAAAATTTCTCATGCAGCAGATCTCTAGCTCGCATAAGAGATCGTTCGAACTGTGAATTTGAAATTGCTTGCGGCTGATCTTCCGTATAACCGAATGCCCAGTTCAACAACTCTGAAAAGCGGGACTGCTGTTCCAGGACCGTCTCGTCGTTCTCGACGGCCGCGGAGAAACGGTAAAGAGAATCGAGAAGCCGGAGGTCCATTACCTGCGCTGTGCGGAAATGTGGCCGGGACTTGCAGCCTGTCTCCTGGGCGCGCTCAATGAATTTATCCGCGTCAATAAAAATTCCCCGAAATGTGGAAGGACGCAGGGCCGCCGTGACGCGGTGCGTCTCGCCAGGTTCGAAAAGAGCTGTCCCCCCGTCGCTCATGAATCGCGATTTCCCTCGATAAATCCAGGCTGTTGCAACGGTAGTGAATCCGCAGATCAGGTAGCGGTCGTGAAACATCCGCCAGATGCGCGCCGAATTGTTCGCGATAAGTATCTCCGTGCCGGGTTCTGAAGGCGGGCGTAAGTAGGCAAGCGCGGTCTGAGCCGCGGAATCGGGCATGGGTGACCCCCGTGACTGATATACGACACGCCAGATAAGAGAGCAAGAACGTTCTATCTCGTCTGTTGGCGTATTGCATACCTTCGCTTATACGAAATTCGCGGACATCTGCTCCGCTGCACGCAATTACATCCAAGCCTGATTGGGGAACATGATGAAAAGAGCATTCCTGATCTTATCTCTGACGACGCTGCTGGGAATGACCGGCTGCAACTCGGGAACGAATCCTATTATTGTCACCATAAGCTCGCCCACTGGCGCGCAAGCACTGGACGTCGGACAAAGCTTTAACATCACGGCCTCCGTCACCAACGACAAGCTGGCTAAGGGCGTGACTTTCTTGCTTTCCGGTGCCGGAACTTTATCCAATCAGACCGCGACTGGCGCAACGTACACGGCATCTGCCAGCGGCAACGGCACGATTACCATCGCTTCTGCATCTGATCCCACAAAGCTCCAGACCATCACTGTCGTCGTTACAGCGGCCCCGTCAATCACCAGCTCGGCTGCCCTCTCACCTGCCACCGAGGGTACCGCTTACACAGGGACCATCGCTGTAACGGGCGGCGCTGGCTCGCTCAACTATTCGGTGACTGTCGGCGGTCTGCCTCCCGGCTTAAGCCTGAACAGTTCCACCGGCGCCATCACCGGCACCCCCACCGGGCCAGGCGGCACCGTCAATTTCACTGTGCAGGTAAAAGACTCCAGCAGTGTCTCTCCGCAAACCAACTCCAAGGCCATGAGCATTGTCATCAATCTGCCGACTGCTCCGCAGATCACCACCACCACGCTCCCCGCGGACGTGGAAGGCACGGCCTACAATCAGCCTCTCGCTCTCACTGGCGGCTTGGCTCCGTTCACCTATTCCATCAGCGCGGGAGCTTTGCCCGCGGGATTGAGCATCAATGGCGCCACCGGCGCCATCACCGGCACGCCGACGGGTCCGAACGGCACCGCCAGCTTCACCGTGAAGGTCGCGGATTCCAGCAACCCGGTGCAATCCGCAACCCAGCCGCTGAGCATCGCCGTCAATCTGCCACCTGCGCCGTCAATAACAACTCTCTCTTTGCCCTCGGATGTGGAATTTACCGCTTATAACCAGACGGTCGCAGCCACCGGTGGCTTGGCGCCGCTAACGTATTCCGTGAGCGTCGGCAGTTTGCCTCCCGGCCTGAGCATCAACGCCGGCACCGGCGCGATTACCGGCACGCCCACTGGCCCGAACGGCACCGCCAACTTCACCGTGAAGGTGGTTGACAAGAGCAATCCCGTGCAATCGGCGTCCCAGCCCCTCAGCATAGCGGTGAACCTGCCGCCGGCTCCGGCCATTACCACCACCACGCTGCCAGGTGTCGTTGAATTCGCAAACTATAGCCAGAACATCGCGGCTACCGGCTTCGGCACTCTTACCTATTCCGTCAGCGCCGGCACTTTGCCCGCCGGCCTCATCCTGAACTCCAGCACTGGAAAAATTACTGGCGCACCCACCGGTCCAAATGGCACTGCCAGCTTCACCATCAAAGTCACCGATACCAGCAATCCAACTCAATCGGCATCCCAGTCCCTCAGCATCGCGGTCAGTCTCCCAGCGGCACCCGTGATCTCGACGACCACACTTCCCGGTGGCGTGGAATTTGCAAACTACAACCAGACCGTGGCCGCAACAGGATTCGGCCCGCTCACTTATTCCGTGAGTGTCGGCAGCTTGCCTGCCGGGCTGGGCATCAACTCCAGCACCGGTGCCATCACTGGCGCTCCCACTGGCCCCAACGGCACATCCAGCTTCACGATTAAGGTGACCGATTCCAGCAATCCTTCACAATCGGCATCACAAGCCTTGAGCATCGCGGTCAGTCTCCCAGCGGCTCCGTCCATCACCACCACCACTTTGCCCAACGGCACCGTCGGCGCGAACTATAACCAGACGGTTGCCTTCAGTGGCGGTCACGGTCCTTTCACTTGGAGCATTTCGGCTGGAGCTCTCCCCACCGGCTTCTCATTGAACGCGGCAACCGGCGCCATCACCGGCGTCTGCAACACCGCGAACACTTACAACTTCACGGTGAAGGTCGTTGACTCCAGCAATCCGGCGCAAAACGCCACTCAAGCCCTATCCATCTCCGTCGTCAACGGCCCGCTGCTCGTCACTCCGGCAACGTTGCCCACCGGCGCCGTCAACGATCCTTATCCATCCACCTCTCTCGGAGCGAGCGGCGGATTGCCTCCGTACACTTGGGCCATCACTGTCGGCAACCTGCCTGCCGGCCTCAATCTGAACTCCAGCACCGGCGCAATCACCGGCACTCCCACTGGCCCCAGCGCCACGGCAAACTTCACCGCTCAAGTTACCGACTCGACCAACGCCAAGCAGACTGGCTCCTTCAGCATCACCGTCAATCCCGCGCTCGCAATCACCAGCACTTCTTTGCCGGGAGCCACCGCAGGCACAAACTATTCCACCAATCTCAGCGCCACCGGCGGGGTCACGCCCTATAACTGGACCATCTCGGTCGGCAGCTTGCCCACCGGCATGAATCTGAGCGGGAACACCATCTCCGGCACGCCAACCACGGCGGGCACAGTGAATTTCACGATCAAAGTGAACGACAATTCGGGTGGTTCGCAAACTGCGGCGGTCAGCATCGTCGTGGCTTCTGCGCCACCTCTCACGGTCACAACAACTTCCGGCAGCTTGCCGCAAGGCACCGTGAACACTTCCTACTCGGCCACGCAGCTCAACGCCAGCGGCGGCTTCCAACCCTACACTTCGTGGGTCGTCGTGACTCCGGGAACCGGCACGCTGCCCCCAGGCTTGTCGCTCAGCAGCAGCGGCCAGATCGCCGGCACGCCCACGACTGCGGGAACGTATCCCTTCACCGTTCAGGTCACCGACTCCGCCACGCCTACGGCCAATACGGCCCAAGCGAACCTCAGCATCACCATCGTGGCCACCACCAGTTGCACCACCTTGACCGGCAAGGAATCCCTGCTCCAAGGCGACTATGCTTTCGTGATGAACGGCTTTGACGCCTCTGGCAATCCCGTCTTCCTCGGCGGCGTATTCGTCGCCAGCGGCGCGAAGGGCCCGGGCAACATCACCGCCGGCACTTTGGACATGAACCTCGCCGCCGGTGTCCAGACTGGTCTAAACATAACCTCGGCCAGCTCGTACAACCTTGGGCTCGACCCCAACGCCACCAATGGCTATCGCGGCTGCATGTCCATCGTCACCTCCGCGGGCACCATGAACTACCGCTTCTCCGTGGATGCGGTCGGTGCCATCACTGCCAACGTCGCCTCTGATGGCCACATCGTCGGCTTCGATGCGGGAGGGCCTTTCACTTCGGGCATTCTCCGGCAGGCCACTCCTTCGGCCTTCTCCACCAGCGCCATCGCTGGCAACTGGGCCTTCGGTGTTGCTGGCCCCAGGTCTACTAGCGGCGGCGGAAGTCCCGGGTATTTTGCCGCCGTCGGTGTTCTCAATTTGGCCAGTGGTTCGGCCAGCGGTGTAGCCGACGCCAACGATAACGGTAAATTGGACAGCAACGCCGCTCTCACAGCCTTCCCGGCCACAGCAGGTATCACTCTCAGCAGCGGTCCGTACAGCATCGCTTCCAACGGCCGCGGCACGCTCAACTTTACGCCCGGCGGCTCCGGTGGGTCGCTGGTAACCAACATCGTCTACGTGGTCTCCTCGTCCGAACTGCTCATTCTCAACACGGACAGCCAGACCAACAACAGCGCATTCACCGGCCGCGCTCTCAAACAATCCGGCAGCTTCAGCAACTCCTCGCTGACCGGCAATCACGTCATCTACGCTTCCGGCGGAAGCACGAACGGTTCGACAGCAGCCAGTCGCACCGAAATCGACCTGTTCAAGGTCACCTCCGGCAACAACTTCACCTTCTCCGGCTATCAAAACGATGGCGGAAACATTTCCGATCCCACCAAGAACAGCGGCTCCGGCACATTCAGCGTCGCTTCTAACGGCCGCGTCACCTTAACCGTGTCGGGAGCGAACAATCTCCCGGTCTTTTACCTGAGCAGCGCCAATAACGCCTTCTTCCTCAACTCGGACTCTCAAGCATCCGCCGGGTTCATTGAACCCCAAGTCGGTTCCTCGTTCACCAATTCCTCCGCCAGCGGCACCTATGGAGTTGGCAGCATCAATCCCGCCGTTCCTGGGGGCAACAACGAAGAAGGCACGGTCACCTTTACGCCGTCCTCCACTTCCATCAACGGCACCACCGACAAAAACAACTCCGGAACCCTTTCACCCGACAATCTCGCCACCAGCAGCTACGCAATCAACTCCTCCGGTGTCGGGCTTCTTCCTGCCGGATGCACCCTGACCGGCGCCAGCGCCAACTGCGAGAACGCTTTCATCGTCATCTCGCCAACCAGGGCTGTGCTCATAAAGGTCAAGCCGTCCGACACGACACCCGTTCTGGACATCCTCCAGCAGTAACTTGGTTCGTTTCAGGAAAAAGGGCCGGCGCAGTTCGCGTCGGCCCTTTTTCTTTTCTTCCTCGTATCTTGCTGTCTTTTTGCTCGATCTGCTATCCCTCTTTACCCTTCTTCGTCCGCCGCAACTCGCGAACCAGGTAGGCCACCACAATAATATTCACCACCAGCACCACGCCCCGCGGCCACGTCAAGCGCACATAAAGCTCATACATCTCCACCGGCATCAAAGACGCTGTCGTCACGATCGTCAGATACTCCGCCCACCGCTTGGCCAGCGCCAGCCCAGTGCCTTCCAGTAGAAACAAAGCCGAATAAAAAAACGTGCCAACGCTCAACTGCCGCAGCCGGTGCTCGTCCACGTTGGAAAGTTTCTGCAGCAGCCAAATCAAATAACGGTTGTGCGGATCCGCCCGCAGCAATTCCATCCAGTGCGCAAAGTCTTTCTCGATGTCTCCATGCAAATAATGCAACGCGCCCAGCCCGATTGCCAGCAGCCCGAACCCGTTCACGAACTTCAGCGCCGCAATGGCCATCAGTCCGCCGTGCCTCTTGTGCCCGCTTTTCCCCGTCGTCATCGCTAACTGACTTTACCATGCCCCTGGGCTCCGGCCTCTTTGCGCCGCTCTCCCGTGTGCTTTCGGGAAAATGGCGGGGAGCGCTGGAAGCTGGGTCACCTTCCGCGTCATTGTGATTGGGGAGCGGGGAGAGATTTCTAGTCGTCGCCGGTTTTCTCGCGAAGCTTTAGATATTCCGCCGGCGTGACAACCAACACGCCTTGCACAGTCTTTCCAAAATAGGGGCCGAAATGGCGGATGTCGCCGGTCACCAGGTGGGTGGCCTGGGCTTCCATCGCGGCCAAGAGGATCGGCACGTCTTTTCTTGGCAGCTTGATGCTTGGGGGAAGTTCGCGCTCGCGGGTATCGAAGATTTGGAGTGTGGGCGTCAGTTGCGCCTGCCTGCGGCGTTGCGTTTCTTCCTCCAGATTGATTCTTGCTTCTTCGATGGCGTAACGCGACGAGCACAGCGTGAAGTCACGCAACCTCCAGAAGGCCAACAGCCCCGAATCCGCGTGGTACGCTGCGGAGAAGAGCACATTGGCATCAAGAAAGATTCGGTCCATCGTGTTTGGCCGCGCCTGGGTTCTCCCTCTTCGCTTGCTTATGGCTTTGGGCTAATAACTGACGGCTGACCTTTTCCTACTTCGGCCGGCGGTGGGGAATCGCTTTCGGGTCCACGCCCATTTCTTCTACCAGCTTTTTTGCGCGCTGGTAATCAGCATCGGTTGTGGCGGTAGACAGAAGAAACTCGGCCTTGCGCTCCGGCGAGTAGCGCTCTACGGGCATTACGATCGCCGGGCGGAGCAGGACGCCGTCTTCGACGGCCTCGGCAGTGACGATGCTGCCTTCCTCGATGCCATACTGTTTTCTGAGTTTTGCGGGGACGATCACCGCCCCGCGCTTGCCGACTTTCACCGCATCCATGGAACACCTCGTTTCGCCAGTATATCAGATTGCCTGTAATTCGGGCATCGGCGCGTCCTAATCCATGAGATGCGCAAGTGATTGGGCGTGGGCCGTTCTCATGGTGTGACCCAGCGGGTTGGAGGCCTCTCCCGTCCCATTGCGCTCCAGGCCCCTTAGTGCCAAAATCTTCACATTGCTGGACCTGGAAACATCCGGCCGCTACCCGGTGTCTAATACCTAGAGCGGACGATGGTTGGGGCAAAGCGCACAAAGCAAGTGCCCAACCCAGCAGTGCCAGCAGGCCCCAGGTTGCTCTTCGCAGGTGGGGCAGAAAGGCCGACCGTGTCCGATTGGGCCAGCGCACTTTCGTGGGGTAGAGACGAGTCTGAGCTTGTCACCGAGCTGCAGGCCGGCTCGGAGACCGCCTTCGACTGGCTGGTCAATCACTACCACGCTCCCGTCTACAACCTGATCCTGGGGATGCTGGGAGACACCGCGGACTCCGCCGACGCCGCTCAGGAAGTTTTCTTGAAAGCCTTCAAGGGAATTCGCAGCTTTCGCCAGGGCAGCTCTCTGAAGACCTGGCTCTATCGCATCGCGATTCGCGAAGCCCTGAATCACCGCCGCTGGTTCAAACGCCACAACCAGAAAAATATTTCCATCGATGCCGAGCCGGCCGAAGGCTGCGCGGCGATTGAGATTCAAGACTTGAGCGCGACCCCGTTCGATCAGCTGGCCGCGCACGAAATTCAGGTAGCCGTCCAGGGAGCGCTGCAGCAAGTGCCCGGTGTGTTCCGCAGCGCGGTGATTTTGCGCGACATCGAAGGGCTCAGCTACGAAGAAGTGGCGGAAGTGTTGGAGTGCAGCGTGGGCACGGTGAAATCGCGGATCCTGCGCGGGCGGCGCTCGTTGAAAGAGATACTGGAGCCGCTGCTGGCCGAAAAAACTCCGGAAGCAAAGGCTGGCGAGCGCGACACGGACACTTCGGAAGCGCAGTGGCGCAGAACCGAAGAGGCCCGGCAGGCTTCGGTTGTGGCGGCAGCGGGGAATTCGATCGAGCAAGTCGGTCTGCAAATGGCGTACGTACGGATTTCGACGCCGGCAACGGCAGAAAGTTTGACGCGCCCTCAGGCAGCGCGCGAGGAGCTACCATGACGTGCGATAAAGTCCATCGCCGCCTCGCTGGGTATCTGGACGATGCGAGTGTATCGGCGGCGCGTTCCGCGGAGCGCGTGGCCATGCGGCAGCACCTGGAAAATTGTGAACCGTGCCGCGAGGAGTTGCAGCGTTACCGCAAGCTGGCGGTATTGATGTCCCGCGTGCCGCGGGCCGTTCCCCCCGCGGATCTCGCCGTGAAAATTAAGGTGGCGGCTTCTCAGGCCCAGGCCACGCAGGATTGGCGCGGGCGCTGGCAGTGGGTGAAGGACCGCTCCGAAATTTTGATGGACAACGTGTTTCGTCCGCTGACCGTGCCGGCGACGGGCGGATTTTTCTCCGCCATCGTGATTTTTGTGTTTGTGCTGCACATCATTCTGCCGGGAATTACAGTCCAGGCGGATCCGAACGATGTACCCACCGCGCTGTTGCGTCCCGCGGAGCTGATTTCGCTTTCCGACATGCCCGCCTCGGCGGAGATGCAGCATCCGGACGTTGGCCTCCAGCACGAACTCCTGGTGGACGTGGTAGTGGACGCGCAGGGCGAAATGTCTTCCTATGACATTATCTTGGGCCCCGACACACCGGAGATGCGGCACCACTTGGATCAGGTGCTGCTGTTCTCGCGCTTTCGCCCGATGATGAGCTTCGGCCGTCCCACCCCCGGCGGCCACGTAGTGCTCAGCTTCAGCGCCGTCCACGTCCGCGGCTAGGTCGTAGCATAGGCTTCAGCCTGTGCTCTTTCCTTGTCCTCCAAAAATCTCGAGCCCGCCGACCACGGGCGGGCCGCTCTTCTCCCCAATCTCTAACCTCTGAATTCTAGTCTCTGCCTTCCGCCTGTCCTCCCGGCCAGCTTTCCCTTTGTAAACGCCTGAACCTTTCCGCCGAGTCGTTTCCTTCCCCATCGTGTTCAATGGATGCAGGAGTTTTGCCCATGCGTACCACCCTTCGCCTCTTCACACTGCTAGCCGCGCTGCTGCTTGGCGCCATGCTCTTCACACCGGGGCTGCATGCGGCCGGCTCGTCCTCGCGGCCGCAGGGAAATTCACCGGAATCGATTCTGCTGAATGCCGCGAACCGCGACCGGGCGGCGATGGGACTCCAGCCGTTTCAATGGGACGCGAATCTCGCCGCCGCCGCACGGTTGCACGCGTTGCGGATGGCGCAGCGAAGCACTCTGTCGCACCAGTTTCCCGGCGAGCCGCCGTTGCAGGAACGCGCCATGCAGGCGGGCGCGCGCTTCAGTCTGATTGCGGAGAACGTGGCCGAGGGGCCTTCGCCTCAGGGCTTGCACACCCAGTGGATGAATTCGCCGCCGCACCGCGCAAATCTGCTGGACCGGGAACTGAACTCGATCGGGATCGCGGTGGTGCAGAGCGGCAACTTGCTGTTCGCTGTGCAGGATTTCTCCGTGGGCGTGCCGCAGCTCAGCATCGAGCAGCAGGAATCGCAGATTGACTCGCAACTTGCCGCGCGCGGGATGCGCGTGGTGGACGCGGCGCTGGATGCGCGCAAGACCTGCGGCATGGATCGCGGTTGGGCCGGCCAGCAGCCGTATGCCGTGCTGCGCTATGAAACCTCCAGTCTGAACAGCCTGCCGCAGGATATCGAGCAGAAGTTGCGCACGGGAAAATACCATGCCGCAGCCGTGGGAGCTTGCGACGCCAGCGGCTCAGCTGGCGGATTCACCCGCTTCCGCATAGCAATCCTCCTCTACTGACCGGGATTACGCATTTGTAGCGGCCGCCCTCCGCCCTGTGGCACAGCCATTCCTGGCTGTGCTCTTGGGTTAGCTCCAGCAGGCTTTGTGTAGCATAGGCTTTAGCCTGTGCGCCTCCATCTCTCCTCAGGTACCACACCCACCGCCTCCGCCGTTCCCGCTCCGTCCGCCCTTGCCTTTTTCCTCAAATCCGCTAAACTCCTTTCCATGACGTTCTCGTTCTATTCCTACGCGTGGCGATTTACGTACCGGCACAACCGGCAGCGAGGGGCCAGCGTCTAGTTCGAGAGCATCCCAGGATTTTGGCCCACTCGTACCGAGTGGGCTTTTTTGTTTTAGGACGGCAGAAACCGCGAAAGGCCCAAGGAAAGGAAATACGCGACCATGATTATTTCCATGAAGCTGCATTCGACGCGCGAAGAGATCGACGAAGTGACCGCCATCGTGAAGCACTTCGGTTACAAGGTGCACTCGATCGAGGGCGAGGAACGCGTGGTCATCGGCGTCGTCGGCGTCGGCGACGTCACCGCTTGCATGGAGTCGGTGGAGGCGATGCCCCAGGTGGAAAACGTGGTGCGGATTACCGCACCGTACAAATTCGTCAGCAAGGAGTTTCGCCCCGGCAAGACGCGCATCAAAGTGAATGGCGCGGAAATTGGCGGCGACGAGTTTGCGATGATTGCCGGGCCATGCTCGGTCGAAAGCGAAGAGCAGATCATGCGCTCCGCCGAAGCCGTAGCCAAAGCAGGCGCGAAGTTCCTCCGCGGTGGCGCGTTCAAGCCGCGTACATCGCCCTACGATTTTCAGGGGATGGAAGAGGAGGGGCTGAAGCTCCTGCAGAAAGCCAAGAAGGCCACCGGCCTCGCGATCGTGACCGAAGTAATGGGCGACCGCGACGTTGAACTCGTGGCGAATTACGCCGACGTGATGCAGGTCGGCGCCCGCAACATGCAGAACTTCATGCTCCTGAAAGCCCTCGGCAAGTGCGGCCGCCCCATCCTCCTGAAGCGCGGCCTAAGCAGCAGCATCAAAGAGCTTCTGATGAGCGCCGAATACATCGTGGCCCACGGCAATCCCGACGTAATCCTGTGCGAGCGCGGCATCCGCACCTTTGAAACCGCCACCCGCAACACCTGCGACATCTCCGCCATCCCCGTCCTGAACGAACTCACGCATCTCCCGGTGATCCTCGACCCCAGCCACGCCACAGGCAAACGCAGCCTGGTCCCCGCGCTAGCCCGCGCAGGAGTAGCCGTCGGCGCCGACGGCCTAATCGTCGAAACGCACCCCGCCCCCGAACGCGCCATCAGCGACGGCGCCCAATCCCTCGACCTGACGCAGTTCGCCAAAATGATGGACGACCTGAAGCCCTACATCGCCCTCTGGAAAGAAGCCCGCAAAAAAGAAACCGCCGCCGCCGCGGCACGCTAGGTACCAGCAGAAATCAGAGCAAGTTGCGGGATTGGTGCGATGGGAGTAACGTACCTCGACCAGGACTTCCGAGGACACACGGGATGAACTTTCTTCTGCGGCGACTTGCGGGGATACCTTTCTTCTTTCTTCTGATCGCTAGCCAGCCAATCTGGGCGCAACAGGCGACTCCGTGCTCGCTGCCTAGATTTTCCCAGAATATGGCGGCGCTCCAGGCGGCGGTGACAGACGCCAAAATAAAGCCGGGAAGCGACGTGGTGATCCTCTGTGAGGAAGACTTGTACGTGTTCGAGTCCGACGGCCGGACCACCCACACGAATTACCTCTCCTACAAAGTGTTGAGCCAGCGCGGCGCGGAAAACTGGGACGCCATTTCCGTCCGCTGGGAGCCCTGGCACGATCAAAAACCGGTGGTGCGGGCGCAAGTGTTTGCGGCTGATGGCTCGATTCATCCGCTGGATGCAAAGGTTTTGAAAGATGAGACGGTCTCCGACAGTGAGGCAAAAATCTATTCCGACGGGCGGGTTGTCCGGGGACCGCTTCCGGCGATCGCCGCCGGCTCAATCGTCGAGCAGGAAGAAGTTATTAGCGAAAGGCTGCCGTTTTTCCAGCCGGGCACCGTGGACCGGATCTACTTCGGCGACAACATGCCGACTCTGGAAACCCGGCTAACCCTGGACGCGCCGGACGGCTTTAAGCTCAAGTACGAAACGCAGTTGCTGCCAAACGTAAAAGCGGAACGCACCGAGAATGCCGGCCGCACGCGCGTGAGCTTCGTTCAGGGACCCATGGATCCTCTGGAGCCGGTGGAGTCCAATTTGCCGGCGGACATCCCGGGGCGGCCCAGCGTCACGTTCGCAACCGGCAGGGATTGGGCCGGCATCGCGGAAAAGTATGCCGAAGTGGTGGACGCGCAGATTGGCGCGGCCGATCTGAAGTCCACCGCAGCGCGCGTGACAAAGGGAAAAAACACCCGTGAAGGGAAGGCCGCAGCCATCCAGGAGTTCTTGAGTGGACAGGTGCGATACACCGGCGTGGAGTTCGGCGAGTCCGCGATCGTGCCGCATTCCCCGGAAGAGACGCTTACCCATCAGTATGGCGATTGTAAGGACAAGTCCAGTCTGCTCGTTGCCTTGCTGCGCGCCGCGGGAGTCCCCGCTTATGTCGCGCTGCTGAATGCTGGAAGCCGTCAGGATATTTCCGCGGAACTGCCGGGGATGGGGATGTTCGACCATGCAATCGTCTATCTTCCCGGCGAACCGGAGATCTGGATTGACGCGACGGATGAATATGCCCGCTTGGGTCAACTTCCTTCAAGCGAGCAGGGCCGGCACGCGCTGATCGCAAAAAAGGGAACCACGGGACTCGTCCAGACACCGGAGTTCTCCTCCAAAGACAATCTGATCGTCGAGAAGCGGGAATTCTTGCTCGCGGAAAACGGTCCGGCGCGAATCGTGGAAACAACGCAGCCGCACGGCGTCTATGAGTCGGAGTACCGCGCTTATTACGCGGATGCTGACAGCAAGGATGTGAAGAAAAACCTGACGGACTATATCGCAGACGTCTACTTGGCGGATAACCTGGTGCGGACTGAGCGGAGCAATCCCAAGGACCTTTCGAAACAGTTTGAGCTGCAGATCGAGGCCGGGAAAGCGAAGCGGGGTGAAACGGACCTGGAAAGCGCGGCGGCGGCGATCCGCTTGGAGGGGCTGTTCAACCGGCTACCCACGGAAATGCAGGAGAGGGAGAAACAAAAGAAGAAGGAGGGCGGTGACCAGGATGCAGCTGACCCGCCGAAGAAGCCGCGAACACAGGATTATCTGCTTCCATCGGCGTTCATCAATGAGTGGAAATACAAAATCGTCCCGCCGCCGGGTTTTCAGGCCAAGGGGCTTCCCGCAAACCGGAAACTGCAACTGGGGCCGGCGATATACGAGCAAGAGTTCAGTTTGAGCAAGGAGAGAGTTGTAGAGGGATCGATTCGCTTCGACACCGTGAAGCGAAGATTCACCGTTGCGGAAGTGGAGGCGATCCGCAGTGGCGTGGTGCAATTGCGGGAACAGGAGCCCATCTTAATCGAGTTCGAGTTGGAAGCGGAAGCCCTGCGGAGGCAGGGAAAAATGCGCGAGTCGCTCCAGTCAACGCGAGCGCTGATCGCGTTGCACCCTAAGGAAGGGTTGCATCACCTGCAGGTGGCCAAGGGCCTTCTGGACGCCGGGTTGGGCAATGGAGCGAGAGAGGAAGCGAGGCTCGCAGTGAAGCTGGAACCCAATTCCAGTTTGGCGGAAGAAACACTTGCGGAAATATTGGAATACGACATTGTGGGACGAAAAATGCGTCCCGGCAGCGATTACGTTGGCGCCGAAGAGGCTTTTCGAGCGGCCATCAAATTGGATCCTGAAAAAAAGGCCGCTATCGCAAATCTTGCGATACTGCTTGAATACAATCGTTGGGGGCTGCGCTATGGCCCGGGCTCTAAGTTGCGAGAGGCGGTCACTGAGTACCGGAAGCTGACCAAGCTGGAGCTTGCAGGTTATGGGTTGCAGAACAACATAACCTTCGCGCTCTTCTATTCGGCCGAATTTGCCGACGCGCAGAAGGAAGCTCAGATTCTTAATCCTGCCCCGAACGCATTATTGATCGCCTGCGCAGCCGCTCTGCGCGGACCTGCAGCCGCACTTTCCGAAGCGCAGAAAAAGGCGTCGAACGAGGCACAGCGGAAAGATCTCCTCAAGAACGCCGGAAACATGCTCGCAAACCTGAGAAAGTATGAACTGGCCGCCGAGTTGTTGGAAGCAGGGGCCGGCGGAGATACTGCCTCCGATGTCGCCGCTGACGCCCTTATTTTCAAGAAGACCCGGGAACACGAACAACTCGTACTCGGCAATGATCCAAGCGGAATTGCGCTGAACCTGATTCTCCTTGAATCAAGAGTAGATTTAACAGCTCAAGAACTGCGTAAGATTTGCAGCCGAAACGGCATTCCCACTCTGGCGTCAGAGGAATCAATCAAGGAAATCGTGAAATCCCAACAGCGGGTTTACAGTTGGAAATCCAGATCCGGAACTTTCCCGGAAGTGGGCATTGATCTTTCTCTGGCGCGTGCTCTCCCGAAGGTGGATGGAAGCGACGCTACGGGGTACAAGGTCATTTTGTGGGGTTCGGCAACCTACAAGAAGTCGATCTACGTGGTCAAGGAAGGGGCCGAGTATAAAGTCCTGGCGACGAGCAAGAGTACAGTTGGAGCAGCCCTGGAGATCCTGGATCGAGTCAATGCAGGCGATCTCACCGGTGCGCGTGTCCTTCTCGATTGGCTGCGCGAAGATGAGCATCTTGCCATCGATGACGACCCGCTGTCTGGAGGTATGTTTCCTCGCTTGTGGACCAAGGGCAAAACGGCTGATGCGCCGACAATGAAATTGGCGGCGGCCACACTCCTGTGCAGCCGGAAGGATACGGCCAAACTGGCCTTGGGCGTCCTGCGGAGCTCGCAAATCGCAACCCCTTCGGAAATGGAAAAACAAGGTATCCTGCTGGCAACTCAGACTGCCTATGCCTGGCTGCTGGACTCTCGCATGGCCGCTGAAATCGCGGGGCAAATTTACCAACAGTATCCTGACTCCAAGCGCGCCTTTATCAATTTCGTGTACCACTTGAGTATGGCCGGAAAATTCGATGAAGCCGAACGAGTAGCCCGCGAGCGAATCAACCATTTTCCGAATGAACCCGACGGGTTGCGCAGGAGAGCCTTTATCGCCGTGGACCGCGGAGACTATCAAGCTGCCCATGATCTTGGCAAACAATTGGTGGAAAGCGGTAAGGGTGACGCTTGGGACATGAATAATTTGGTGTGGCAAGGTCTGTACACCGGGAAGATTAGCTCATCGGATTTGGAATATGCAGTACGGGCGGCGGAATTGAGCAATAAGGCTTCAGGGATCCTGCATACCTTGGGATGCGCCTATGCCGAATTAGGAAAGACCAAGGAAGCGAGGGACGTACTGCTTCAGGCCATGGACAAGTTGAATTTCGACGAACCGGACGATAATTATTGGTATGCGTTTGGCCGCATCGCGGAGCAATATGGCGAGCAAAAAATTGCCGCAGAGGACTATCACAAAGTAGAAAAGCCTGAGTATGACTCCCAAATACCTTCGTCCGCATATAAGTTGGCGCAAATGCGGCTGGCGGCAATGGAAAAGAGCCATTAAATTCGGAATTTCATAGCCAACTACAGAATCCCATATAGATAGTCCATACTTGCAACAGAGGTTACCTTGTTTCTCCGTCAAGCTCATTGTCTTCAGTAGGATACTGGGACTTCCAAATCGGGATCCTGGCCCTTGAATTGCCAATGCGTTGTTGGGTTGCGGGTCGTGGGCCCGCTTTTCCTCCAGGTCCAGCCAGCCCTCAAAGAGGGCCTGCTGCGAGTAAGAGCGGTCTGAGAAAGAAATCCACAGGGGTTCCGCGCGCTTCAGACCGCGAAAAAATACAAGGGGTTAAAAACGATGCAAAGATCGCAAGGTAGCGCTCTATCCATACGATCCATGGCTCAAGCTCTAGCACTCTTCGTACTACTTCTCGGGGTAGTGTGGTCAGCGAATGCGCAGTCCACGGCAACGCTGCAGGGCACGGTGACCGACCCGGCAGGCGCCTCGGTGGCCAACGCCAAAGTCGTGGTAACCAATCAGGGTACGGGTATTCGAACGGAAACTGTCACGGACCCGGCTGGCGCCTATCTGATTCCCTCGCTCCAGATTGGCTTGTACAAGTTGGAAATCTCCGCCACTGGATTTCAAACCACTGTCTTAACGGGGTTGAAGCTCGATGTGGCCACCACGGTAACGAAAAATGTCTCGCTGATACTGGGACAAAGTTCGCAGATCGTGGAAGTTGTCGCCGCCGCGCCACTGGTGGATGTCAGCACAAACGAAATCGGGCAGGTAATCAACGATAAGACGGTGCAGCAGATTCCATTGAATGGCCGGCACTTCACCGATTTGAGTTTGCTGACGCCCGGGACGATCACCCCTCCGGCGAACGGTTTTCTCTCCGCTCCGTTGCGCGGTCAGGGCTCGTTCGGCATTAACACCGCCGGTCAGCGCGAAGACACCACCAACTGGCTCGTGAACGGCGTCAACCTGAATGACAACGTCCAGAACCAGATTACCTTTCAACCTCCCATTGATACACTCGCCGAATACAAGATCGACAACTCCTCGTTTCCAGCGCAATACGGTCGAAACTCCGGCGCAATCGTGAACCTGGCGACCCGCTCGGGCACGAACGAGTATCACGGGGAGTTATTTGAATTCCTCCGCAACAACGCCCTCGACGCGCGCGATTTCTTCAACCCGAGGGTAAACTCTACCGGCAAAGCTCTTATCCAGTCTCCCTTCCGGCGCAACGATTTCGGTGTGGATTTTGGCGGCCCGATCGTAAAGAACAAGCTGTTCTTCTTCTTCGCCTATGAAGGCCTGCGCCAGAGCCAGAATCTGACTCTTTCCACTCCGGTTCCCAGCGTGGATGACATAGCCACGAAAGTGCCTCCGGCTCCCGCGGCCAGCGCCATCCGGAAATTGCTCGCGCTCATCCCGGCCGCGAACTTGGTTGGTTCTGGCAATCCTGCCGATCCGAATACGTTTAACCTTTTTAGCGGCGGCGTGGTTGCCAACGTTTCGCTGAACCAGGGATCGGCCGACCTCGATTACGAGTTGAACCAGAACGACCGCTTTCACTTCTATTACGTCACGCAAAAGGATCTTCGCCAGGAGCCGACCGCCGGCGGCGCCATCGGTGCGAATATCCCGGGCTTCGGGGACACGCGCGACGGTTTTCGCCAATTGCTGAGCTTCAGCGAAGATCACACTTTTTCTTCCACACTCAGCAACACGGTTCGCCTGGGCTTCAACCGCATCCATCTGACGTTTACGCCTAATGGGCTGCTCGATCCCGCCAACTTCGACATCACCATGCCTGGAGGCTCTCCGGTTGCCTCCGGGCTTCCGTTCTTCAACGTCGGCGGCACTCTCGGTTTTGGTGGCCCCCTCGGGGAACCCCAGGGCCGCGGCGATACTACACTTGTGCTGAACGATGGGTTCAGCTGGCTCAAAGGCCGCCACACCTTCATGTTCGGGGGAGAAATCCGCCGCGCCTACAACAACAACATCGCCCTCAACATCGGAAGCCTTTCCTACAGCTCCATTGACAATTTCCTCGCAGACTCGGCAAACGCGTTCACCGTCCAGCTCGGCTCAGGAAATGACAAAATCCTAGCGCCCTCTTACGACGTCTTCGCGCAGGACAGTTTCAAATGGAAGCCCAACCTGACGATCAACATCGGACTCCGTTACGCTTGGAATGCGACTCCCTCCGAAGCCATCGGCCGCTTCACCAACATTGATCCCCTCACCGGAAACCTGGTTCCCGCTGGACAGCCCTACCAGCAGAACAACATGAACTTTCAGCCGCGCATCGGTTTTGCTTGGGATCCCTTCAAGGACGGCAAGACCTCCGTCCGTGGCGCTTATGCCATCATGACCCAGGCGCCTACCACGAACATCGTGTCGCCGCTCAGCAGCAACCCACCGTTTGCAGTCCCGATTTCGGCGAGTTCCGCGACCAATTCCATCACCGCGGAAAATCCGCAAGCGGCCATCGTCGGCACAAGCTTGGGTCCAGTGGTCATTAATCCGGGGTTCGATAATTCCTATGCCCAGGATTGGAATCTCTCGATTCAACACCAGATCACCCAGGACCTCGGTTTGGAGGTTGCCTACATCGGCGTAAAAGGGACGCATCTGCAGCTAACGCAGAACATCAATCAGCCTTTTGTGACCAACGGGTTCTACGGGTCCACCCGGCCGTTCCCGGCTCTGCCCGCGACCAGCCCGATCATTCCGCCGCAATGTCAGGCGCCCAATCCCAACTGCCCGTACGGAAACATCAACCAGATCAACAGTGGCGGCAACTCCAGCTACAACGCCGTCTGGATCACGGCGAACAAGCATGTTTCCCGTGGCTTGGAATTTCTTGCCACCTACACTTACTCCAAATCTCTCGACTACAACTCTCTCTCCACCGGCGAGTCTTACATCATCCAGAATGCCTACGACCCCCGCGGCGATCGTGGCTTGTCTGAATTCGACGTGCGCAACCGCTTCGCGCTCAGCGGCTTCTACCAACTCCCGTTCAAGGGCAATCGCCTTATCTCCGGCTGGCAGTTTGGTCTTTTCTTCCAGGCGCAGAGCGGCAGCCCGTTGAATCCCACGCTGGCGATCGGTCCCGGACCCGGCATTTCGCTGACCGTCCGGCCCGACCTTCTCGGGAATGTCGGAACCACAGGGAACCCAACAAACTGGTTCAGCAATGCGGTTCTCTGCCAACCCTTTAGCGGCACTCCGACGGGTGGCCGATCGGCAATTCCGAACTGCGCGACGACCCCCAATGCCACTCTGGCCATTCCGTGCACCTTCGGCACCACGCCAACCTCAACCAACCCCGGTACAGGCATCAGCACCTATCCGGTTGTTCCGGGCAGTTGCCATCCGGGTACGCTGGGCCGCGACGCACTCCGTGGACCGGACTTCGTGAACACCGATTTCTCCGTCACCAAGGACACGAAGATCACCGAGCGCTTTAACCTGGAATTCCGAACCGACATGTTCGATATCTTCAACCATCCCAACTTCGGCAATCCCGTGCTGACGGCGACCAGCAAATCCTTGGGGTTTATTGGCAGCACGCGATTCCCGACGGGCGATTTTGGCTCGTCACGGCAGATCCAGTTCTCCCTATTCTTGCAGTTCTAAGAGAACAAGCATCCAAATTCACCGGGGGCAGGCTCAGTGCCTGCCCTCATTTTTTTTGTAAGAAAAGAGCGGGGAATGCGCGCGCCATGGTGAATCCGACTGTGACTTTCGGGCAATGGCCGCTCGTTTGGTGTGCCCTGCACGTGCGACCAGTAGGCTTGGCCTTTCCCGCGGAGTACGCTCTTTGCTGCTGGGGCGGTGTCCCCAAACGGGAAAAAGCGAGGTCGCCGTGTACTGCGAGAATTGCGGACTAAGGATACTTCCAGAGCGTCCGGTATGCACGCGTTGCGGGAAGTCTCCTACATATGAATGGATTCAGTTAACAAGCTTATTGGTGATTCTGTTGGCGGTGATCGGGAACGAGGTCACCGGGTGGCTTTTGCTGCCCAAAATGGCGGCGACGCATCCCACGGGACATTTTTTCCGCACCTGGCTGTGGGTGGACCGCCAGACTAGTGTCTATGGATGGATGCCACTGGCCGCGGGCTTGCTAATGTGGGAGTTCTACGTCTGGCGCCAGGTGCGCAAGGCAAAACCCGTGACCAAGATTCGCAGCTGGATCAGCCGGAAGATTTTGACCTTTGTGCTGGCCGCAGGATTTGCGCCGATTCTGCCCTGGTGGCTCCCGGCAGGGCAGCCTTCGGAGAAAACCATGTCGACCCTGGCGCAATATCCCGGGTTGCCGTGCGCGATTTCCTGGGGCGCGATCCTGATCGTGGCCACCGTGCTCTGCTGCAAGGCGGAGACGCGGAATTTGCTTCTCGGAAATGGGAAGACGCTCTCGCTCGTAAGCCTCGGGGCGCTAGCAATGTTTATGGCGCTAACCCTCGTAGGCTGGTCGCTGACATAGCAGCCCATTTTGAGTGCGGCCTGCCCTGAGCTTGCCGAAGGGGACCGCAGCTCCCGCTTTTACGGTGTGCGCGTCACCTCCCACGTTCGATCGGTTTCCTAGCTCACTGCATAAAACCGACAGCTTCGCTATCGCGCTCCAAAACGGGAAATCATTCGAATCCCTGTGGAAATCCTTTCGAATCTTTTCTCTCTAAGTGACGCAAGGCACGGCGCTTACAGGTTTTGCATAGTCCCGGTATTTAGCAAAAAATTACCTTCAAGCGTTACTTTAAATGTCGGCGCGCCGACAATTTGGCCCGCTTCCCAGCTCTCCCGGCCGCACCGCTGCTTTACACATTCGCCAGATAATTTTATGCTGAACCTATGAGCGAAGCCCGGTTCGGATTTGCAACGGTGGAAGAGGCGGTGGATGAGATTCGCCAGGGTAGGATGATTGTCCTGGTGGACGACGAAGACCGCGAAAACGAAGGCGACCTGACGCTTGCGGCGGAAAAGATTACCCCGGAAGCGATCAACTTCATGGCGAAATTCGGGCGCGGGCTGATTTGCCTGGCGCTCACCGAGCAGCGCTGCGACGAGCTGAACCTGCCGCTGATGTCGCCAATCAACACTTCCGTGCACGGAACTGCGTTTTGCGAAGCGATTGACGCGAAGGTGGGCGTGACCACGGGCATCAGCGCCTCGGACCGCGCGATTACTATTTTGACGGCGATTGACCCGAAGACGCGGCCCCAGGATCTGGCGCGGCCCGGGCATATGTTTCCTCTGCGGGCGCGCAACGGCGGCGTGCTGGTACGAGCGGGACAAACGGAAGCGAGCGTTGACCTGGCGCGCATCGCGGGGCTGAATCCCTCCGGCGTGATCTGCGAAATTATGAATGAAGATGGCACGATGTCTCGCGTGCCGCAGCTTGTGGACTTTTGCCGCGAACACGGATTGAAAATGCTGACGGTTGCGGATTTGATCCGCTACCGCATGCAGCACGAACGCTACGTGCGGCGCGTGGCGGAGGCGGTGGTGCCGACGCGGTTCGGCGAGTTTAAAATGATTGCGTATTCGAGCGATGTGGACCACGACCAGCATATCGCTTTGATTCGCGGCGATCTGGAAGGGACGACGCCTCCATTGGTGCGCGTCCATTCGCATTGCTTGACCGGAGATGTCTTCGGCTCCACGACTTGCGACTGCTCGGACTTGGTGGCGAAGTCCCTCGAAAAAATCGCGCAGGAAGGCCGCGGCGTGTTTTTGTACCTGCATCACACGGGACGCGGATTCACGATTGAGAATGCGGAGACGCCGGGGCAGTTGCCGCAGATCCATTTTCATTCGCGCGGCCAACTGGATCGCGAGCCGGCCCGGCAGCGAATGGTCCAGCATGAAAGCGGCATCGGCGCGCAGATTCTGATCGATCTGGGATTGAAGGACATTCGCGTGGTCACGAATCATCCGAAAAAGGTTGTCGCTCTGGAAGGCTACGGCATCCGCATCGCCGACCAGGTGCCGCTGAATCTTTCCACGCAGAAGCCAACGCATCAGCGGCTTTGACGCCAGCTCTCAGAACTTACTTTTCCCGACAGGCGTGCGGGCAAAAGCGTTGTCATCCTGAGACCATCCGATAAGGATGGGCGAAGGATCTCAGTCTCAACAACCCGCTCGTAGTGCGATTTGTCTATGGTTCTTCGTCTTCGCTCACGGTTGGTGTGGGCGTACCCGTTTGCTTCGCAGGAGACTTTACGGGCGGAGGTTTTGTGGGAGTGGAAGCAGCCTGTGGCGAAGGGGGTTGTTTCTTGGAAAGGGGCTTGCCCACGGTCAGGTACTTGCGCATCTTCTCGAGTCTCTTAGGGCCGATGCCTTTGATGGCCAGGAGGTCATCGACGCTTTTAAAACTGCCGTAGGATTTCCGGGTGTCCAAAATCTTCTGCGCCGTGGAAGGGCCGATGCCAGGCACTTGCTGCAGGTCAGCAGAGTTGGCTGTGTTGATGTTGATGGGGTGGGCGGGCGGTTTCTTTTTGGCGAGGGCTTCGGGAATGGAACCGAACACAAGAAGGAGCAAGCAGAGGAAGAAGCGCGCGGAGGGATTTTGGCGTCCGAGCATGGGGTGATAATGCCAGAATGACGTAGCTAAAGCAATAACAAGGCAGGTTGAGCAGGAGACGTTGGTAGCGCCGGCATCTTGCCGGCGAGCGCGCTTGCCGCCAGGATGGCGGCGCTACAGTCGATTGCCTTGGTTGTCGAATGCTTGCAGCTCTCCAAAGAGGGCGACTTGGGATTCGACATGAGCTCGGTCGCCAACGGCCACGATTTGCATGTTGGCGGAGTCGAAATATTTTCGCGCGGTGGCCATCAAATCCGCGGAAGTTGTGGCGCGAACTTTGTCACGATACGTCTCGAGGTAGTCGGCCGGAAGTTCGTTGAGCTCGACCGTGGAGAATTGCGAGAGTAGACCCTCCTGCGTTGCGAGTCCCATGGAAAAGACGCCAGTCAGATAATTTTGCGCGTCGGCGAGTTCGGCATCGGGGACGGGCAGGGAGCGGAGCTTGTCGAGTTCGTAGAAAATCTCGGTCAGCGAAGCCGCAACAACGTCATTGCGCACGGCAGCCGAAACGGAAAAATACCCGTGCTGGCGCAGCGGATGGACGCCGCTGCGCGGGCTGTACGTGTAGCCTTTGTCCTCACGGATGTTCATCACCAGCCGCGAATTGAATGCACCGCCGTAGAGGCTGTTGGTCAGGCCGAGTTGGATCCAGTCGGGATGCTTGCGAGTAATGGCGTGGCATCCAACAAGGATCTGCGTTTGCACCGAGCCCGGATTGTGGACGAGATAGACGCGGCGGCCCTGAGGCTTCGGTGGAGCAGGGAACTCTTTTGCCGCGGGCTTTTTGCCGGACCAGCTGCCGAAGATTTTCTCGATGGTTTTCAGCATGGATTGCGGATCGAAATCACCGACGAGCATCAGTAACGCATTTTCAGGCGTGTAAATTTCACGATAGACGGTTTGCAGATCGTCGCGCTTGTAAGCAGCGACTTGCGCCTCACTCGGAGAGACAAGAGCGTACGGATGCGGTCCGAAGAGGACCTTGCGCAGGCGTTCGCTGGCGAGAAAACCCGGCGAGGTGCGTTCCAGTTTTACTTCCTCGAGTTTTTGACGGCGCTCACGTTCAAACTCGTTTTCGGGGAACGCAGCCTCGCGGGCGAGTTCGTTCACCAGTTGCAGAAGCGGTTCGGCGAATTCGCTGAGGCCGGCGAAACCAATGGCGCTGGTGTCCTGGCCGGCGCTGCTGCCCAGGTCGGCGCCGAGCCGGCGGAGATCTTCCTCAATCTGGCGGCTGGCACGCTTCGAAGTGCCGGTGCGGACGAGCGTGGCGGTCATTTCGGCCAGCCCCGTGGAGCGATCGGAGACGAGCGCGTTGCCGGCGCGGAAATAAAGTTCACCGTGAAATTTCGGAATGGAGTGCGCTTCGGCGAGAACTACTTCCAGGCCGTTGGCAAGACGCGCGCGCGTGCGCCTGGGCCAGGTGACGGGGCGCTCGGCGGTGAGCGCGGGAACGGCGGCGGAGATCTCCGGTGCGAGGGAAGCCATCAGGCGGCCTCTTTCGCTTCGGTCTTCACCGGCGCGCGAAAAACGATCGCGCGATTCTCCGGGACAAGATACTTTTTCGCAACTCGCTGGATGTCTTCGCATTTTACGGCGAGGAACCCATCGAGGATGGAGTTGACGAGTTCAGGTTCGTTATCGAAGAGCGTAAAGCACGCAAGGAGATGCATCAGACCGTAGCGGGGCATGTAGCCGCCGCGGCCGCCTTCGAGCGTGGAGTAATAGTCGGAACGCCATTTGACCTTGAGGTGCTGAAGTTCGTCTTCCGTAATTCCATTTTGCTGTACCTCGCGGATGATGGCGTCGAAGGCTTCCAGTGTAGTCTCGTCGGTGTATTCCGGTTTGTGCAGGATGCGCGTGGTCATCTGTGCGGGGCCGTTGAAGCCGAAAATATCGTCCACGCCGCCGTCGGCTTCGACCGCGATCTGTTTTTCAAGTACGAGTTCGCGGTGAATACGTCCCGCGCGCCCGCCATGCAGTGCCTGATCGAGCAAGGCCATGGCGTACCAGTCGGGTGTGCGGCGGGCGGGCATCACATAAGCGATGGCCATGGCCGGCAGCGTGCCGAATTTTTCTTCCACGCGGCCGCGGCGCTCTTCGGTTTGCGGCGGTTCGGCGGGATCGGCAAAGGGCGGCGCGGCGCCGGCGGGGATGGAGCCGAAATACTTTTCCGCGAAAGCCAGACCGTCTTTCGGAGTGACGTCACCAAGCATGAGAAGAACCGCGTTGTTGGGGACGTAGTAAGTTTTGAAGAATTTTTGCACGTCGGCGAGATCGGCGGCGTCGAGGTCATGAAAATCCCCATAGAAATTGTGCGCATTGGCCCAGTTGCGGAAGGCGACTGGCGGCATATCGAGCCAGGGAAAACCGCCGTAGGGCTGGTTGAGGACGTTCACGCGGACTTCTTCCTTCACGACGTCGCGCTGGTTGCGAAGATTTTCGTCGTCCACTTTGAGGGCGCGCATGCGATCGGCTTCGAGCCAGAGGACGCGTTCCAGGCCATTCGAGGGAACCGCTTGGTAATAGTTCGTGACGTCGTACATCGTCGAACCGTTCAGCACGCCGCCGCTGGAATTGATGAGCTTGATGTGCTGCATTTTGGGGGCGTTTTCGGAGCCTTGAAACATCATGTGCTCGAAAAGATGCGCGAAGCCGCTGCGGCCCTGCGGTTCCAGACGGAAGCCGATTTTGTAGTACACGCCGACGGTGACGACGGGCGCGGTCGCGTCCGGCGCAATAACCACACGGAGGCCATTTTTTAGCGTTGTGTGCTGGATGGGAATTTGCGGTGAACTCAAGCGGAGCCCCCTTTGGATTTGGAAAGCAACGGAGAATGACGCGGAAGTTTTTCTAGCTGGCCGAGCACGGCGGCGGGATCGGCGGCGAGGACGTGGGCGGAAAGTCGGCTGACGGCGACGTAAGCTTCCAGAAATTCGGGATGGTACTGGGCGATGGCTTCTTCGTGCGCTGCCACTACGCCGAAATCGCCGCGCGAGAGTGGACCGGTCCACGCTTTGTGAGGGCCGAGCTTTTCGTAGTGCTCGAGAACCTGGCGCGACAATGAGAGCAGGGCCTGAAGCGCTTCACGCTGCGGCAGGCCGGAGGTTCTGAGCATCTGCACGCCCGCTTCTTCGAGAGCGAGGACCAGGCCGGCGGCGAAAGCACCCGCCGCATGGTACAGAGGTTTTTTTTCTGCCGTGATGTTCACGGGAATCCCGCCGAGGGAACGCGCGATGGAGCGGGCGATGCGGACAGCGGTGGCATCTCCTTCGATCGCAAAGATTTTGCCTTCGAGCGGCGGTACGCTGACGCCGTTAAAGGTTTGCAACGGATGCATGGAAGCGGCAGAGGCGCCGACCACGCGGACCGCTTGCAAGCTGCCTGCATCACAAGCGCCGCTGGTGTGCAGAACGATTTTGCCGCGCAGTTGCCGTCCACCAACGCGAGCGAGTTCGGTGGCAATTTCGGGGATGGCGTCATCGGGTACGCTCAAGAGGATTGTTCTGGCGGCGAGCGCATGATGAGTGATGCCTGCGAACGGGCGGCCGGCGCGGATAAATTTGGCGGCCTGGCGGGCGGTGGATTCGGAACGCGCGGCGACGGCGAGAACACGCCATCCGCGTTCGTGCAGCAGCCGCCCGAGCGCGCGTCCCACGCGCCCGGCTCCGAGAATGGCCAGTGTCTTCGGCATCCATGCTAGGATACCCTGAGGCTGGCATTCGACTCCAATCCGCATGCATCTCTTCTGGCTCGTTCTCTTCGCACTCATCGCACTCTTCTGGTTGACCTATGGATTAAAGGTCGCTTACGGCAATTTGCGCTTGCCCTGGTTGAAGGATTTCGCTCCCGCGGGGGATGCAGACTGCCCGCGGATTTCCGTGCTGTTTGCCGCGCGGGATGAAGAGGAAAAGCTGCCGGAGGCGCTGGCGACGCTCGTCGCAGTGGATTACCCCAACCTGGAAATCGTGGCCGTGGATGACCGTTCGACGGATGGGACCGCGCGGATTCTGGATGAATTTGCGGCAAGCCATCCGCAACTTCGCGTGGTGCACGTTCACGAATTGCCGCCTGGGTGGCTGGGGAAACCCCACGCGTTGCAAAAGGCGTATGAGGCTTCCGGCGGTGAGTGGCTGGTGTTCACGGATGCGGATGTGAAGTTTCAGAAGGATGCGCTGCGGCGTGTTGCGGCGCTGGCGCGCGAAAGAGGTTTGGATCACTTGGCGCTGCTTGGAGATGTAAAACGCAGCGGGTTTTGGGACACGGTGCTGATTGCTTTTTTCGGGATGGGGTTTCAACTGGCGGCGGACTTGCACGCGGTGAGCAATCCGAATTCGCGGGCGTACGTTGGCGTGGGCGCGTTTCAGATGTTGAAGCGCAGCGCATATGAGGCGTGCGGGACGCATCGGCGGCTGGCGATGGAAGTGATCGACGATATGAAGCTGGGGAAACTGGTGAAGCAGGCGGGATTCCGTTCCGGGGTAGCCGTGGCGCAGGATGCAGTCAGCGTGGAATGGCACCTGGGATTGGAGAATCTGATTCGCGGTCTCGAGAAGAATTTCTTTGCGGCAGCGGGGTTCCGCGTGGGGATGGTGGCGCTGCAGATTGTCAGCATGCTGCTGTTTAACATCGCTCCTTTTGTGGGGCTGGCGTTTGGTGGCGGATGGGTGCGCGCGTTGGCTGGAATTGCCGTGGTAGTGGCGCTCGGTTTTCACGTTGGCGGAGATGTGGTGATGCGGGTTTCGCCGTTGTATTGCCTGACGCTGCCCCTGGGGGCAGTGCTGTTCAGCTACATTTTGCTGCGATCAACGGTGATTACGCTACGCCAGGGCGGCATTTATTGGCGCGAGACCTTTTACAAGTTGGACGACTTGCGGCGGGGGTTAGTTTAGCCCCACGATTGGCTTACGAGGCGGCGGCTGCCCCTTCGATTGTTTCCTTGCCGAAGAGACCGGCGAGGTCTTGCTGTTTCAGGGAACGGATGCGGTCGCGAAGCTGAGCGGCTTTTTCAAATTCGAATTTCTTGGCGGCTTCGCGCATCTGGGTTTCGAGTTGCGTTAAAAGTTCGGCCAGTTGCTGCTCGGATTTTACGTTGGAGACGGCGGCATCCAGCCCGGCGGTGTCCAGCGGAACGGTGACGTAATCGGCTTCGACGATGTGGGCGAGTTCCATGTCCACGCCCTTGATGATGGATTGCGGCGTGATGTTGTTTTCCGCGTTGTAGGCGACCTGCTTGGCGCGGCGGCGGTTGGTTTCGCTGATGGCCTGGTTCATCGAGTCGGTGCGGCGGTCGGCGTAAAGGATCGCGCGGCCTTCGATGTGTCGGGCGCAGCGGCCGATGGTTTGGATCAGCGAGGTGGTGCTGCGGAGAAAGCCTTCCTTGTCCGCATCGAGGATCGCCACCAAAGAAACTTCCGGCAGATCCAGGCCTTCGCGGAGAAGATTGATGCCGATAAGGACGTCGAATTCGCCCCGGCGGAGATCGCGCAGGATTTTGATGCGGTCCAGCGTTTCCACTTCGGAGTGAAGATACCGGCAGCGCACGCCGATTTCTGAAAAATACTCGCTGAGGTCTTCGGCCATGCGCTTCGTGAGCGTGGTAACGAGCACGCGTTCGTTTTTTGCCGCCCGGATGCGGATTTCCTCGAGCAAATCATCCACTTGGCCCTTCACCGGCCGAATTTCGACTTCGGGATCAACAAGGCCTGTGGGGCGAATCACCTGTTCCACAAAAACGCCGCCGGATTTAGTAAGTTCGTACGGGCCGGGCGTCGCGGAGACGTATATGGCCTGATTCACTCGATGCTCGAACTCCTCGAATGTGAGGGGCCGGTTGTCGAGTGCGGAAGGCATGCGGAAACCGTAATCAACAAGCGTCTGTTTGCGCGAGCGGTCGCCGTGAAACATGCCCCGGACTTGCGGAACGGTGACGTGCGATTCGTCGATGAAGAGCAGGTAATCCTGCGGCACATAGTCGAGCAGCGTCGGCGGCGCTTCGCCGGGCAGGCGGCCGCTGAGATGCCGCGAATAATTTTCGATGCCGTGGCAATAGCCGATCGTGCGCATCATTTCCATGTCGAACATGGTGCGCTGTACGACGCGCTGGGCTTCGACGAACTTCCCCTGCTTTTCCAATTCTTTTTTCCACCAGTCGAGTTCGTCCTGGATGCTGATGATCGCGCGATCCCGCTGGTCGGGTTGCATGACGTAATGCGTTTTCGGATAGATGGGAACGCGCGCGATGTCTTCCTGGCCGGCGCGGATTTCGCCCGTCAGCGGATCAATCTGGCGAATCTTGTCGATCTGGTCGCCCCACATTTCGATGCGGTACCCGTTGTCTTCGTAGGTCGGATAGATTTCGAGGATATCGCCGCGCACGCGGAAAGTGCCGCGGCGGAGATCTTCACTGCGCTCGTATTGAATGTCCACGAATCGCCGCAGCAGGGCTTCGCGCGAAGTCTGGTAGCCCTTTTCAAGCATGACCAGCATGCCGTAATACGCTTCGGGCGAGCCGATGCCGTAGATGCAGGAGACGCTGGCGACGACGATGACGTCCTGGCGCTCGAAGAGCGAGCGGGTGGCGCTCATGCGCAGCTTGTCGAGCTCGTCGTTGATGGTGGCTTCTTTTTCGATGTAGACGTCGGCGGCGGGAACGTACGCTTCGGGCTGGTAGAAATCGTAATAGCTGACGAAGTATTCGACCGCGTTTTCCGGGAAGAAGCCTTTGAACTCATGATAGAGCTGCGCGGCGAGGGTTTTGTTGTGCGCCAGGACGAGCGCCGGGCGATTCGCCTGCTCGATGACCTTGGCCATGGCGAAAGTTTTTCCGGAGCCGGTGACGCCGAGAAGGACCTGGTGCTTGTCGCCGGCTTCGAGACCGCGGAAGAGTTGGTCGATGGCCGCGGGCTGGTCGCCACGGGGCTGATAGTTGCTGCGCAGCTTGAAATTCATCGTAGGGGTCTCCTGCGGGTTTTCCGGGCACAACGGAAACTTTCATTATACCGCGAGTGGCAAGTGAAAGGCGCCCGCTTCAGAAAGCGGCCGCTACAAAAACCGGGCCGCCTGAAGGTGGCCGCTACGTCTCGGGCACGAAAAGGGTTTCGAGGTGGCTGGTGGCTTCGACGTTGTAGTGGACGCCGTTTGTGCCGTCGGATTTCAGCACAGTCACGTCCATGGATTGCTGGATGTCCTCGTTGGCGCGAAGGACGAGTCCGGTTTTGCGCGAGATGTAGGCGATCGCCTGGTTGGTGCCCCTGGCGGTACCGAGAGTTTTGAGTTCGTGGAGGCGATAGGACTCCGGCGTGGAGTCTTTCGGCGAGGATTTTTGCTTGAGCGTGGACTGCGTGAGGAAGACAGCGCAAGTTTCCCCAGGAAAAACGGGGCACTGGTCGTCGCGCGCGTAAGTAGTTTCGCGTTCCCAGACGAGGCCGGATATCAGTGAATCGTTGAGCTCCGGCTCTTCGAATTTCCATTTTTCACCGGGTTTCAAGCGGGAGGCGGAAAGCGTCCAGCCGAAGGCGAAGCGGGCGACCCAGAATTGCCAGATGAAGCGCTGTTCGGGGGAGAGATCGTCAAGACTGTTTATGTTTCCAAGTTGGCCGTTGCCGAGGATGTCGAAAGTTAATTTCCGTGCAGGTGAAGTTTGCGAATTGACTTGCGCCGAGGGGATCGGCAGAAGCTCCGTTTGAATACTGGCAATGGGATGGGGTTTGCCCGCGAGCACTTTCTGTACGGCGAGGCGAATCTGGCTGGAAAGATCACCCTGAAGCTGTTGCGGACCATAAAAGTTGGAAACGCGGCTTTCGGTTTTCACGGAGCGGTTGAGGCGGCCGTGGACTTCGTAGAGGAGGGTCTGGCCTGGCTTCAGTTGCGGCACGAACAACGCGCGGCTATCGCTGCGCAAGGTAACTGCACAGAGGGAAGCGGCTGCGGCAAGTACCGCGGCGGCGGGCCAGATTATTTTTGCGGCCATGAAAACTGCCGATCGAAGAAATCGCTGTTGGCCTGCAAGGCCCGGAGCCAGCTGGAGTAAAGAAGGAAATCGTGAACTTCGTCCGGGAAGATGAGCTGTTCAACGTGTACACCGCGCGGGCGAAGGCGCGCGATCAGGTCTACGGTCTGCGAAAAGATGACGTTGCGGTCGTCGTCGCCGTGGATGAAGAGGACCGGAGATTTCCACGTGTCCACGTTGGAAACGGGCGAGGATTCGTGGGCAAGTTTGTTCAGGTCGGGAGAGATATTTTTTCCTTCCCAATTGTCGGTGGGCCAGTCGTGGACGCCGTGGGTGTCCACGCCGGCGGCGAAAACGTCGGAGTTGCGGCCGAGGCCGAGGGCGGTGAGATAACCGCCATAGCTTCCGCCCCAAAGGCCCACGCGCTTCGGATCGACGTCGCCGCGGTCCTGGAGATATTTCCCGGCGGCGAGGACGTCCTGATATTCGGACGCGCCGCGTCCCGCGCGGCCCGTGGCTTCGCGAAAGGAGCGGCCATATCCGATGCCGCTGCGGTAATTGATGGCTAGGACGACGTAGCCGCGATTGGCGAGGAACTGGTTCATCGCGTAGGTGTTGAAGTAGTAGCGCATGTAGTGCCAGCCGAGAAGCATCTGGCGCACCGGGCCGCCGTGCAGAAATAAAAGGGCGGGGCGTTTTTCACCGGCGCGCAGGTTGCGCGGAAGAAAAAGCTGCGCGTGGATTTCCAAGCCGTCGGCGGATTTGAAGACGACGGGTTGGGGCGTGACGAGATCGTTCGCAGGGAAATCTTTGAAACTCGCAGCATCGAGCAAAGGAGTGGCTGATGCGTTAGGCGAAGCGGCTTGCATGTAAGGCGCGCCGAAGTAATGGGCATCCGAGCGCAGATACGCAATGGAACTGGAATCACCGGCAAAGACGCCAGCCCACTCGATCGAATCTCCCTTCGTGAGTTGCCGGCTGGCGCCGTCCGGAAGGTGGATTTGCCACAGATGGCGGCGATCGGTGTCGCCACAATTGGAGTTGTAGAGGACGGAAGCTCCATCGGGTGAGAGCGACCACTGCTCGACTTCGCAGTTTCCCGGCGTGAGGAGTTTCGGCGCGCCCCCTGTGCGCGCGAGAGAGTAGAGGTGTTGCCAGCCATCTTCTTCGCTGGCGAGGAGCAGCGTGTCGTCCACGGCCCAGTTGAGGACTCCGCCGCCGGTGTCTGAGGCCATGTACGGATAGGAACCCTGCGGGGTGGCGCTGCTGTGCCAGAGTTCGCGCGGGTTGGACGCGTCGGCATCGGCAACCCAGATGGCCCAGGGTTTCGGCCGATCCGGTTCGATGAAGAATCCGCTGGGAGAATCCCGCTGAACCGCGGGGCGCCGTACAAAAGCGAGATGTTTACCGTCGAGCGACCAGACGGCATGGGAATCGGAATCGACGGAGGGAGCGACGAACTTTACAGTTTTTGCTTGGGCGTCGTAGATGCCGATGAAGCTGTGATCGCCGCGCGCGGAAGAAAAGAGGAGGCGCCGTCCATCGGGCGACCAGCCTAGCGGTTCATTCTTACCCCTGGCGACAAGTTGCACGGGCTTATCTTCGGCGTTCGGGCCGGCGAGCCAAATCTGGTTGCCTTTGGCGTAGGCTATGCGGCCCTGCGAGGAAATTTGCAGCGTGTCGCCCGCGTCGATCTTTCGAGCAGTTCCGCCCTGCCACGAGACGAGCCAGATGTCTTCCTCGGTTCCCGCGGGATTGCTGGTGGGATTCGGGTATTCACCCGCGGAATTTTTTCCCTCCCCCCGAACGTAGACGACCGCAGCGCCATCGGGCATAAAGCGCAATTCGGAAAGCTCGCCACCGTCGTCCTGGTTGTAGTTGGTGAGTTGACGAGCGGCAAAGGGTGGGCCTTCGGCTACCCAAACATTCGAAGGGCCCTTCCGATTCTGGCTCCAGGCGAGGCGATGGCCGGTCTTCGACGCCGTAAGCTCGTTAAGGAAAGGCGCGCCAAGAACCTGATCCAGAGTGAAAGGTTGCTGCGCATGGAGAGTTACCGCAAAAGTGAGAGCGAGAAATACAAAGCAGAAACGCAGGCGATTCCAGGGCATGTTGTAGTCAATCCTCCTGATCCGGAAAATTTAGCTACCGCTGTTTTTTTGCCTGGGCCACCGGGGCGATTTCGACGGCGGCCACCGGTTTTTCAAGCGGGCCTCGCAATTGAAAGAGCCGCGGAGCAGCGGCGGACTTCACGCCGCGTTTGTCAGCCGGTGCCGGCGCGAACGTAAGATTCAGGTCTTGCGAAAAATCGAGGGTACCGTCCAGACGCGTTTTGACATGCGGATTTTCGAGCGTGAGGGAATCAAAGTGCAACGCGCGTGCGGCGATCGTGAATTCTCCCTCTCCAGACGCCCAGTGGGAAGCGCCGGTGTGGAGTGCACCCGTATCCATGCTGGCGCCGACGTCCCAGCCACGGAGTTCGACGGACTTGAGTCGCAATTCGCCAGTGCCTGCGAGTGCCGCGACGAGCGCGTCGCGTCCAACGCCGGAAGTCGTCAGGTGCAGCTTTCCCGAAGCCGCTCCGCCCCAATATTCAGCCCAGTGCGTGAACCACGGCAGCGCGGAAAGATCGACGTGTTCCACCTCCGCGTAAATTTCATATTTGGGTGGAACGGAGAATACGGCGCTGACGGTGCCGCGCGCGGTGCCAACCGCCCATTCCGCTTCGGCATCGCGCACTTCCAGGTGCAGATCGTGAAACGCGATGTGGGCCCGGGCCTTCGATAGTTTTATTTTCTCGATGGATAGTGAATCGGCTTCGAGCTCGCCCTCGGCGGTGACGCGGCGCAGGAGTTCGCTGGGTTTGGCGTTCGCATCGGATTTGCCGAGCAGGGAAGGAAGCAGGCGCTGCAGCCAGTTCGGGCGGGCACGCGGGCCGAACCAGAGATCGAGATCCGCTGCGTCGAGATGATCGGCGTGTAGCTGGAATTTCCAGTTGTTGCCGCCGGATTCATCCAGCGCCGGGGCGTCGCTGATCGCACCGGACCATGTCGCGCCAAATGCACCCGCACGCAGGATGGTTGCAGAGCGACGCCCGTTTTTCCAATCAAGGCGGGCTTCTTCAAGCTTCAGCGGCAGATTCAGACCGGCGGCTTGCAATTGCGCTTTGGTAAAAGTAAGGGAACCGCTCCAACGGCCGTTCGCGGCGCCGTGATCCCATTCGCGAATCACATTGCCAGCGGCACCGCCGCTGATTTCCCAGCCGCGATTGAGGGTCTGGCCGAAGGCTGACGCAACTTTGAAGAAGTCGCCGGCCTCGTCCAATTTTCCAGTCACGCGCAGAGAGCCTTTGCCCGCGATGAAATCGTCGCGGAAACGAATTTCGAGTTGATCGAAGGAGCCAGCGGCGGTGGTGGTTTTTGCGGCCGACTTATCGGGCTTCGCGGCAACTTCTTTCCCGGAGGATGCAAGTGACAGTTGTACCGGGAGCAATTCGAAGAAATTGTTGTGGGCGGCGCCCAGCACCGGACCTACCCGAAGCGGCTTGGAAAGGCCGGGTAGGCGGAGTTCGCCCGCGGCGCTGGAAATCTGGACGTCTTCCCAGGAGAGCGGAAATCCGCGCAAGGCAAAGCTCGCTTTGAAGAGTTGCCTGGCGTCGAGGGATTCGGCAACGCCGGGTTGAAAGGCGCGGTACCACGCGAGCAGATCCTGCGCCTGGATGCTGGAATCTTCGATGCGAAGATTCCAGTCGGACATGCCCGCGGTTTTTAGCCGTGCGGCACCTTCGAAATGGGAGTGGGGAAGATCGAGGGTAAGGGTGTCCGCGTGAGCCTCGCCGGCGGCTACGTCCCAGAGGCCTTTGAGATTCAGGCTGACGCCGGGATTATCGCCGCGTTCGGTGAGATCCCATCGATGAATTTTCGCGGCGCCGGCGTGCAGAGAGAATCTCCAGGCGCCCGGCGGCGCAGGTGCGCCGGAATCGGGTTTGCCGATATTGGCGTTGCCGTCCAGAGTGAATGCGCCTCGGACGCCGAAATCGTTCCCGGTGATCATGCGGAAAAGATCGGCGATGGACACCTTATCCCAGTGCACCTGGATTTCAGCGGGTTGCAGTCGAGCGGAAGTCCCTGCGACTTCGCCGCGGACCTGCAAGATGCCGGTCGATTGCAATGGAACGCCGCTGCGCCAGGGTTGGGCTTCGAGGCGCAACTGCCAGCGGCCGGGGCCTGTCTGTTCGACGCTGCCGGAAACATTTGTGAAAGCGAAGGGGCGTTTTTCGTCGCCGGTTTTGAAGTTGATGCGGCCCTCGTCGAATTCAATTTTTTGCAAATGGTTCCCGGAGGCGACGGGGCTTTGTGGGCCGTAGGCAATCGCGGCAGCAGAGGATTTTGCGGAAGCCGGGGGCAGCCAGCCTTCGAGATTCCAGCGGCCTTGTTCGTTGCGAACGAGAATCAGGCTAGGGCGCGAGAGCGAAATGGTACCGAAATCGAAGTGGCCGCGCAGCAGGCCGAGCCAGCGGACGTTGGCCGTCATGCGGTCCGCGCGAAGGAAATATTCGTGGCCGAAGGCGAAATTTTCGCCGATGCTGACGCCTTCGACGTCCACGCGGGGGAAGGGAAGGATATCCATGGAGAAGCTGCGAGCTTCCACGGGACGGCCGAAGGATTTTTCGAGATGAGAGAGAAGATACGCACGCATGCGGCGAGTTTGAAGGAGAAAGGGCAGGCCGAGTTGCGCGAGGAGCAGCAGAACCACGAGCGCGCCGATCCATGTGCCGTAAGTGCGTAGGCGAGACATGACGTTGAAGTTTCTCAAAAGCGACGGGGAAAAAACAGGGGTATGGGAATCGTGGGCGTCAGTGGACGGTGTGGAGCATACGGCTCCAGCGGGTGCGGGCGGGGAGATGAGTGATCGTGTCGAAGATGGCGACAATGCGCTGTCCGAACGAGGAGTCGGAGTAATCGCTGCTGGTGGCGTCAACGGACCAGTAGATGAGGAAAGGGCGGCCCATGATGGCCTGGCGGTCGACGAAGCCCCAGTAGCGGCTGTCGGAGCTGTGGTCGCGGTTGTCGCCCATAGCGAAATATTTTCCTGGAGGGACGACGAGTTCGTCGCCCTGAATGTATTTACGGATCTCATGCGCCCATTCGATCTGCACCGGCGGGATGAAAAGCTGATTGCTGGGAGGCGGGAAAGTGTAGTTGAGCGGATCGTAGCCGGAAGCTGGATCGTGGACGACGTAGGGCTCGTTGAGCGGCTTGCCGCTGACGTACACCTGCTGGTCGACAATTTTCAGGCGATCACCCGGCAATCCGATGACGCGTTTCACAAAGTGCGGATGATCCTGATAGGGATACTTGAAGACGATGATGTCGCCGCGCTGAACGTCGCGATAGGGGAGGAATTTTTCGTACCAGTGGCCGCTGCCGCCAAAGATGAATTTGTTGACCAGAAGATGATCGCCGACGAGAAGAGTTTTCTCCATCGAGGGAGAGGGAATCTTGAAGGCTTGCACGACGAAGCTGGTGCCAAACAGGGCGAGAATTACAGTAACGAGGAGCGATTCGAGATATTCGGAAAGGGTGGTGTAGCTTTCGTGAACAGGCTCGGCGGCCGGGGGAGCCTCCGGCGGCGGCGCCGGTTCCGGCGTTGCGGTCAGCGGGTCGTGCACCAGGGATTCATCCGGCATTCGGTCCGACCTCTTCCCCTTGCCTTGTTTCGGCGCCTAGAAGTTTCTCGAGCGCGCTGCGGGCGGCCTTCTGCTCCGCTTCCTTTTTGGTGGTGCCTTCGGCGCTGGACATGAATTCGCCCTTCACCCAGACTTCCACGCGAAACGTTTTCTGGTGGTCGGGCCCGGTTTCACCCGCCAGGCGATATTCGGCCGGCTGATCGCCTTTGGCTTGCAGGAATTCCTGCAGGGCGCTCTTGCGGTCCGACTCGGAGATGCGGTCGCCGTCTTCCAGGGCTTGCTCAAACACCGTGCGCCGGAGCAGATCGCGCGCCGGGCCCAGGCCTCCATCGAGATACATGGCGGCGACGATGGCTTCGAACGCGTCGGCCAGGAGAGCCGGCTTGTCGCGGCCGCCGGTTTTTTCTTCACCGCGCCCGAGGCGGAGGTGCTCGCCGATATGCAATCCGCGCGCGGCAATTTCGAGCGAGTGCGCGTTTACGATGCGCGCCCGGCTCTTCGAGAGCTGGCCTTCGGTCCATTCGGGATAGTTCCGCAGCAGATATTCGCTGGTGAGAAGCTCCAGCACGGCGTCACCCAGGAATTCCAGCCGCTCATTGTCCTGAACGATGGAGCCGCTGAAAGCGATGTCCTCGCCGCGAGCCGAGCGAAGCTCCGGGACGGCGGAACTATGTGTCAGGGCGCGGTCCAGCAGGAGCGGGTCGCGAAACACGTACCCGAGGCGTTCCATCAACCGGTCATCTTCACCGCGGACCATGGTTTCCGTTCGTTCTCCGTGGCGCGGCACGGAGGAATTACTTGGGTGCGCTCAACTGCGTGGTCGCCAATTTCTTTGCTTCGTCGGCGCTCGATTTGCAAGTGGCCTGCAGTCCGCCGGGGACGGCGGCGCACTTGGTGAACGCATTGGCTGCATCCTCGAAATGGGAAGTTTTTTCATTGGAAATGCCCAACAGGTAGAAATTCACAGGATCGGGAATCGGGTCCAGCTTGACGGCTTGCTCAAAATTGGGAATTGCTTCCGCAAATTTCTGCCGCCGGAAGGCAACGATTCCCAAACCGCTATAGGCCATCGCGGATGTTTGGTCCTTGGCCTTGAGGAAATCCGTATCGCTCAGGCCATCCGGTTTGACGAGCGTGGGCAAAACTTCCAGCGCTTTCTTGGAATACTGTTCGGCCTTCTCCAATCGCTTCTGCGGGTCCGGCGTGGAAGCATTCATCGCGCGGGGAAGTGTGGAGCCCATAATAGCAAGGGTCTGGGCGTCCTCGGGCTTCAGCGCGATTTCCTTTTCCCCAACGGTCTCCATCTTGTCGATCTGCCCGAGGCTTAGATAGCCGCGAACCAGCAAGGAGTACACTTCGGGGCGATAACGGCTCTCCGGATATTTTTGCAGGAACTCTTCGCCAAGTTGATCCTTTTTTGCAATGTCGGTGATCGGAGCAGCGCGGAAGGCCTGGATGGCGGCGTCCTCCTCGGCGTTCACCGGGGGTGGAGCGTTGTCGAGAGTCAGGGGAGTCACTTCGGCCGGCTTGTCCTGTTTTTTCTCGGGATTCAGAGTCGGTGGGGCCTGCTGGGAGCCCTGGGCGGAAATGCCCGGCGCGGCGAGGAGAATTCCTCCAGCGAAAATCAACGTTGCGAGTTGCACTGAATATTTCATAACGCTTTCTTCCTCCGTATCAGGGCGGCTTACGGCCGCTCCGCGGACTTTCTGAGATTCAGGTCGCCCAATTCCTTCTGAGCGGCCTGTTGAGCTTTGGCCGGGGCGCCCGGGACGGCGAGGGCTGCCTGATACTCTGATTTTGACTGCTCCAATTGGCCTTCTTCATCCAAAACACGGGCTAGATAGACGTGGGACCATGCCAGCACCATCGGGTCGTGATCCGCGGCGCCGGCGGTGAGGCGGCCGAAAACTTCTTTGGCGCGGGGGCCGTCGTGATCGAGCAGGGCGACCAAGCCAAGGCCGTACCATGCGCGAATCTGATCGGGGTACTTGGCCAGAACGTTTTTGAAGGCGGCTTCCGCAGCGCGAGGATTGCGGTCGGCGATGAAGCGTTCGCCATCCGTGAGTCGCGCGATCATTGCCGGATCATCCGGCAATGTTCCGGAGGCGGCGCGGCGCCTGCGGTTGAGATCCTCGTTGTTGAGCAGCGCGGATTGTTCGGGAGAAGTCTCCGGGGCAAAAGTGAGTGCGGAGGCCCGCGCGACTTCGGCTTTCGCATCGATATTGCGCACCATCTCCGGGAAATAGTTGCGCATGGAAGGTTCGTTTTTTTCGTAATCGGAGAGACCCTGGAAAAGCGGGCGCACCATCACGTAGCCGTCGGCGTCGTTGGTATTCAGGGCGACCTCGCGTTCGCTGGGCGACATGCGTTTGATTTTCAGTTCCACGGCGCGGACGGTGCACTCCGCGAACCAGGAAGGAAAGTCGTCGCGAAGGTCGGGGGAAAGCCTGGGAGCCTTGGCGGCAATTTCGTAGACCGGGCGCTTTACGGCGATGATGTGGGGGTACATGAGGGGAAGAGGGTCGAGAAGGAAGTGGAGGAAGGCGTGGCGAACGACATCGGTGGGAACGTCTTCACTGCCACTTAAGATGATGGCGTAATGGTCGCCAAAATTGCGGACGTTGGTGATGCGGCCCACCAGCGGCTCGACGATGATTGAGAAGGTGCGCATCTGGTCGGGATTGGTCAGTTCGCGGAGGTAAGTGTTGGCGACTAGCACGATTTGCGAGAGGGGTTCGTGGAGGCGCTCAATTTCCTGATTGTAAATGGGCTGAACCTGGCGCCAGAGCTGGCCGATGTTCTGCTCGGTGTAATAGGCGGAAAGAATTTCGCTGAACCCCTCGAGGGTCAGCAAGTCGGGAGGAAGCTCGTCGCGGCGGAGAACGGGTTGAAATTTAGGCGCGGGGCCGGAGACGATTCCGAACCAGACGTAGCGCGAGAGCATTTCGGCGGTGTCGCGCGATTCGTGCTGCTGGTAGAACTGCCGGGCGGCGTCAACGGCAGGGCCTTTCTGTTGGCGCAAACGGGTGCGCATCTGAGCGCGAAAGGCGGACCAGTTGTCGGTGCTGACGTCGCTTTCAAAGCCGGACGCGTAGAGAACGCACATGGTGGCGAACATGGCTTCGTTGCCGTCAACGGTGATGTTGGTGACTGGGGCAAGATGCGTCCGCTGGCGTGGAAGAGGCGCCTGAGCCGTGGCGGCGGAGGCCCACAGAGCAAGCGAGAGAAATGCTAACCCCAGTTTTTCTGAAGACTTGAAATTCATCTGGTCTTGCCGCACACGGCAGTCTGCCACGTTAGTGGGAACGGTATGGCCGGCTCATGAGTCTTGGATGGCGGTATCCCCTGTGGATACGGACATACACGAATCGCGGTGTCGCAGCCTTTTGCCAATGTACAGGCGCTCCCTCCGGTAGTCAAGGATGTGGGGAGTCCTTAACTTGCGGGAATTCTTACCATGAATGGATGAGAGAGAGCGGGGAATACGTTGTCTGGCCTAAAGGCAACTCGGTGCCCTGCGCGGGTATCCATCTTGTTACGAAAAGGGCTTTCTGTTACGAATAGGGTCAATCCCGCCCGGGAGGAGCAATCCATGACAAGCAAGGCAAATTTGGGAACCTGCCTGGGTTCCGCGATTTTTCTATTTTTCCTCTCTAGTGCAAACACCGCTCTGGCTCAAACGGCTGGCGATCAAAGTTCACCGCAGACGGCGCAGCCTGCGGCGATTCCCGAGACAAAACCGGCAGCCGCCACTGATGCAAGCAGGGCGACGCAGACGCAGAGTTTCGCGCTGGAGGGAGAGAAGGTCTGGGTGGACACGGGAATCAGCCTGGAGCCGGGGCAGCGGATTGCGGTGACGTCTGAAGGCTCGCTGCGCTACACGGATGCCAAGGAGGATAACGGCCCGGATGGATTGACGCGGGGATTCAAAGACCTGATCCGGATCCTCCCGTATAACGGCGCGGGTCGCGGCGCGGTGATTGGAAGAATCGGAGACGCGGATATTGCCCAGCCCTTTTTAATTGGGGTGAAGAAGGAGATTGTTGCGCCAGTCAACGGAAAGCTGGCGCTGGGTATCAACCAGTCGGATTCCGATACGGGGACGGGCTCTTACAAAGTGACAGTGGAGGTTTATGCGGCGGATGATTCGGCACCGCGTGAAGTGGCGAAAGAGGTGTCCAGCATTCCGGGAGTGGACAACAAGCTGTTTGAGAAAATTCCGCGGCGCATCGGCGACAAAGATGGGAATGCGGGCGACATGGTGAACTTTCTGATTTTGGGCGATGAGGATCAGATGAAGAAAGTGTTTACGACAGCGGGATGGGTGAAGGTGGATGCCGGGGTGGGAGAGACAGTGCTGGCGGGGTTCATCGCGAGCATGTCGAAAGAATCGTATCTGACGATGCCGATGAGCCAGCTCTATCTGTTTGGCAGGCCGCAGGATTATGGATGGGCGCATGCGGAGCCGATCAAAGTGGTGGCTTCGCGGAATCATTTGCGGGT